>JAKLKF010000046.1:0-33084 GCA_023150805.1 Myxococcota bacterium | reverse complement strand
CCGCGAGCTGAGCGTGGGCGCCAGCCAGCCCCTGTCGGCGGCGCACCGGGATCGCCTGGAGCGGGCGCGGCGCCGCGCGGCGCGGGGGCAGCTCGAGCCGGCGCTGGCCGAGGTGCGGGAGGTGGTGCAGGTCGCGCCGCGCTCGCCGGAGGCCTGGGGCGCGCTGGGCGACGTGCACGTGCTGCTCGACCGGGTCGACGAGGCCGAGCGGGCCTACGCCTGGGCGGCGGCGCTGGCGCCGGAGGAGGCCACCTGGCACGCGCGGCTGGGCCTGTTGCTGGCCGACCGCTACGCCGGGCGGCGCCACCGCGAGGCCGACGAGCTGCTGTCCCGGGCCCTGGCCCTCCGCCCGACCTGGGCCGAGCTGCGCTTCCGCCAGGGCCGGGTGCGCCAGCAGCAGGGGGACTGGGACGGCGCCGTCGACGCCTACGAGGCCTACCTGGCCGGCGCGCCCGACGGCCCCTTCGCCGACGAGGCCCGGCGGGCCCTGGCCGACCTGCAGCGGGCCGCGCCGGCGCCCGCCGAGATCCCCGGCCGCCCCGAGGCGCCGCCCGACCTGCCGGCCGAGGCGGTCGACCGCTACCGCATCGCGCGGGTCTACTGGGACCAGGGTGACCTGGCCGCGTGCCGGGTCGAGCTGGACCAGGCGCTGGCGCTGGCGCCGGACTGGGCCGCCGCGCTCAACCTCCAGGCCGCGCTGCACATGCAGGCCGGCGACAGCCAGGCGGCCCTCGCCTCGTGGGAGGCCTCGCTGCGGGCGGATCCCGCGCAGCCCCTGGTCAAGCTGAACCTGGGCCAGCGGCGCCGCCAGGAGGGGGACCTGGACGGGGCGCAGGCGCTGCTGGCCGAGGCGGCCGCCGGCGGGGCCGAGGACGCCTGGTACCTCTTGGCCGAGCTGGCCTGGCAGGAGCACCACCTCCTCGACGCGCGGCGGCACCTCGACCAGTACTTCGCCACCTCCACCGGCGGGATCAGCCACGAGGCCGCCTCGGCCCTGGCCGCGCAGGTCGAGCGCCGGATCCGCCTGCTGCAGGCGGTCGGCGTCGGCGGGGCGACGCTGGTGACGGGCGCGGTGGGCGGGCTCCTGGTGCGGCGCCGGACCGGCCGCCCCCTGGCCGACCTGGTCGCCCAGGCGCCCGAGGCCTCCCACGACCTGGCCCGCCTGCTGTCCGCCATCCGGCACGAGGTGCTCAAGCACAACACGACCCTGCTCGACGAGGTCGCGTGGGCGCTGGAGAACGGGGACCACCACGCGGTGCGCTGGGCGGCCTCGCGCCTGTACGGGGACGGCCGCCGGGGCGAGGGTCGCGACGGCGTGGTGGCGCGCTTCGAGGGCTACCTGCGCAGCATCGAGGGGCTGGGGCGGCGCCACGGCGTCCGGCTGGACCTGCGGCGGCGGGACCCGGTGCTGGCCCCGATGTGGGGGGCGATGCGCCGGCTGCGGGCGCTGGCCCCGGTGCTGCGGCGCCCCGAGCGGGCCGGGCGGGCCGTGCCGGCCGAGCTGCGGCAGCTCTCCGCCCGCCTGAACGACGAGGGCTACCGGGCGCTGGGCGTGCTGGTACGCCAGATGGGAACCCTGTCGCTGGACGGAGAGCTGCTGCGCGCGGTCGACGAGCGGGTGCGCGCCGAGCCCCTGCTGGCGGCCGAGGACCTGCCGGCCCTGGAGGTGGAGGCGCCACCCGAGGCCCTGCCGGTGCGCGTCTTCCGCGGCGACCTGGAGGACATCGTCGCCAACCTGCTGCGCAACGCCTACCGGGCGGTGATCGAGGGCCTGGGCCCCGGCAGCCGGCGGGTCGGCCTGTCGCTGCGCGCCGAGGACGACCCGATCACCGGCCTGGAGCACGTCGTGGTCGAGCTGCGCGACAACGCGCCGGGTCGCCTGACCGACGCGATGATCCGCGGCCGCGGCATCGGGCGGGGCCTGGGCCTGGCGGTGGACCTGATCACGCGCCACGACGGCAGCATCCACGTCGCGGTCCCCCAGGGCCTGGCGGCGCTGACCTGGACCAAGGCCGTCGTGGTCCGCCTTCCCCGCGCCGAGCAAGGAGAGGAAGAGTGAGCGATCCCGTCACCGTCGAGGGCGACCGCCGCCCCCGGGTCCTGGTCGTCGAGGACGGCCACGAGTACATCACCAACCTGGACCGCTTCCTGGCCGCGGACTTCGCGTTCACGCGCGCCGGCGACGGTCCCCAGGCCCTGGCCCTCCTCGCGGAGGCCCCCTTCGACGTCGTCTTCCTGGACATGCGCTTCGACCGGGCCGAGGCGCTGCTGGGCGACCTCGACGAGCTGTCGGACCGCTTCGCCGGGGACCGCGGCCGGGCCCGGCGCTTCCTGGAGGACAACCAGGGCACCTACGTCCTGGCGGCCCTGCGGGCGGCGGGCCACCGCCAGCCGGCGCTGTTCAGCTACGACTTCGGCGGGGAGCCGCGGCGGCTGAAGAACCTGGAGGGCCGCTACGCGCCGGTGGCCTGGCTGTCGGACGCCGCGGGGCCGGCCGACATCCGGCAGGCCCTGCTGCGGCTGAGCGGGGGTGCCCGGCGCTGAGCCCGGCCGCGGCGCCATGGCCACCGGGTCAGAGCGCGTGCGCCAGCGCCTCGCCCAGGCGATCGTACTGCTCGAGCTGGTTGTAGGTGCCGAAGGCCGAGATGCGGACCCAGGCCCGGCCTCCCCAGGCCAGCAGCGGCACCTCGATGCGCTGGTGGTGCAGGGCCTCGACCAGCCGCGGCAGGTCCGCGGGCGAGGCCGGCAGGGGCAGGGCGGCCATGCAGCCCAGCATCTCGTCGGGCGCCGGCGGCTGAAGGTCCAGGCGGCCGGACAGGCGGTCGCGCCCGGCCAGGGCCAGGGCGTGGTTGGCGGCGCGGAAGGTGGCGCCGCCCAGGTCGCGGTGGTGCTGCACGGCCGCCGCGCTGCACAGCCAGCCCGTCGGGTCGTCGGTGCCGGTCCAGTCGAGCTCGGCCTGCATGCCCTGCCTCCAGCCGTGGCTGGGGACCGGGTGGTGCAGGCGGTCGCGCCACCCCTCGGCGGCCCACAGCACCGCCGTGCCCTTGGGGGCGCACAGCCACTTGTGTAGGTTCCCGGTGTAGAAGTCGGCGCCGAGCGCCGCGAGGTCGACCGAGACGTGGCCGGGGCTGTGGGCGCCGTCCACCAGGATCGGCACGCCCCGGTCGCGGCAGAGCCGGCAGATCGCCGCCACCGGCAGGACCAGGGCGGTCGGCGAGGTGATCCAGTCGACGACGACCAGCCGGGTGCGCGGTCCGATCGCCTCGGACACCGCCTGGAGCACCTGCCCGGGGTCCTGGATCGGGAAGGGCACCGCGGCCTCCACGACGCGCGCGCCGCGGGCGGCGGCCACGTCGGCCAGGGCGTTCGCCACGGCCTGGTAGCGGTGGTCGGTGGTGAGCAGCTCGTCGCCGGGGCGCAGGTGCAGGCTGTGCAGCACCGCCGCCACCCCGGTCGTCGCGTTGCGGACGAAGGCAAGGCCGGCGGGGTCCGCGCCCAGGAAGGGCGCGATCGCCGCGCGCTCGGCCTGCAGCAGGCCGGGCAGCCGGCGCGCCAGGAAGGCCACGGGCTGCGCCTCCATCTCCTCGCGCCACCGCGACTGCAGCGCCAGCAGGGCGCGGGGCGTGGACCCGAAGGAGCCGTGGTTGAGGAAGGTCCAGGAGGGGTCCAGCAGGTGGTCGTGCGCGCGATCCATCGCGGCCTCGGCGGGTCAGGGGGAGGGGAGGGGTCGGCCGCGGAGCGCCAGGCCCCGCGCGACCAGCAGGTCGAACAGGGCGACCAGCGGCGCCGCCACCTGGGGGCCCTCCAGCAGCGCGACCGCGGCGGCGACGGCCTCGAGCGTGGCCATGCCCTGGGCCGTCGGGGGGCGGCGCAGGCGGGCGCGATCGGCGTCAGGGGGCGGCAGGACCAGCCGGGGCAGGTGGAACAGGCCGGGGATCCGGTGGGCCATGCGCCGAGCCTGCGACCAGCTCCCGTCCAGCACCAGCACGCGGCGCACCGCCGCCGGGTCCGCCCGCAGGCTGCTGCCGTCGTCCTCGGGGGGGAAGAGCAGGGCCGTGCCGGGCCCCAGCAGGGGGGTCGGGTCGAAGCGGGGGCCCGGCGCCCCGTAGTCGTGCAGGCGCAGCGCGGGCATCGCCAGCCGGGCCACCCGCGCGCTGTTGCTGGCCTTTCCGGCCTCGCGCACGTGCCGGATCACCTCGAAGCGGGTGGCGGTCTCGACCCGAGGCACCCAGGCGCACAGGCAGGCCGCGGCGGGCAGCAGGCAGGCCGGGCAGCGCCCGGGTGGTGCGGGGTCGGGCATCGGACCTCTTGCCGGGGGGCGGCGGGCGCTCAGGTGACCGGGATCGCCTTGACCTTGGCCTTGCCGTCCTCGACGGCGACGCGGAACTTGACCGACTTGCAGCCGGTCTTCTCCTTGATCGCCGCCACCTGCTTCTTCAGCGTGTCGCGGACGGCCTCGAAGGGGACCTCGGTGGACTGCCCGCAGGACCGGCGCGCCTCCAGGTAGCTGTCGAAGATGGTCTTCCACGCCTTGTCCTCGCGCCGGGCCCGGTCCTGCTGCTCCCGCGCGGCGGCCTCCTTGCGCGCGGCGTCCTCGTGGGCCAGCCGCTCGCGCTCCTTCAGGCCCGCGCGGAACTTGAACTTGGGGTGCGTGCCCCGCTCGATCTGCACGAGGTTGCGCTGCCAGTACAGCTCGTAGGCGGAGAAGCGGGCCTTCAGCGACCGCAGCTTGTGCGCCTGGGCCGTGTTGTTGGGGCAGTCCAGCTCCAGCTCGAGCAGGGTGCGCCGGGCGCGATCGCGGTCGGCCTGGGGCTCGATGCGCTCGAAGCCGTTGAAGTACCTGTCGTACTCGATCTTGAGCTGGAAGATCGCCTGCTCGAACTCCTCGAGGCGGGACTCGAAGCCGCGGTCGATGCGGATGCGTCTCGCCATGTCTGCGCTGCTCCCGGAGGGGACGGGCCGCCGTGGAGCTGCAGGCGCCGCCGCGGCCGCATCGTAGCACCGGCTCGCTCGGCGCCGCCCGCGTGATAGCGCTCTGCGATGGACGGAGCTGCCCCCATCCGCGTGCTGGTCGTCGACGACGAGGAGTCCATCGTCGAGCTGGTGGCCGAGTACCTCGCGGCGCGCGGCATGGCGGTGACCACCGCCGGCGACGGCGAGCGCGCCCTCGCCGTGCTCGAGTCCCAGCCGATCGACGTGGTGCTCACCGACCTGCGCCTGCCGGTGCGAGGGGGCATGTCGCTGCTCGAGCTCATCGTCGAGCGGCCCGTGCCCGTCGCGACGGTGGTGATGACCGGCTACGGGACCATCGAGACGGCGACCCAGGCGCTCAAGCTCGGCGCGTCGGACTACCTGCTCAAGCCGGTCCGCCTGCGCGAGCTGCACGAGGCGCTGCACAAGGCGCTGCGCGACCAGCGCCGGGCGCAGGAGCGGGAGCGGGCGGTGCGGCGGGTGCCGCTGTACCAGGCGCTGCTGGGCGTGGGGCCGACCCTCGCCGACGACGAGCTGCTGGCGCTGCTCCGCGACGAGGCGGAGCACCTGCTGGGCTGCGGCTGTGCGTGGGGCCTGGCGCGGGGGCCGGAGCAGGTGCGCGTCGGGGACGACCGTGCCCAGGAGCTGCTGCTGGAGGTCGGGCAGGCTCCGGGCCTGCGGCTCGAGCTGTGGGCCGGGGCGCGGCGGAGCGACGCCGCCGGGGCGCTGACCGATCTCGAGCGCCTGGCCCGCGCGGCGATCTCCCGGGTTGGGCAGTCGGCGCCGCCGGGGTAGTCGCGCCGGCATGAACCTCGCCGCCATCCTGGACGCCCACCTGCTCGCCCGGGTCGAGAAGCCCTCGCGCTACCTCGGCACCGAGCGCAACGCCGTGCACAAGGACCCCTCCGCGGTCGACGTGCGCATCGCGCTGGCCTTCCCCGACCTCTACGACCTGGGGCTGGGGAACCTCGGCCTGCACATCCTGTACGCGGTCCTCAACCAGCTCCCCTGGTGCTGGGCCGAGCGCGTCTACGCCCCCGGCCTGGACCTCGAAGCCCTGCTGCGCGAGCAGGGGCTGCCGCTGTTCGCCATCGAGAGCAAGGACAGCCTCGACCAGCTGGACGGCATTGGCGTCACGCTGCAGAGCGAGCTGACCTTCACCAACATCCTCAACATCATCGACCTGGCCGGCATGCCGCTGCGCACCGCCCACCGCCGCGAGGGGGACCCGCTGGTCTTCGCCGGCGGCCCGGCGGTCTTCAACCCCGAGCCGTTGGCCCCCTTCGTCGACTTCTTCGTCTTCGGCGACGGCGAGGACGTCGTCGTCGAGATCGCCCAGGTCTTCCGGTCGGTCCGCGGCCGCGACGCGCGCCTGCAGGCACTGGCGAAGCTCGAGGGCGTCTACGTCCCGGCGCTGTACCCGATGGAGACCCTGCCCGACGGGCGGATCCTGCCGCCGGTGGACGGCCCGAGGATCCGCAAGCGCATCGCCCGGGACCTGGACGGCGCGACCTTCCCGGTCGACTACATCGTGCCCTTCACCCGGCAGGTGCACGACCGGATCAGCCTGGAGGTGCTGCGCGGCTGCACCCAGGGCTGCCGCTTCTGCCAGGCCGGCATGACGACGCGGCCGGTGCGCGAGCGCAGCCTGCAGAACGTCGACAGCCTGCTGCAGCGCACGCTGGAGACCACCGGCTACGAGGAGGTCAGCCTGGTCAGCCTGAGCACCTGCGACTACTCGCACGTGCGCAGCCTGGTCCAGCAGACGGTGGAGCGCGCCGCGCCCCAGAAGGTCGCGGTCAGCCTGCCCAGCCTGCGCCTGGACAGCTTCTCGGTCGAGCTGGCCGACATGGTCGCCGACATCCGCCGCACCGGGCTGACCGTGGCGCCCGAGGCCGCCAGCCCCCGCCTGCGCGCCGTCATCAACAAGTGGATCCCCGACGACGAGCTGCTGCAGATGGCGACCGAGGCCTACCGGCGCGGCTGGGACCACGTGAAGATGTACTTCATGATCGGCCTGCCGACCGAGCGGGAGGACGACGTCGAGGCCATCGCCGATCTCGCGATCCGCGCCCTGCAGGAGGGCCTGCGCCACAACGGCAAGGCCAAGGTGCATACCGGCGTGTCCACCTTCGTGCCCAAGCCCTTCACGCCCTTCCAGTGGGCGCGGCAGATCGGCGCCGAGGAGACCGAGGCCCGCCAGGAGCTGCTCTTCCAGCGCTTCCGCGGCAACCCGAAGATCAAGTTCGGCCGCCACCAGGCCTTCGAGACCTTCCTGGAGGGCCTGGTCAGCCGCGCCGACCGCCGCGGCGCCGACCTGATCGAGGCCGCCTTCCGCCTGGGCTGCCGCTTCGACGCCTGGGACGAGCACCGCGACGCCGGCCTGTGGCGCCAGGCCATCGCCGACAGCGGCGTCGACCCGGCCTTCGAGCTGCGGGAGCGCGAGCTGGACGAGCGGCTGCCCTGGGACCACATCGACATCCTGATCCCCAAGCAGTGGTTCCAGGAGGACTGGCAGCGGGCGCTCACGCTGCAGCACGCGCCGGACTGCCGGCACAGCAAGTGCCACAAGTGCGGCGTGATCGACGTGGAGCGGCCCCTGTGCGCCAGCATGCTGCGGGGCGCCATCGAGGGCCGCAAGGCCGAGAAGGGCTGGGTCCGCCCGCCGCGGCCGGCCGAGCTGGGCGAGCTGCGCCCGGGCGAGCCCCCGGTCCGCCCGCCCGAGCCGCCGGTGGTCCAGCGGCTGATCTTCCGCATCGGCACCGTGGGCTCGGCCCGCTTCCTGGCCCACCTGGAGGGCATGAGCGCCTGGCTGCGCGCCCTGCGCCGCGCCCGTGCCCCCCTGGGCTACAGCGAGGGCTTCCACCCCCACCCCAAGATGGCCTTCTCCGGCGCCCGCCCCGTGATGGAGGAGACGCTGGGCGACTACCTCGACGTGCTGCTGACCGAGCGCGTCGACCCCGCCGTGCTCTTCGAGCGGCTGCGGGCGACGGTGCCCCAGGGCTTCAAGGTCCTGGCCGTGCGCGAGGTGCCGCTGTCGGCGCCCTCGCTGATGAGCCAGGTCGCCGGCGCCGACTACCGGGTCTTCGTGCCCGGGGACGAGGACGAGCTGCGGGCGCGCGTCGAGGAGCTGATGGGCGCCGAGAGCCTGTCGGTGGAGCGGCGGGCCAAGCAGAAGCGCGACAAGCGCGGCCGCCGCCGCGGGCCGCCGACCAAGGTGGTCGATCTGCGCGAGAACCTGCGCCAGCTCTCGGTCGTGGGCGCGCGCGACGGCCTCTGCGAGCTGGCGATGGAGCTGGACACGGTCGAGGCCGGCCGCGGGGCCAAGCCGCTGGAGATCCTGGAGCTGCTGGAGATCGACCCGGCCAGCGCCCGCGTGCTCCGCCTGCGCACCCGGTTCAAGGACCCGTCGCTGGCGCCGCTGCAGGGCGATGGCGAGGCCGAGGTGGCCCAACCCACCGCCTGACGTGGCATCCTCGCCGTCTCGGAGGAACCCATGCGTCGCAACCTCGCCGTGCTGATCTTCGCCCCCCTGCTGCTGGCCGCCGAGGGGGACTGCGGCGGCGGTGGCGACGAGGAGGTCTTCGGCGGCGGCGGGGGCGCGGTCGGGGGAGACGGCGGCGGCGACGGGGGCAGCACCGGCGGCGACGGCGGCGGCACCGGCGGCGACGGGGGTGGCACCGGCGGCGACGGCGGCGGCACCGGCACGGGCGACGACACCTTCCTGTCGGTCTCGGTCGGCTGCGAGGGCGACGCCATGGAGTACACCTGGACCTACCAGGCCGAGCTGTCGATCCAGGCCAGCTACGTGACCGTCGAGGTGGACCCCGGCGCCGCCGACTACGAGGCCTGGACCCTGGAGCCCCTGGACGAGGCCCAGACGCTGTGGGAGGTGCAGGTCACCGAGCTGCTCTCCAGCCGCGACTGCAGCCGGGCGGCCGAGCTGCACTGGTCGGCCTTCGGCTTCGGGAGCTGGGAGGAGACCTACGAGTCGACCTACAGCCCCTGAGCCGCCCGGCTACGTTGGGCCCGTGATCCTCTTCCTGCTCCTGGCCTGCGCCGCCTCGCCCCCGCCCTCGGGCCAGTCGCCCATCGACCTGCACCTCGTCGTGCACGTCGACCCGCTCGTCCGGCGGGGGAACGAGCCCTGCCAGGACGACCAGCTGCAGTCCTGCGGCAGCTTCTCGCCCGAGCCCTGGCGACAGCGCATCGACAACCTGAGCTGGCTGTCGGAGCGGTGGGTCGAGACCGGCCGCACCATGGACCTGCAGTGGGGCCCCGAGATGGCCCTGGTCCTGGCCGAGGAGCCGGCCCACGTGGCCAACCTGGTCGCCGGCTACACCCAGGACGGCCACGCCGATCCCCAGGGGGCGGTCGCCGGCGGCATCGCCCAGGGCCAGGCCGCGGTGCAGGCGGCGCTCGACGCGGGCGTCGCCTCCTTCGCCGCCCACGTGCACACCGTGGCGCCCGACCCCTCCGGCCTGTGGGGGGCCGGCCCGCTGCCCTCGGACACCGAGCCCCACCCCTGCGACGCCTGGGCAGGCGACCCCCTGGTCGAGGCGCCGCTCGACGTGGTCGAGGCCATCGTGCACTACGGCGCCACCGGCGCGGCGGCGGTCTCCGACCGCTTCGGCGAGCCGATCCGCAGCTTCACGGGCTCGGTGCCGCGGGTGATGGGCAACAAGATCCTGGCGCTGTCGGACCCCGACGCCCTGGACCCCGCGGTCGACCGCGACTTCCCGGTCGAGTGGACGCCCTGGCTGCTCAGCGGGGGCTACAGCGAGTGCATGATGCGGGCGACGGGCCACCCGCCCTTCGAGCTGTACCACGCCTCGCCCGACCGCAGCCTGGGCGGCGGCGACGGCCCGCTGGAGCACCCCGCCGAGCCGGTGGTCGGCAACATGGCCGTGCACCTGGGCCTGCCCGGGGACGGCGCGCCCGGCGCCGCCATGCGGCGCGTGCTGACGGCCCTGCTCTCCTGGCGGACCGCGGCCCTGACCGGCGCCCCTGACCGGCCCTGGGCCTACGCCTTCCACACCCACCTCTTCCACCTCTACGAGGGCACGGTGCCCGCCGACATCGCCGAGGGGCGCGACGTCTCGGCGGTCACCGGCGGCCGCTTCCGCGCCGACACCGAGGCGGTCTCGGCCTTCGTCGACCGCTTCGCGGGCGGCCCCTGGCAGGGCGTGGCCTCCAGCGACGGCGGCGGCCCCGTCCGCTGGGGCCTGCCCGGCGACCGCGACCCCCTGGCGGCCGACTTCGTCTACGGAGACCCCGACGCCGCGCCGCCGGCGGGGATGGACGAGAGCTACCCCTACCTGCCGCTGGTGGCCGAGCGGCTGCTCGACGCCAGCCTGTCCTGCGTGGGCCAGCTCGACGGCGTCGAGGTCTACGGCCTGCTGCGCTGCGAGGGCGGCTGGGCCTGGGGAGGGGAGGGCAACGGCTTCCACTGCGCCCTGGTGGACGCGCCGACATGGGTCTACGTGCTGGTGCCGGAGCAGGCGACCTGCCTGCAAGGGGTCGAGGGGGCCCTCTCGGCCGCCTCGGTGACCGCACAGGCCATGGGGGAACCTCGGTGGTGCGACGGTGGTCTGCAGGTGCCGGTGGAGGGCCTGCTGCTGGAGCCCGCCCCCGGCAGCGCCTCCCGGATCGTCGCCGCCTGCACCGCGGGGCTGTCGACGGGGGGTTAGGCAGGCTCCTTTCCGACCCCCGGAGGACCCATGAGCGCCCCCACGGCGACCCCCCTCGCCACCTTCGAGCTGGACGAGGACCTGCTCACCCTCCAGCAGGCCGCGCGCGACGCGGCGACCAGCGTGCTCGCGGGCACGCTCAAGGAGGACGACGAGCAGGAGCGCTTCCGCAAGGAGTACATCCACGCACTGGGCGAGCTGGGGCTGTGCGGGGTGCCCACGCCCGAGCGCTGGGGCGGCCTGGGCCTGGGCTACCGGCCCTACACCGTGGTGCTGGAGGAGATCGCGCGGGTGTCGGCCAGCTACGCCGTCAGCGTCGCGGTGACCGGCCTGCCCCAGATGATCCTGGTCAACTTCGGCGACGACGCCCAGCGCGAGCGCTGGCTGCCCGGCCTGGCCAGCGGCGAGCTGCTGGGCGCCTTCGCGCTGTCCGAGCCCTGGTCGGGCAGCGACGCAGCCAGCCTGCGCGCGACCGCGGTCAAGGACGGCGGCGACTACGTGCTCAACGGCACGAAGTTCTGGATCACGCACGGCGGCTACGCCGACCTGTACGTGGTGATGGCGCGCACCGGGGGGCCGGGCCCCAAGGGCGTGTCGGCCTTCCTGGTCGAGGGGGACGCCAAGGGCCTCTCCTTCGCCAAGAAGGAGGAGAAGATGGGCATGCGCGCCTCGCCCACCGTCGAGGTGGTGATGGAGGACGTGCGCGTCCCGGCAAGCAGCCTGCTCGGCGCCGAGGGGACGGGCTTCCAGGTGGCGATGAGCGCGCTCGACAGCGGCCGCATCACCATCGGCGCGGTCAGCGTCGGCCTGTGCCAGGCGGCGCTCGACGTCTCGGGCCAGTACGCCACCCAGCGCCGCCAGTTCGGCCAGGCCATCGTCGACTTCCAGGGCGTCGGCTTCATGCTGGCCGACATGGCCTGCAAGACCGAGGCGGCCCGCCTGCTGGTGCACAAGGCCGCCGGGCTCAAGGACGCCGGCCGCGCCTACAGCGAGGTCGCCGCCATGGCCAAGTGCGTCGCCACCGACGCGGCGATGGCCGTCACCCAGGACGCCGTGCAGGTGATGGGCGGCTACGGCTACACCCGCGAGTACCCGGTCGAGCGCTACATGCGCGACGCCAAGGTCATGCAGATCGTCGAGGGCACCAACCAGGTCCAGCGTCTGGTGATCTCCCGCCACCTCAAGCGGCGCTACGAGCAGGCCTGATCGCTCGGCGCGCCAGCGGCCTCCGCCACGCGCTACGCTGCCTCCTTCTCTCCTCGCCACGCCCCTCGGGGCGGGAGCTCCGGCCGATGAAGACCTGCAAGCTCTGCGGCTCGACCTATGCCGACAAGGTCGACTTCTGCTTCCGTGACGGTCAACCCCTGGTGCGCGGCGAGGAGCCGGCCCCTGCGCCCGCCCCCGCCCGTGGAGGCCTTCGCCCCGGGCTGGCCGACATGCTGGACGTGCCCGAGCCGGGCTTCGCGCGCCCGGTCGACCCGACGGCCCTGCCCGACCGCACGGGCACGCCCCTGCCCGGCGAGCTGGACGGAGAGGACGACGACCTGCGCGCCATCCTCGGCAGCGGCGAGGGCGCCGCGGATCTGCCCGAGCGCCCGATCCTCCTGGAGCGCGACCCGTCGACCGCCGAGGCGCTGGTGGACGTGGCGGAGACGCCGCTGCCGCCGCCGGCCGACGACGAGGACCTGGCCCCGCCGGCGCCGCTGTCGCTGTCGGGCCTCGCCGCGGGGGCGGAGCTGGAGGCACCCTCCGCCGCAGGGCACGGCCTGACCATGGTCCCCGACGACGAGCGGCCGGTGCCCTCCGCCCCGGACGTGGCGTCGGCCGACGACGACCTCCCCCCGCCGCGTCCGCTGGACGACGACCGGGATCCGGAGGCGCTGGCCGACCTCGCGCGGACGCTGGGGGGACAGGACGCCTCGTCCGTGGAGTCCGAGGTCACCGAGCACGACCCGGTCGAGCTCGACCCGCCGGCGGTCGCGCCGGGGCCGGGGTCCAGCCCCGGCCTGGACGACCTGGTCGAGCAGGGCGACGGCCGCGACGGGCAGGCCCTGTTCATCGGCGCGGACGGCGCCGCCATGGGCAGCCTGGACACGGACGCGCCCCCGCCGGCGAACAACAACAAGCTCATCTTCGGGCTCTTCGGCGCCGCCGCGCTGGTGGGCGTGGTCGGCCTGGCGGTCATCGGCATGTCCGGCGGCCAGGACGAGCCTGACCCGATGGCCAGCCTGCCCGAGGAGCGCGCGGCCCCCGTCGTGACCGCGCCGGCGGCCCCCGAGCCGGCGCCCGCCCTGGCGGCGCCCGAGGTGCCGGTGGACCCGGTCGCGGTGGATCCGCTGGCGACCGAGGCGGTCGCGGCGGTCCCCGCCGCCCCGGCTCCACCCGCGCCGGGCACCCCGGTCGCGGCGCCGCTGCCCACCCCGGCCGCGACCCCGGCCGCGGCCACGACCGCGCGCACGCCTCCGCCGACCCCGACCGCCGTGGCTTCCTCGGTGGCCGTCCCCCCGCCCGCCGTGTCCCAGCCGACCGCGGACCTCGCCGGGTCGGACCCCTGGAACACCCGCGGCGCCGCGACCTCCGGCCGGCTCACCATCAACAGCATCCCCTCGGGCGCCACCGTCTATGTCGACAACCGCCAGGTGGGGCGCTCGCCCCTGTCGACCGACCTGGGCTACGGCATGCACACCATCCGGGTGGAGCTCGGCGGCTACAGCAGCGAGCAGCGCACCATCGACGTGCAGGTGCCCGAGATGGCGGTGCCCTTCGAGCTCAAGCCCACGGTGGTCACCGGCACCGTCAACATCTTCGGCCCGACGGGCGCGACCGTGCTGGTGGACGGCGCCCAGGTGGGCAAGATCCCGACCAGCGTGAAGCTGACCGAGGGCTCGCACGCCTTCGAGGTGCGCACGACCGACGGCTCCAGCTTCTCGCGCTCGCAGGACGTGCGCTTCGACGGTGGCACGACCGTCAGCGTGACCCTCTCGCCCTGACGCCGCCCAGCTCGCCGTGGATCACGGCCACGGCGCCGCCCCCCTGCACCGGCACGACGCTCACCGGCGCCGGCAGGCCGCGCAGGCCGAAGGCCTTGTTCACGGCCACGGTCAGCAGGTAGTAGCTGCCCGCGCTGGTGGCGATGAGCTGGCCCTGCGTGAACGAGGCCTGGCCCGCCACCGCGACCATCCCGACGGTGCCGGGGATGGCGATCGCCAGCGAGGCCCCGGCGCCGCCCCAGTCGCCCCGCGCCATGCTGGGCAGGCCCGGCAGCGGAACCCAGGACAGCGCGCGCAGGGTGGAGGGCGAAGGCCCGGCCGGCGAGGGGGACGCGGGCGCGGTCGAGGTCGGGGCGGCGGCTACCGGCGCCGTCGGCGAGGGATCGGCGGCGGGCGTGGTCGCGGCCGGGGCGCTGGGCGTGCGCGGCAGGTTGCGGTCGACCGGCCGCGCCTTCAGGTGCAGGGCGGTCTCGACGGTCTGCCGCAGGGGCCCCCGCATGGCGGAGGCGTCGGTGGCCCAGTCGACGCTGACCTCGCGCCGGGCCAGCGGCGCCTGCGCAAAGCTGCTGACCACGACCAGGTTCGGGGTCGACGGGTCGCCCTCCAACCGCGCGGAAACCGCCACCCGGGCGCCCGTCAGGTCCAGGTAGCCCTGGATGCAGGCGGCGTCGGTGCCGCAGGCGGCGAAGGCGGTGCGCTGCGTGGCGCTGAGCCGGGTCATCTTGTCGGGGGTCGTGACCACCACGGCCGGGACCTGCGCCACGGCCTCGGCGAGCTGCTGGGCCAGCGTGGGCGCCAGGGCGGCGTCGGCCTCGGCCGGGGGCAGCACGACGACGGTCCAGCTCGGCTGCGCCTTCCAGGTGGCCTGGTCGACCTCCTCCAGGCTCTGGACCTGGTCGAAGCGCACGGTCGCCCGGCCCTGGGGCATGGCCAGCTCCAGGCCCGTCGCCGTGGTGCTCTCCACCTCGGCGACCAGGACCCGGCCGTCGTTGAGCGTGATGCGGCGGTACTCGGCGGCGTGGGCGGCCCCGCCGAGGCCGGACAGGCCCAGCAGGGCGAGCAGGGTGCGCAGGGCGCTCATGGCATCCCCGGCAGCGACGGGCACAGCCCGCTGCTGGAGAGGAAGAGGCCGGCCGACCAGCCGGTGACGAGCGTGGGGTCCTGGGGCCAGAAGGCCGCCAGCGCCACGCCGATCCGGTCGCCCGCCTGCACCGGCGCCGCCCAGGTCGCGGTGACGCCCTGCTGGTCCATGCCCCAGGGGCGGGACAGCTCGTCCACCAGCGCCTGCCCGGGCTCGTCGCAGGCGTCCAGCACGAAGGGCACCAGGTCGTAGGAGAGCTCCGCGCTGTCGAACTCCACCGTCGCGCAGAGCCAGCCGGCCGCCCCGGCCTCGGCGCCCAGCCAGTCGACGTCGCCGGCGTAGGTGCCCTCGTCGGCCAGCGGGAAGGCCAGGGTGCCGCAGGCGCCGGTGCGGTCGGCGTCCCCGTCGGCGACCCAGCCGGCCCCGTCGAGCTGGCCCCGCAGGAACAGCCCCTGGCCCGGCTGCAGGGGCCCCCCCACGGTGACCGGCAGGCCGCTGGCGCTGCCCGTCTCGACGTGGTCCTGCGCCTGGCCCCAGTCGACCTCCAGCGCCTCGGTCGGGTCGGCGCCCGCCGGCAGGGCGCCGGTGTCGCCGCCGGGGGGCAGGTGCTGGTAGCGCGGCCACTCCTGGCAGGCGGACCCCAGTCCGAGCGCCGCCGCGAAGGCCGCCGCGAGGGCCAGGGCGGGACCAGCGGGGCGGGGGGGAGTCGGGAGCATCGCGCCCTTGTACCGCGAGGGGGGGCGGCCAGCCAAGCCCGCCGGGTGGAGGGAGCGCCGGGCCCCGCGTCGGCGTCGTCTTGCGCGCGCCCCTCGCCGGCCATAGGCGGCAGCCTCTCTGGCCTGGGACCGTTGTGCGCCTGACCCTCGACACCCAGCTCGCCGCGCCGCAGATCGTCGGCGCCCGCGCGGGCGTGGCGCCTGCCCGCAGCGGCTGGTCCGGCGCGCGCCTGGCCGACGTGGTGGAGCGGGTGCGCCAGGCCGCCGACGCGGGCGTGTTGCCGCACCTGCCGCTGGCCGCCGACGCCCGGCGGATCCAGGCCCTTGCGGCGCGGGGGCAGGCCTCGCGCCGCAAGGGCGGCAAGGGCGCCGACCGGCTGGTGATCGTGGGCGAGCCCGGCGCGGCGCGGGCGGTCGCGCTGGTGGGCGCGGTGCGAGACCCCGGCGCGCTGGCCGTGGTGGACCAGCCCGATGCCTCCCTGGTCGACGCGGCCCTGGCCGGCGCGCGCGCCCCCCGCCTGGTGGTGCTCGAGGGGCCCGCCTGGGTGGCCGAGCTGGCCGCGCACCTGGCGCCGCGCGCGCGGGGCGTGACCGTCTTCCGCGAGCCGGGCGAGGCGGGCGCAGCGCCAGGCGACGATGCCTGGGAGGAGGCGGGCGCCGCCGACCCGCGCTTCGGGGTCACGGGAGCCGCGGGGCTGTGGGTGGCGGGCTTCGCCGGGGTGGAGGGGACCGAGCTGGCCGCCGCGCTCGGCCCGGCCGCAGAGGAGCTGCTGCGGGTCGGCCCCCGGCAGAACCCCGCGCTGCGCCTGGCCGTGCTGGCCCGGGAGCTGACCGACCTGCACGGCCTGCACACGCCCGTCCTGCTCGGCGCGCAGCGGCGCCTGACGGACTGGGCGGCCTGGGCCGGTCGGGCCTGGGCGGCGCTGAGCGCCCGCTCGGTGCCGGTCGAGGGGGGCTACCAGGCCCGCGGCGCCGCGGCCGTGGTCGTGCCCGCCGGGGACGAGGCCCTGGTCCAGCGGCTGATCGACGGCCCCCGCGACCACTGGACCCTGCGGATCGAGCGGTCCCCGCTGGCCGACGACCCCCTGGACACCCTGGCGCGGTCGATGCTCGACGCCCACACCACCCAGCTCGTCCGCGACGGCCGCCCCGTTGTCCGCCTGCACCTGCCGGGGGACGGCCCCCTCGACCTCGCCGTCGCCGCCCTCTTCTGGTCCCAGGCGGCGCTCTTCGCCGCGGCCCTGGACCCGGTCGATCCCCTCACCATGGACGCCGCCGACGCCTGGCGGCGCCTGCAAGGCGAGGGTCCGCCGGGATAGTCCCCCCGCGCGAAGCGCGCCTCCTCCTCTCCGCGCGCAGCGCGCCTCCTCCTCTCTGCGCGCAGCGCGCCTCCTCCCGCCTGCGCGCAGCGCACCTCCCCCGCCGCACCCGTTGCGCCGGAGTCCCCGTGGCAGACGACAAGCAGAGCCAGAGCCCGGCCCCCCTGCCGGAGCTGCCGGCCTTCCCCGGCCAGGAGCAGGACGCCCTGTTCAAGGCCCAGATGACCGTGGCCAACCTGTTCTACGGCTACTGGCGCCACGCCCTGGTGCTGATGGTCGGCGTCCTGGTCGGCGTCTTCGCCTGGGGCACCTGGCAGAACCAGGTCCGCGACAGCCAGCGCGAGATCCACGCCGAGGTGGCGAAGATCTCCCGCACCCTGCAGGCGGGCCTGGAGAAGCACGCCGACGACCCCGAGATGATCAAGGCCCAGGCGGCCGAGGGCGCCCGCCGCCTCGTCGCCATCGCCGACGAGGGGGAGGGAGCCGGCAGCACCTACGCGCTGATCCGCGCCGCCCAGGCCTGGCGGGTGGCCGACGACGACGCCCAGCTCCTGGCCACCTGGGAGCGCGCGCACGCCCGCGGCGCCAAGGGCACGCTGGGCTGGGCCGCCGCCAGCGGCCTGGCCGCCGCGAAGTTCGACCAGGGCGACGTCGACGGCGCGATCCAGGTGCTGACCACCTGGGCCGGCAAGGCCACCGACTACGAGGCGCAGCGCGCCCTGTTCGAGGCCGCCCGCTACCAGGAGCTGGCCGGGCGCAAGGACGCCGCCATCGCGGCCTTCGAGTCCTTCTCGACCACCTTCCCCGAGTCGGCACTGAAGTCCGACGCCGCCGCGGCGCTGGACCGCCTGCGGAGCCAGGGTTGAGCGCCGCCGCCGCGCTCGCCCTGGGCTTCTCGGTCGCCACCGGACCGCTGCCCGTCACCGACGCCACCTTCCCCGGCGACCTGGACGGCCCGCCGGCCCTGGCCTGGCAGCGCCGCCTGCCCGGCCCGCGCATGCCCGCCGCCACCCACACCGAGCTGGGCCCCCCCGTGCTCGCGGGCGGGCGCATCTACGTGGGCTCGGCCGCCGACGACGCGCTGCTGGTCCTGGACCGGGGCGACGGCCGCCTGCTGCAGCGGCTGCCCGCCGCGGGCCCCGTCCAGTCCGCCGCCGTGATCCAGGGCGACCGCGCCTGGTTCTCGGACACGGCCGGCGCCACGAGCTGCTACCGCCTCAGCGACGGCCTGCTGCTGTGGCGGCACGAGGGCAGCGGCCCCATCTTGGCCAGCCCCCTGCTGCACGACGGCCGCCTCTACGTCGCCAACCTCGACCACGTGGTCACCGCCCTGGACGCCGACGACGGCGCCTTCCTGTGGCGCCACCAGCAGCGCGTCGAGCGCCCCCTGTCGGGCCCGGAGCTGTACGGCGCCCCCACCCCCACCCTGGTCCGCCTGGGCGAGCAGCAGGCCCTGCTGGCCGGCTTCGCCGACGGCACCGTCGTGGCGCTCGGCGCCGAGCGGGGCGAGGCCCTGTGGCAGCGGCGGGTGGGCGAGGGGACCTACCCCGACGTCATCGGCGCCGCCCTGGACCTGGGTCCCACCGTGGTCGCCGGCGGCTTCTCGGGCCCGCTGCTGGCGCTGGACCCCGAGAACCGCGCCGTGAAGTGGCGGGTCGAGATCGGCAGCGCCGAGGCGCCCGTCGCCGGGCCCATCGACGCCGCCACCGGCCTGCCCGTGCTGGTGCACGGCGGCATCGACGGCAAGCTGCGCAGCATCGACGCGCGCACGGGCCAGCTCCGGTGGACCTGGGACAGCGAGACCCAGGGCGCGTTGACCCGCCCCGTCTGGACCGACGCCGGCCTGCTGGTCGGCAGCTCCTCGGGCGGGCTGTACCTGGTCGACCCGGTCCAGGGCGCGCTGCGCTGGACCCTGGACCCCGGCTACGTGCTGGCCGGCGTCAGCGCCGAGCCCGCCGTCGACGGCCGCCAGGTCGTCGTCGTCACCAACGCCGGCCGCATCCTCAGCCTGGTCATGCCCCTGCCCGAGCCCACCTGGACCCAGGGCGACGGGGACTTCGCGCGCGTCGGCGGCGCTCCCGACGGGGCGGAGGGCGCCGATGGCCGATGACCGCCGCGACGACGGCGGCGAGGGCGGCGGCCGCGAGCGGCGGCCCCCCAGCCTGCGGGGCCTGGCCCGCCGCCTGCTCTTCGACGAGCCCCTGCCGCCCCGCCCGGGCGCCGACGACGACAGCGAGGGCGAGGACGATCCCGACGAGCAGCGCCGCAGGGTCGAGGCGCGGGCCGTGCTCGCCGCCCTGCTGGAGACCGGCGACAAGGCCAAGACCGAGACCATCCGCATGGTGGCGCGCGAGGTGCGCAGCTACCTGGAGGCCCTGGAGCTGGGCAAGGACCTGCACCACCTGCTGACGAACTACAGCCTGGAGGTCAAGGCCAGCATCCACCTCGCCCCGCTGGCCCAGCCGGCCGAGCCCTCCGAGGAGCCCTCGGCCCGGGTGGGGCTCAAGCGCAAGGGCGCGCGCGGCGGGGAGGAGGAGGGGTAGGCGGGGGGGAGGGGGGCAGGCGCCGCACCGTCGGGCCGCCCGGGTCGGCGCTTGCCCGGCGATCCGGCGGGGCTAGCCCCCGGGCGGAGCCGCCATGATCCCCGCCGCCTTCGACCCCGGACTGCCCGACCTGCCCCTGCGCGTGGGGCTGGCGGGGCTGGTGCTCGTGTCGACCGTCCTGCTGATGGAGGGCTGGGCGCTGCGCGCGCACGAGCGCGTCTGGCACCACGCGCTGTGGTTCCTCCATCGCAGCCACCACCGCCCGCGGACCGGCCCCTTCGAGGCCAACGACCTGTTGGCGCTGGTCAACGCCCCCCCGGCCGTCCTGCTGCTGTCCAGGGGCACCTGGGGCAACCCGGGCTGGGTCGCCACCCTGGCCTGGGCCGTCGGGGCGGGCATCTCGCTCTACGGCACGGCCTACCTGGTCGTCCACGACGGCTATGTGCACGGGCGCCTGCCGCTGGGCTTCCTGGATCGGTCTGCCTGGCTGCGGAAGGTGCGGGCGGCCCACCGGGTGCACCACGCCGACGAGGCTGCGCCGTTCGGCCTGTTCATGGGCCCCTGGGAGCTGGAGGCCCGCCGCGCGGCCCTGCGGCGGCGTGGACAGGAGGCCTGAACCGGTCGGGTCCGGGTGGCCGGGTCGCCAAGGGCCGGGCAAGGCGTCGGCGTCGTTGACCGGCTCGCCCCCGTGCGTATTCACCTGGTCAGGAAGCGACGGAGGTCACATGACCACGACGGTTCTGTTCTCGGTCGTTCTTGCCAGGAAGCGACGGAGGTCACATGACCACGACGGTTCTGTTCTCGGTCGTTCTTGCGCTGGCCTGTGGTGACAAGGACCAGGACGACACAGGCCCGGTGGGAGACGGTGGCGGCACCGGTGTCGACGGCGGGACGGATGGTGGTGGGGCCACGGACGGTGGTGGAACCACCGCGGACGGTGGCGGGACGGCAGACGGCGGTACCACCGAGTGCACGGCGAGCTTCGTGGGGATCACGCCCGCCGACGGCGAGCTGTACGCGGCGCTCGACACCGTGGTGGAGGTCGTGCTCTCCGAGCCGGATCCCACAGCGGTCCTGGTCTTGACCGACGAGGTCGGCACGCCCGTGGCGGGAACGCTGGACGTGTCTGACGCGACGATCTCCTTCACACCCTCGGCTCCCCTGCTCGCTGACTTGGACTACACCGTGCAGTTCACCTGGTGCCTGGGACAGGTGGAGACCTCCTTCGGCACCTACGCCGAGTCCGACCCGCTGGGCTGGGACCCGCGCGGTGTGGTCTGGGCGCTGGACGTGGAGGAGATGGACTGGCTGCAGCCCGAGCGCGTCGGTGGCCTGCTGCTCGGGGCGACCAACGCCGACATGCTCATCACCGTGGACACCTATGACAGCCAGTGGGGCATGTTCTGGGGGTGGTCGACCTACGATGTCACCAGCCAGGACGAGTGCATCGCGACCACCGCGCCCGAGCCGATCGGGGTGGAGACGCTGCCGGACTTCACCATGGGCCCCGTCGACGGGACCTTCAACGTCGGAGGCGTCCCGGCGCGGATGCTCGACATGGTCCTCTCCGGCCGCGTCGGGGCCGAGTTGGCCCCGCTGCAGTCGATCCGACTGACCGGCACCGCCGACCTCCGCATGTGGCGCGAGGTGTTCGAGCTGGTCGGCCTGGAAGGCCCGGACGAGGTCTGCGAGCTCCTGCAGGGAGCCGGCGACCCGTGCATCGCCTGCGACGATGGTGCCCTCTACTGTGTGCCGATCGAGGGCACCGCCACCAGCGCGTCGCGGGTCACGCTGTCCATCGTCCCGCGGACCTCGGAAGAGATCGCACACGACCCGGAGTGCACCGGCTGAGCCCCCCCGTCACTCCTCCTCCCCGACCTCGACCTCCTTCCGCTTCAGCCGCACCAGGATCCCCTCCTCGCGCAGCAGCCGCCGCAGCTCCCACTTGTCGATCTCCGACAGGTTGCCCAGCACGACCTCGACCTCGTCGGCGCTGTCCTCCAGGCGCAGGAGCAGCCGGGTCCCGTCGTCGACGGCCTTGCGGGTGTCGGACAAGAGCAGGTCGACCTCGGCCTTGGTCTGGTCCAGGCCCCGGGTGCCGGATTCGAGCTGGGTGACCACCGTGTCGGCGCGTGCGATCACCGGCCGCGCCTGGGCGGTGGCGGCGCGCACCTCCCGCAGGGTCTGCCGCCCCTCGACCACCAGGCCCGGCAGCTCGGCGCTGGCGGTGGCGGCGTTGTCCAGGACCACCTCCAGGTCGGCCATCATCCGCTCAAGGCGCTGCGGGTCCTTGCCCAGGGCATCGTTGACGATGGCGACGGTCTGGTCGACCCGCGCGGGGTCGACGGCCTCCACCAGGGGGCCGAGCTGGTTGACGATCTGGTCGATCTCGTAGGGGGTGGGCGCGGCCTGCAGCAGGTCGCCGTCCCGGGCCAGGGGCGCGTCCGCGCTCTGGGGCTCCAGCTCGACGAACTTCTCGCCCAGCACGGAGCGGGCGCGCACGTGCAGCAGCGCGTCCGTGCGGACGCCGACGTCCTGGCGGACCTCCAGGGAGAGCACGGCCTGGTCGTGGTCGATGCCGAGCGCGGTGACGCGGCCCACGTCCACGCCGGCGATCTTGACCACCGCGCCGTTGGCCAGGCCGGCGGCGTCGGGCAGGCGGCTCTCCAGGCGCACGTGGTCGCCCAGGCCGCGCAGGGCGCCGACCTGCAGGGCCATCCAGCCCAACAGGCCCAGGGCGACCAGGACCAGCGCGCCGACGCCCAGCTCGTAGCGGTGCTTCTTCTGCACGGTGGCACGATCCTCTGCGCGGCGCCGCGCTATCCAAAGGAGGGGAGGTGGGCCACCTGCCCCGGCAGGCTGGGCAGCACCAGGTTGCGCTGCAGGAAGGCCCGGACCACCGGGACCTCGGTGTGGAGGAAGGCCGCCCGCTCGTCCCAGGCGACCAGGCGCCCGCCGTACAGCATCGCGATGTGGTCGGAGACCCGCACCGTGCCGACGATGTCGTGGCTGATCACGACGAAGGTGATGTGCAGGCGCTCCTTCATCTCGATGATCAGCTCGTCGATCTGGTCGCTGGTCATCGGGTCCAGGCCGCTGTTCGGCTCGTCGAAGAGCACGACCTCGGGCTCCATGACGATGGCGCGGGCCAGGCCCACGCGCTTGCGCTGGCCGCCGCTGAGCTGGCTGGTGGCGCGGTCCTGCATCCCAGGCAGGCCGACCAGCGACAGCTTCTCCTCGACGACCTCGCGGACCTGGGCGGGCGAGAGCCGCCGGTGGCGCTCCAGCGGGAAGGCCACGTTCTCGCCGACCGTCATCGAGTCGAAGAGCGCGCCGTCCTGGAAGAGCATGCCGAAGCGGCGGCGCACGGCGTAGAGCTCCCGCTCGCTGGCGGTGGTCATCTCGGTGCCGAAGCAGACCACCTGGCCGGCGTCGGGCTGCAGCAGGCCGACGATGTGCTTGAGCAGCACGCTCTTGCCGGTGCCCGAGGGGCCGATGATCGCCGTGGTCTGGCCGGTGGGGAAGGACAGGTCGACCCCGTCGAGGACCACGTGCTCGCCGAAGCGCTTGTGCAGGCCCCGCAGCTCGATGGCGGCGGGCAGGGTCGAGGGGTGGCTCACGGTCCACCGCCATAGAGCAGCTCGCTCAGGAAGTAGTTGCTGGTCACGCAGACGACGGCGCTGACCACCACCGCGCGGTTGGTGGCCTGGCCCACGCCCTCGGGGCCGCGGCCGCAGGTGAAGCCGAACCAGCAGCTCACCAGGCTGATCACCGCGCCGAAGTACATGGCCTTGAGCGCGCCGTAGAGGAAGTCGACCGGCCGGATGCCCTGCGAGGCGAAGTGGATGAACTCGGCGCCGTTCAGGCCGAGCTGGGCCACGCTGACCACGTAGCCCGAGGCCAGCATCAGGAAGATGCTGAGGATGGTCAGCGCCGGCAGCACCAGCAGGATGCCCAGCAGGCGCGGGGCAACCAGGAAGGCGTAGGGGTGGACCGCCATCACCTCCAGGGCGTCGATCTGCTCGCGGATCTTCATCACGCCGATCTGGCTGGCCATCTCGGTGCCGGCCTTGGCCGCGACCATGCTGGCGGCGATGATCGGCGCCAGCTCGCGCACCCCGGCCAGGCTGACGAACATGCCGACCAGCCGCCCGCCGCCCAGCGGCCGGAAGGCGTGGAAGCCCTGCAGGGCCAGGTTGGTGCCGACGAAGGCGCTGATGATCACCAGGATGGGCAGGCTCTTGATGCCGATGCGGAAGGCCTCGCGGATCGTGTGGCCGGGGGGCGGGCGGTGCCGGACGGCCGCGACCAGGAAGTCCAGGACGAACCAGGCGAAGCCGCCCAGCCCGCGCAGTGGCCCGGCCAGCCGGCGCAGCAGGCCGGCCAGCGCCATCGAGGCGCCACGCAGCAGGTCGGCGGGCGCCGTCACGGACCTGCGCTCCCGAAGAAGGCGCTGGTGAGGAAGTAGTTGAGCGTGATGAAGGCCAGCACCGAGCGCACGACCGTGTCGTTGACGGCCTGCCCGACGCCGGCGGCGCCGCCCCGGGCATGGAAGCCGTGGTAGCTGGCGATGAGCCCGATGGTGGCGCCGAAGATGGTGGTCTTCGCCACGCCGCCCCAGACGTCCGCAGGGCCGGCCAGGCTCCACAGCTCTCCCAGGAAGACGCCGGCCGTCTCGCCCTTGACGTAGACGGCGGTGAAGAAGGCGCCCAGCAGCCCCGCGGCGCCCCCGGCCACGTTGAGCAGCGGGCAGGCCAGCGTGAGCGCCAGCACCCGGGGCACGACGTGCCAGCGCAGGCTGTCCACCGCCATGACCTCGGTGGCGTCGAGCTCCTCCTTGATGCGCATCGCCCCCAGCTCGGCGGCGCAGGAGGAGCCGCCCTGGGCGGCGACCAGCACGCTGGCCAGCACGGGCGCCAGCTCGCGCAGCACCGAGACGCTGACCAGGCCCGACAGCAGGCGCTGGGCGCCGAACAGCTCGAAGATCTCCAGCCCCTGCAGGCTGAGCACCATGCCGAAGGGGGTGCAGACGGCGATCACCGGCGGCAGGCAGCGGGTCGTGGTGGTCCAGCAGTGCTGCCAGCCCAGGTGCAGGTGGAAGGGCGGCGTCACCGCGCGCAGGCCCACCTGCCCGGCGAAGATGCCGAAGCGGCCCAGGGCAGACAGCGCCTCGCGCGCGCCGGCCAGGGCGCGGCCCGAGGTCTGTGCGAGCAGGGTGGCGGCCACTGACGGGGGCCTTAGTCCGCGGGCCGGCCCGCCGGGAAGGCCCGGGCGCCGTCGCGGGTGCTAAACCCCCTGTGCGCCGCCCCGGGCCCTGCATGCCGCCGCTCCTCCCGCTCCTCGCCGCCGCCGTCGTCCTCACCCCCGCGCGCGCGGCGCCTCCCCTGGTGCTGGCCGCCGACGTGGCCGACGAGGGCCTGCGCGCATGGTGGCGTGCCGGGGAGCTGGTGGTGGGCAAGCCCGACGAGGCCGGTCGGCCCGGCCTGCGCCCGCTGGTCTCGCTGGCACCGGCCGTGCTGCCCGAAGACCTGTCCACCTGGGCCGCGGTCGGCGAGACCTGCGTGCCGCACCCGGAGAGCCAGGCCGACCTGGAGGGACAGCGGGTCACGGCGCGGGTGCTCGCCACCGCCGAGGGGCCGGTCATCCAGCTCGTGGCCGGCGAGACGCTGCTGGCCGAGAACGCGATCGGCCGCCCCGTCCGGGTCTGCGAGGTGCTGCTGGCCGAAGCGGACGCGATCCCCGGCCTGGAGGTGGTCGTCGCCTGGCGGATGGAGCGGGCGCCCGGGCCGGGCGAGCTGCGGGGCTTCACGGTCTACCGCGTGCCGGAGACCGCCCGCTGACGCCGCGGGCCCGGCTCAGGGCGCGGCGGGGGGCACCGCGTCGGCGGGGGGCGCGTCGGAGAGCGCGTCGGCCGGGACCCAGCCGAAGTCCAGGCCGTGCCGCACGCGGGCCTGGTCGCCGTCGCGCAGGACCAGGGTGACCTCGGTGCCGGCCGGCAGGGTCGCGACCACCGGGGCCTGGCCGGCCCACCGCGCCAGGGGCGCCTCGCGCGAGAGCCACCAGGTCGGGGTCACCAGCTCGGCGGTGGCCGAGGCGGGCGGCGCCGCGGGGGAGGAGGCGGGGGCCTGGGCCAGAGCGAGGCCGACGAGCAGCAGGAGCACGGGCATCGGGGTCTCCACGGGGAGGGGCCCCTTAGCCGAAGCGAGGCCCCGCCGCCCAGGGGAGGCCGGGCGGCCTGGCTGCGTCGATGCGCAGGGCTGGTCAGCGAACGAGCAGGCTGGCGGCGCCGGCGAAGAGCACGGCGACCAGGATCTCGATGACCAGGTCGTAGGGTAGGGGTCCCATGTCGGGGGCCACCATGGCCGGAACGCGGGGCATCCGCCACTGTTGCGGGGCAAACGTGACATCGGGCCGAGGATCGTCACGGCGCCGTCACGGGGCGCGGTCCACCCGGCGGCTCCGCGCCCGGCGGCCCGCGCGCCTCGGGTTAACCAGCCGAGATGCCCACGAGCGCCGTCCCCCTCTTCCGCCGCGAGATCCAGGTGGCCGTGCTGGCCAGCGGCTCGGGCGGCAACTGCACCTACGTCGGCGATGGGCACGCCGGGGTGCTCATCGACTGCGGGATCTCGGCCCGGCAGGTGCTGCAGCGCATGGCCGAGGTGGGGCTGGGCGATGCACCCGTCGACGCGGTGCTCATCACCCACGAGCACGTCGACCACGTCGGCGCGGCCCGGGTCCTCTGCGACCGCCTGCACAAGGACCGCGGACGCTGGGTGCCCTTCCTGATGACCCGCGGGACCCGCACCGCGCTCACGGCGGCCGTGACCCCGGCCGCGGTGGAGCAGGTCGACTCGGGGGCCACGATCCAGGTCAAGCACCTGGTGCTCGACGCCTTCCCGGTGCCCCACGACACCGTCGAGCCGGTGGCCTGGCGCGTGGCGCTGGGCGGCCACCACGTCGGCGTCATCACCGACCTGGGGCGGCCCACGACCCTGGTCGAGGACAAGCTGCGCAGCCTGTCGATCGCGGTGCTCGAGTTCAACCACGACTTCGAGATGCTGATGGGCGGCAGCTACCCCTGGCACCTCAAGCAGCGCATCCGCTCCAGCCACGGCCACCTCTCCAACGACCAGGCGGCCGAGCTGTTGCGCCGCGGCCTGGGCCCCGAGCTGCGCCAGCTCGTGCTCGGTCACCTCTCCGAGCAGAACAACGCCCCCGCCAAGGCCCTGGCCGCCGCCGCCGGGGTGCTGGCCGAGGCTGGTGCCCAGGACCGGGTCCAGGTCCACCTCGGGCGCCCCCGCGACCCCCTCTCCCCGATCACCCTGCCGGCGCGCGACGGCTGAACCGGCGAGCTCAGGCCTGCTGCGCCTCGCGGGCGGCCTCGAGCTCCCGCCGGGCCTGGACGGCGCGGGTGCTGCGCGCGATGCTGCCCAGGAGCTGCCGCGTGTGGCCCGTGGCGGCCTTCATGCTGGCCAGCGTCAGGGCCACCACGGCCAGGCTGGCGAGCGCCACCCACGGCACCAGGTCGGGGCGCAGCTCGGCGGTCCACGCGGTCATCGACAGGCCACCCAGCAGGAGCGAGGCCGAGATGGCCACGGCGTGGAAGGCCCACACCCGCTCCAGCACGCCGCGGCCGCCGTAGAGCGCCATCATGTTGGTGCGCACCGCGGGCAGGTGCTCGTGCCGCTGCTCCAGGCGCAGGGCCTCGATGAGCACGGCGTCGAGCAGGCGGTTGCTGACCATCAGGTCCAGGTTCCACAGCAGGATCAGCCCCAGGGCGCCCACCGCGCCGACCCCGGTGAGCAGCAGCAGCGGGTGCAGGCCCAGGGCGACGTGGGCTGCCGTGAGCACGTGGACGGAGCCCAGGGCGGTCGCGAGCAGCCAGGCCATCGCCATGCTGCGGTAGCGCGCCTGGATGGTGCCCAGGTGTCGCTCGAAGGCCCCCAGCTCGGCGTAGGCGCGGGTCGCCTGGTCCGCCGTGGCATCCCCCTCGACCGTCTCGCGCGCGTCCTGCGGCATGGCCGACCTCCCAGGGGGTGACCTCCCCTTGCGCCAGCCTAGCCTCGCCCGGAGCGGGTGGAAGTCCCCGCGGGTCGCTCGCCGCGGGGGCACCTCACAGCGCGGCGCCGAACTCGATGCCCACCTTGCGGGCCGCGTCGAAGAGGGGGTGGTCCAGGCTGACGATCCGCGGGTCGCGGGCCACCTCGGCCAGCGGCACGTCGGTGATCATCCCGTCCCGCAGCCGGACCATCCGGCCCCAGCGACCCTGCTCGATCAGCTCCACCGCCCGCACACCGAAGCGGGTGGCCAGCACCCGGTCGAAGGGCACGGGGCTGCCCCCGCGCTGCAGGTGGCCGAGCACGGTGACGCGCGTCTCGACGTGCAGGCGCTCGGTGATGTGCTGGGCCAGGGTCTGCGCCGCGCCGCCCGCGACGATGTGGCCCCGGCCGTGGCGGCGAGCGGAGGGCAGCGCCTCGCCCGTGGCGGGGGTCGAGCCCTCGGCCACGACGATGAGGGTGAAGTTGCGGCCGCGGTCCTTGCGCTGCTGGATCTTGGCGCAGATCCGCTCGGGGTCGTAGTCGATCTCGGGCAGCGTGATGACGTCGGCCCCGCCGGCCACCCCGGCGTACAGGGCGATCCAGCCGGCGGTGCGGCCCATCACCTCCAGCAGCATCACCCGGTCGTGCGCGTCGGCCGTGGTGTGCAGGCGATCGAGCGCCTCGGTCGCCACCTCGACCGCGCTCCAGAAGCCGAAGGTGAAGTCGGTGGCGGCCAGGTCGTTGTCGATGGTCTTGGGCACGCCCACGATCGGGACGCCCTGCTCCTGCATCAGGCGCCAGCCGATGGCCTGGCTGCCGTCGCCGCCGATCGAGATGATCCCCTCCAGGCCCTCCTCCCGGATCGCCTCGGCCAGCTCGGCCGAGCGGTCGCGCACGCCCCCGTTCCCGTCGGGCCAGGCGAAGGGGTCGCCCTTGTTCGTGGTGCCGAGGATCGTGCCTCCCTGCGGCAGGAGCCCCTTGCAGCTCTTGGGCGTCAGGTCCTGCAGCCGCCGGGGGTGCTCCAGCAGGCCGTTGAAGGCGTCCTCGATGCCGACGACCTGCCAGTGCAGCTCGCCGACGGCGTACTTCACCACGGCGCGGATCACCGCGTTGAGGCCGGGGGCGTCGCCGCCTCCGGTCATGATGCCGATGCGATGGGTGGCCATGGGCGCGCTCCTGCGAGGTGGGGCAGCCTACCGCGGGGGAGCCGGAGCGGCCGACCCGGCCGACGCCGGCGAGGGTTAGGCGCCGCGCCATGCGCATCGGACCCCCGCTCTTCCTCGCCCTGCTGTCCGCCTCCGTCCTGCCGGGCGCCGCCGCCGCCCTCGATCCGGTCGCGCTCCAGGCCGGCTGCGAGGCCGGCCGGGCCGAGGACTGCCTGGCCCTGGCCCGGGCGCGGACCGGCGTGGGGCTGCCCGTCGACGTGGAGGCGGCGCGAGACGCCTACCAGCGCGCCTGCTCCCTGGGCGTGTCCGAGGGCTGCCTGGGCGCCCAGGGCATCGGCCGCATGCTCGGCCGTCACGTCGAGCTGGCCCTGCTCTCCAGCGTCCCCCGGGTGTGGCTGCTCGCCGGTCCCCACCGCGTCACCGCCCAGGGCCTGCCCGGCCCCGCCGCCGCGGGGGACGCCGAGGCCATCGCCGCGCGCCTGCCCTTCGCCGAGGCCTGCTACCGCGCCGGCGTCGACGAGGACGTGCGCCTGGAGGGCCTGGTCGACCTGACCCTGGAGGTGGCGGGGGGCCGGGTCGCGGGGGTCGCGGTGCACCAGGCCTCGCTGCCCGACGCCGACGTCGCGCGCTGCATCGCCGAGGAGCTGGGCCGCGCCAGCCTGCCCGCCGGCAGCCCCGACGGCAGCATCTTCCTGCGCCTGCGGGCCGAGCCGGCCCCCGCCGCCAGCACCGGCGCGCCGGTGGTGCAGGACCACCTGGCCGACGGCGCGCAGGTCACGGTCGGAGATCCCGGCTCCGGAGCCGGTGACCGCCGCCTGGAGGTGGCCTGGACGGTGGCCGTCCGCCAGGGCCTGGCTGGCGCCGCCTGCGCGCTCGACGAGGTGCGCGCCGGCCGCTGGGCGCCCGTCTCGCTGCAGGTCGAGGCCCTGCTGCCCGCGGACGGCGAGGCCCGCAGCCTGCGCGTGACCCCGTCCCCCGCCGACCGGCAGCAGCTCGCCGACTGCGTCGGGCGCGAGCTCCAGGGCCTGCGCGTCGGCCAGACGGGCCGGACCGACGCGGTGCAGGCCACGCTCCAGGTCCGGGTGGCGCCCGCGTGGACCGCCACCATCGTGCCCTGACGGAGCGCCCGCCGCGCCGCTACTTCGCCTGGGCGTGGCTCTCGTCCCAGGCCCGGATCTGCGCGAAGTCCTTGATGTGACCCCAGATCGCCTTGGCGCCGCGGGTCATGTAGTCCAGGTCCTCCAGGCTGTTGAGGTGCCGCAGCTGGTGGGACAGGAACTTCGGGTGCAGGAACAGCTTGTAGAACTGCCCGGCCATGCGCACGACCTCCTCCTCGTCCATGTCGGTCAGGACGCAGACGGGCTCGGTCATGTCGTAGCGCTCGTACGCCGTCTCCTCGAAGCGGATCCAGCCGTTGCGCTGGCACAGGTCGAAGAGCGGCGTGCCCGGGTAGGGCATGACGACCGTGGCCTGCAGGTGGTGGGCCAGGCCGTTGTGCATCAGGTACTTCGCGAGCTTGAGCGTCTCGTAGGCGTCCTCGCGCGTCTCCCAGGGGTAGCCCACCATCAGCGTCAGGTGCGGCTGCAGGCCGGCCTTGGTCGCCATCTTGCAGCCCTCGATGATCTGCTCCTTGGTCAGCGACTTGTCCAGGATGTCGATCGTGCGCTCGCTGGCCGACTCGATGCCCAGGATCAGCTTGCGGAAGCCCGCCTTCTTCATCAGCTCGCAGTTCTTGGGCGTGAAGTAGTCGAAGCGGAAGTTGCAGTCGAAGATGACCTCTTCGTTGATCTTGCGGTCGATCATCTCGGTGCACAGGCGGGTCAGCCAGTTGCCGCCGGGCAGGGCGCCCGTGTCGTCGAAGATGTTCTTGGCGCCGTAGCGCTGGATGAGCATCTCCATCTCGCTGGCCAGGTGCTCGGGCGGCACGACCGAGAACTGCGGGTAGGTCACCGTCCACGAGCAGAAGGTGCACTTGCCGTAGGGGCAGTCGCGGCCGGCCATCGTCCACAGGAAAGGCAGGCGCTTCTTCCACTTCTCGAAGTACAGGTGCGCGTTGGTCAGGTCGCGGTCCATCCAGGGCAGGTCGACGAGCTTGCCCCAGGGCTTGTACGGCCCGGTCGTGTCCCAGCCGCCGTCCTCGGTGCGGTAGTACAGGCCGCACTTGAGCGCGTCGCCCTTGGAGAGGTGGTCGACGATGTTCTCCAGCGAGAAGTCGTAGTCGCCGCCCGTGATGCAGAAGTCGACCTTGGACTTCTGCATGCTCTCGATGGGGTTGCCGGCGATGTGGTCGCCGAACATCACCACCTTGACGCCCGGCACCAGCTCCTTCATCCGGTCGATGAGCTGCCAGTGCTGGCGCACGACGGGGCTCTTCGTCTCCATCGCGATGACTTCGGGCTGGAAGTCGGTCAGCAGGCGGACGAACTGCGACCAGTCCTTCTGCTCCGCGATGCAGTCGTTCCACACCACCTGGTGGCCCCGCTCCTTGAGCAGGGTGGCCGCCGACGCCGGGACGCAGGGGTAGAGGTAGCTCGGCTCGTGGAACCACTGGAACTGGCGGTTCTGGGTGAGCATCGGGCTGCCCTTGCTGGAGTCCAGCGGGGGGTAGGTCACCATCACGCGCATGGGGTGGCTCCGGAGGGGGGAGGGTGGGGCGGGGGGCGAGAGGAGGGGGAAGCCGTGGCAGCCTAGCGCAACGCGGGTCGACCGCCAGAGGGGGTCGTGCGGAGCGGGGGTGGGACCGTGGACCCTCCCGGGCTAACCCTGGCCCTGCCCGCTCGCATCGCCCCGAGGAGACCATGACCCCCCCCGACCCCAAGCAGCCCGCCCTCCCCGTCGCCCGCGCCGTGGACGGGCCGGCCGACCGGGTCCACGGCCGCGGCTTCTCCTACGACTGCCGCATCGGCTTCCACGCCTACGAGCGCCACATCCGCCAGCGCGTCAGCGTGGACTTCGAGGCCGAGACCGCCTGGCGGGAGTCCGCGCTGCGGGACCGCGCGCGCGACCTGGTCGACTACTACGAGATCAACAAGGCCATCCAGGAGCTGGTGGACGGCCGGGAGTGGCGCCTGATCGAGGCGCTGGCCGAGGACATCGCGCGCCTGATCTGCGGCCGCTTCCCGGTCAGCCGGGTGCGGGTGCGCGTGGACAAGCTGCCCTTCGACATGCCCAACGTCGGCGGCGTCGCCGTCGAGTGCTGGCGCACGCCTGCCGACTTCGAGGGCATCGACGAGGACGCGCTGGCCGCGGCCCGGGGCGACCGCTGAGCCCGCCGCGGCCCGCGGCCACCCCGCCCCGCCCGGCCGGGCCGGAGGACCCGTCCCCCATGCGGGTGTTCTCCAACAGCGCGATGAGCGCCGACGGCAAGCTGGGCACCGTCGCCCACGACCACGTCGCGATCGGCTCGGCCGAGGACCGGCGCTTCATGAGCGTCCTGCGCGCCCAGGCCGACGCCGTGCTGGTCGGGGGCCAGACCTTCCGCAACTGGCCCCTGCCGCTGGTCGAGGATCCCGCCGACCTGCGGCCCGGCGATCCGCCGGCCTGCCGCGCCGGCCCCGTGGTCAACGCCGTGTTGACCCGCTCGGGCCTGCTCGGCGCGCGCGCCCGACCCGGTCGCTGGCCCGATCCCCGCGTGCGGCTGGTGGTCTTCGGCCCGCCCGGGCTGGACGCGGCGGCCCACCGGGAGCGCTTCGGCGCGGAGGTGCGCACCCGCGCGGAGCCCGACGTCACCTGGGTCCTCGACGAGCTGCAGGCCCTGGGCTGTCGCTCGGTCCTGGTCGAGGGGGGAGGGGACCTGATCTTCTCCGTGCTCTCCGCGGGCCGCCTGGACGAGGTCTTCCTGACCCTGGCGCCCAAGCTGATCGGCGGCGCCCGCGCGCCCACGCCGCTGGACGGAGAGGGGCTGCCCGCGGACCGGATCGTCGACCTGCGCCTGCGGAGCGTCCGCAGGGTGGACGACGAGCTGTTCCTGCACTACGAGGTGCCCCGCGCAGCGCGCCCCCGCTGAGCCCGGTGTCCGCACCGGCCCGGCGGGTGCGCTGTGTGGCCCCGGGGGGGGCAACATCACCGGAGAGATGGGAATGAGCCTGCGTGAACAGGCCTGGTGGCCCGAGCTGATCGAGGCGCTGGTGGATCTGCCCCTGGTCGACGTCGCCGCGGCCTACAAGGTGGACCCGTCCCGCGTCGTGGAGGCGCTCAACCAGTCCACCCAGGGGGGCCCGGTCCAGGACGAGCCCTGGTGGCCCGAGGCGGTGCGCATCGCCCGCCTGCAAGGCGTCCGGCGGGCCGCCCGCACCTTCGACAGCAACCCGCGGCGGATCCGTCGTGGCCTGGCCCGCGCGGGCGTGCGCGTGGCGGGCGAGGCCGAGCGGCTGCGCTGGCTCGCCGGCGTCTACTACTTCGACAACGAGGTAGACGGCGCCTATGACCTCAACACCGATACCATCGGTTTCGTGCGCATGGACGCCGACTACATCCAGCAGACCGACTCCTGGGACGTGTTCGGCCAGGTGGAGTTCGATCTCGCCGAGGCCTGGACCATCATCGCGGGCCTGCGCTGGACGGACGAAG
>JAKLKF010000045.1 GCA_023150805.1 Myxococcota bacterium | reverse complement strand
GAGTTCTTCCAGCGAGTGGATGCCGACGAAGTAGGGAAACGGACGTGTCTTCTGCGATCTCATCGCCTCACCTCGCCGCCGCCGTTTCGGCTTCTCGCTGGGAGCGGTAGGCGGCCGCCCCCTCCGCGCCCGCGACCGCGCCGGGCGGCTCCGTCGGCCCCGTCCTCCTCGTCTCCCTCCTGCTCCTCGGCCTGATCGCCGGCGCGGTCGTGCTGGCTGGGATGGCCTCCTGAGCGAGCTGGACCCCCTCCGGGCCTCGGCCACCGCCCTGGCCGCCGCGCTGCGGTCGGGTGCACTGTCCTCTGCCGACCTGGTGCAGGCCCACATCGCGCGCATCCAGCAGGTCAACCCCCTGCTCAACGCCATGGTCGCCGAGCGCTTCGCCCAGGCGCGCCAGGAGGCCGCGGCGGCCGACGAGCGGCTCACCCTCGCGCGCCACCGCGCCGGCGCCGCCCTGGCGGAGCTGCCCCCCTTCCTGGGCGTGCCCTGCACGATCAAGGAGTTCTTCGCCGTCGCCGGCCTGCCCAAGACCGGCGGCGTGCTCTCCCGCAAGGACCACGTCCCCGACCAGGACGCCACCACCGTCGCCCGCCTGCGCGCCGCCGGCTTCATCCCCCTCGGCGTGAGCAACGCGCCCGAGGGCGGCCTGTGGATGGAGACGACCAACCTGGTCTACGGCCGCACCAACAACCCCTGGGACCTCTCCCGCACCTCGGGCGGCTCGTCGGGGGGCGAGGGGGCCCTCGTCGCCAGCGGCTGCAGCCCGGTCGGCCTGGGCAGCGACGTCGGCGGCTCGATCCGCATCCCGGCCGCGATGTGCGGGACCGTCGGCCACAAGCCGAGCGCCGGCCTCGTCCCCAACAGCGGGCAGTTCCCCGACCTGCTCGACGACACCGGCGCCTACCTGGCCTCGGGGCCGCTGGTCCGGCGGGTCGAGGACCTCTTCCCCCTGCTGCGCATCCTGGCCGGACCGGACGGGCTGGACCCGCACTGCACCGCGGCGGCGCTGCAGGATCCCTCCACCGTGGACCTCCGCGCCCTGACCGTGATCCCGGTCGAGAGCAACGGGCGCATCGCGGTCGACCCGGCCATGCGCGCCGGCGTGCGCGCCGCCGCCCAGGCGCTGGCCGACGCGGGCGCGACCGTGCGCGAGGTCAAGCTGGAGCGCCTGCGCCACGCCGTCGAGATCTGGTCGGCGATGCTGCACCAGGCGGCCAGCCTGCCCTACGCCGAGATCCTGGGCCAGGGCCGCCGGATCAGCGTCGCCGGCGAGCTGCTGCGCCACGCGATCGGCCGCCCCCGCTACAGCATGGACGCGCTGCTGGTGACCGCCAGCGAGGTGGTGGCCGACCTGCTGCCCGCCCTGCAGCGGCGCTTCGTCGACCAGGGCCGCGCCCTGCGCGCCGAGCTGGACGAGCTGCTGGGCGACGGCGGCGTGCTCCTGCACCCGCCCTACAGCCGCCCAGCCCCCAAGCACCGCGGCGCCTGGACCACCCCCTTCGACTTCGGCCACACCGCCATCTTCAACGTGATGCAGTGCGGCGTGACCGTGGTCCCCACCGGCTTCGACAGCCGCGGCCTGCCCGTGGCCGTGCAGGTGGTCGCGCGGCAGGGCCGGGACCACCTGGCCATCGCCGCCGCCGCCGCCGTCGAGGCCGCCCTGGGCGGCTGGCAGCTGGCCGAGCCCCGGTCTCACCCCCACAGCCAGACCTGGGGCCGGACGCAGGCCGAGCGCATCGTCGCCGGCAAGGAGCAGTGGCCCCCGCCGTAGGCCCTTCCGGCCCGGGTCCCTACATCGGCGCCCAGGCCCAGTTGGCGTTGGTCGCCCGCGGCGCCTGGGTCGGCGAGAACTCGAGCACGATGACGTAGTCCTCCTTGATGCGCAGCGAGCCCTGGTGGACGATCTGCTTCCGCTGCGGGTCCACGAAGAACAGCTCCCTGCGGCCGACCTCGATCTTGAAGCTCTTCTCGGTCTGCCCGGCGGCGAAGTCGTACAGCCACATGCCGTCGACGTACACGCTCATCGGCTGTCCGCCGAGGTTGACCAGCTTGACCTCCTCCAGGATGGGAGGGGGCACGTTGGGGTTGCCCTGCCGCGCGTCGGGCGAGTAGCGCTTGCGGATCCCCCCGGCCTCGGCCGTGTTGATCATGTAGACGAAGCCGCCGCCGACCGCGCTGGCGGCGCTGGCGACCGGGCTGCTCAGCAGCGAGGGTGTCCCGATGGCGGCGCTGGCGACCGTCCCGGCCGCCTGGGAGACCTCGTAGGGGATGCGGCCGCCCACGGCGTGCGTGTCCCGCACCTCGCCCTGGCCGTGAGCGCTGGCGAGCTGGTTGCCGTGCTCCTGGTCGTTGGCCGCCTGCAGCGCGGCGTCGTCGGGCTCCGGGGCCACGTCGGCCGGGTCGCGGAAGGCCGAGGGGGGCTCGGCCGACAGGGCGCTCACCTCGTGGGCGCCGACCAGGGTCATCGCCGCGCCGTCCCAGGTCGCCGTCACGCTGGCGTTGTCGGGCACCTCGATGGTCGCCTTGTAGAGCACCTGCCCCGTGGTGTCGCGGAGCTGCAGCTCGTGGCGCCCCGGCGTCACCGCCGACAGGGTCGTGCGGCCCAGGTTGCCGGCCGAGGACACCGGGCGGTTGTCCATCACGACGGTCACGGTGCCCGGCGCGTGGATCACCATCCGCGAGGCCGCCCGGGCCGGCCGGGGGCTGACCAGGGCCAGGAGCAGGGGCAGGAGCAGGGCGCGCATCGGACCTCCACGACCGCGTCGAGGGGCGGGCTTCCCTGTCATAATGCGCGACGCTCCCTCCGAGGTCCCCATGCGCCGGCTCTCCCCTCGCCTCCCGCGGCTGTCCGCCCTCGCCCTGCTGCTCTCCGCCTGCGGCTCGGACGTCAGCGTGGTCCAGGCCCCCGACGACCCGGCCTGCGACGGCGTCAAGCAGGAGGACGAGGAGACGGTGGACTCCCCCTTCGATGCCGACGGAGACGGCTTCTTCGACGGGGCCAACCCCGACTGCCAGCAGGTCTACGCCGCCACGCTGCTCGACTGCAACGACGGCGAGCCCACCGTGAACCCCGCCGCCGCCGAGGCCCCGTGCAACGGGCTCGACGACGACTGTGACCAGTCGACCCTCGACGCGCCCGACCAGGACGGCGACGGCTGGAGCGCCTGCGAGGACTGCAACGACCTGTCCGACGCCGTGCACCCCAACGCCGGCGAGGTGGGCTGCAACGGCATCGACGACGACTGCGACCCGCTCACCGACGACGTGGTCGACGTCGACATGGACGGGGAGACCTCGTGTACGGACTGCGACGACGCCGACGACCGCCGCTCGACCCACTTCGACGAGGACTGCGGCGACAAGCTCGACAACGACTGCGACGAGGTCGTCGACGAGGACTGCGCCACCGACTGGACCGGCGTGTACTTCCTCGAGGCGCCGGTCAGCTACTCCTGCGCCTTCGGCATCGGCATCAACATCAACCTCTCGACGCTGACGGTCACCGACAACAACCCGCTGGTCTACGTCAGCGGCGGCTCGGGCCAGCCGGGCACCATGACCGGGAGCTTCACCGGCGAGGACACGATCTCCGCCCAGAACGTGCTGTCGGGATCGTGCACGGAGACCTGGTCGGTCGACGGCGCCTTCAGCGAGGGCGACTACTTCGAGGGCACGCTGTACCTGACCGTCTCCGGCAGCGGCTGCTTCGACTGCACCAACCAGTTCTGGCCGGTGTCCGGCTGGCGCTGAGCCGCGCGCCTGCGCCTACAACAGGCTGAAGTACAGCAGCACCGCCTGGTCGATGGTCTCCTTGTTCACCACGCCCGGCTCCTCGCGGAACTTGCACAGGTTGTGGACCTGGAGCATCAGGTCGCGGGGGTGGCAGTAGCGCATCGCCCGCCCGGTCTTGGTGAAGTACTCCTCGATCAGGTAGTCGATGGCGCCCTCCTCGACGTCCAGGTCGAGCTCGGCGCACTGCTGGTCGAGCAGCTCGCGGAAGTGCTCCTCGGGCGGCCCCGTGACCTCGATCTTGTAGGGGATGCGGCGGAGGAAGGCCTCGTCCACCAGGTCGCGCGGCTCCATGTTGGTCGAGAAGACCAGCAGGCACTCGAAGGGGAAGGCCTCCTTGCGGCCGCCGGGCAGGGCGATGTAGTCGACGTGCTTCTCCAGGGGCACGATCCAGCGGTTGAGCAGCTCGTCGGGGCGGCAGCGCTGCCGGCCGAAGTCGTCGATGACCAGCGTGCCCCCGTTGGCCTTGACCTGGATCGGCGCCTCGCAGACGCCGTCCACCTCGTCGAAGGCCATGTCCAGGGCCTCCAGCGTCAGCTCGCCGCCGACCACCACGGTCGGCCGCCGGCAGCGCACCCAGCGCCGGTCGACGCGGGCCGACGACATGCCGGGGTGGATGTCGCTCTCGTCGACCGCGACGTGCACCGCGGGGTCGTAGACCTGGATGATCTGGCCGCCGGCGTAGATGGCGTGCGGGATGTAGATGGTGCTGCCGTAGGCGCGGGTGATGCGCTCGGCCAGGCTGGTCTTGCCGTTGCCGGGCGGGCCGAACATGAACATGCCCTTGCCGTGGGTCACGGCCGGGCCGATGCGGTCGAGCAGCGCCTCGCTGATCTTGAGGTCGGCGAAGGCGCCGCGCAGCTGGGGCCGGCGGGGGTGCTCGGTGCTGATCGCCTGGGCCTTGACGCTCTCGATGTACTGCTCGAGCGGCACGGGCGCGGGGCCGGCGTAGCGGCTGTCCTTCTGCAGCTCGCGGGCGACGCTGCGACCCTCCTCGGTCAGCTCGTAGTAGAAGTCGCCCATCGCCGCGGCGCTGCGGTGGATGGCCAGCCGCCGCATCTTGAGGTCTTCCAGGAAGCGGCTGACGATGGTGGGGCGCAGGCCGATGTCGTAGGCCAGCGCGCGCCCGCTGGCGCCGGGGTTGTTGTACAGGTGCTTGACGACCAGCGCCTCGGCCAGGCCCTCGTCCAGGCCCGCGGCCTCCAGCGTGGCGGGCTCGACGGGCCGGAAGCGCCGGGTCGGCGGGCGGTCGTCCTTCACCGTCCGCGAGCCGGTGCGCCGCTGGGTGCTGCGCCGGGGCTCGGGCGCCGGCTCGGGCAGCGCCGACTCGGGCTCGGTCGGCGGGGGCACGACGGGGTCGGGGTCCTTGCGGGGGATGAGCCGGCGGACCGCGGCCAGCCGGTCGTCGGTGTCCGGCCAGCGCGGCTCCTCGGCCGGGGCGGGGGCGGGCGCCTCCTCCTCCTCGGGCTCGGGGTCCGGCAGGCGCGGGCGGATCGGCCGCGGCTTGCGGCGGGAGAGGGCGGCCAGCGCGTCGTCCAGGCCCAGGCCGCCGTCGGGGGGGGCCGGGTCGGGCGAGGGGGGGGCCGGCGCGGGCGCGGCTGCCGGGGACGGGGCCGGTGCGAGCGGAGACGGCGCGGTGGGCCCGGTCCCCGCCAGGGGGGAGAGGGCGCCGGCGAAGAGGGAGGGCGGCTCCTCGAAGCCCGACTCGTCGGGGTGGAGCGATGGGGTGCCCGCCGTTGCCTGGGCCAGCTCCGGGAAGGCGGGCGCGACCGGGCCCGGGGGGCGGGCGGTTCCGGCGGGCTCCCCCTCCTTCCGGAAGGGGAAGGCCGACTCCAGCGTCCGGCCCCAGGAGAAGCCCCGAGGGCGAGGCGGGATCTTGTCGTCCGGCATGGCGGTCACCCCTGGGAGCGCGGAGGAGGCGCGACGGGCGTGCAGAGCATAGCTCCGCGGGGGGCGGCGCCGAGCGGCGGGAGGTCGCGGCAGGGCCGGCGCGGGGCGCCTCAGCGCGGGACGCCCAGGCAGGTGATGCAGGCCACGGTGGCGCGGCCGTCGGCGCCCGGCGCGGTGCGCTCGAAGGTCCAGGTCCAGGAGCGGCCCGCGGGCAGGCTGGCCAGGGAGAAGGCCCGCGGCGCCTTGAGCAGCACGCGCCCACAGGCGGCGAGCAGGGCCTCGGGCAGGGCGACCAGCTCGCTCCACCCGGCCGGCCGGCCGGCGCTGCCCGGCCCGCCCCAGGGGGGGTCCAGCAGCAGGTCGGCGCCCGGGTGGCGCGCCAGGATCCCCGGCAGCAGCGCCCGGGCGTCCCCCTCCACCAGCTCCAGGGTCGCGCCGAGGGCGCGCGCGTTGCGCCGGGCCAGCGCCAGCCGCCCCGGGTCCCGCTCCACCGCGATCACCCGCCGGCCCGCCAGCGCCAGCGCGATGGCGTTGCCGCCGCAGCCGCAGAAGGCGTCGACGACCACCGGCCCCGGCAGCAGCGCCGCCTGCCGACGCGCCAGGTCCTGCGGCGTCAGGGAGTACGCGCCCTCCTCGTCCAGGTGGGGCAGCCACGGCGTCTCCCCTCCCCGCCGCGAGCGGTCCCGCGCCTCGCGAGCGGGCGCCGGCAAGCGCTGCCCGGGCGCCAGCGCCACCCGCACGGCCAGCACGGCGCCCCCCAGCACCTGCCCGTCCAGCGCCCGGACCAGGGCCGCCGCCTCCTCGGGCGGCAGCATCCAGGGACCGCCCCCCGGCCGGCCCACCAGCGCGGCCCGCAGGCCCGCGTCGGCGCCGGGAGGCCAGCCCTCGACCGCCACCCGGACCGGCTCGGTCGCCACCTCGCCCCCCAGGACGCGCAGCGCCGCGTCCACCCGCGCCGCCACCTCGCCCGCCGCCCCCTCGGGAAGGCCCCCGTGCACCAGCTCGCGCAGGTCGGCCTTCACCGCGCGCAGGGCGGCCGGGTCCTCGGGCGCCGGCTGGTCCAGGCAGCGCTCCAGGGCGGCTCGATCCGCGTGCAGGCCGCGCGCCCCGGTCGCCCGCCCGTACGCCCGCAGCGCGCGCTGGAAGGCCCGCCAGCCCTCGGCCATCGAGACCGGGGGAGCAGCCGCGGCGAGGGCCTGGCGCAGGGTGGACACGGGATCTGCTCGCTCCTCTGCGGGCGCCGGGGCAATGCAGGGCGCGCCCACCACGTAGCCCGGCGAGGAACCTCGCCGCCGCCTCGCGGTCCGAGGTGCCCCGGAGCCACCCGTGCCCCCTTCCCCCAGCTCCCACGCACCTGTCACCCGTGACGCCATCACCCGCCGCCTGCGCGCCGTCCCCGCCGAGGACCTGGCCGCCGTGCTGGTCGGCGCCGGCCTGCGCCCCGCCCCGGACGCCCCGGCCGCGGCCCTGGCCGAGCAGCTCACCGCCGCCCTGTGGTGGCGCAGCCACAGCCCCGTCGGCCAGCTCGTCCTGCCCGCCAGCCTGGACCAGCTCGTCGACCGGGTCGCCCGCAAGCTCGATCTGTCGCTGCCCGAGGGCGACGCCTGGGCCCGCCTGGACGCGCTCACCCGCCAGCTCCTGCCCGGCGGCCGGCTGCTCGAGCCCGGCCAGCTCGACCCGGCCACCCGCGCCCGCCTGCGCAAGCGCCTGTGGCCCGCCTGGACCGGGGTGGTCGGCGGGGCCGGCGCCGCCGGCGGCCAGTACGCCGCGCTCAAGCTGCTGGCCTGGACCCAGGGGCCCCTGTGGGAGCTGCTGCCCTGGGTGCCCCACCTGGGCCCCGCCTTCCTGGCCGCGCGCAAGGGCGTGCTGCTCTTCGCCCGGGTCTCGGCCCCCGTCGGGGTGGTGCTGGCCCTGTTCAGCCTGAACCAGGCCCTGGGCCCCGAGGACGACCGCGCCCTGCCCCTGCTGCTGGGCATCGGCCTGGTCGTGCGCGACCTGGATCCGGTCGTGGATGCCGAGGAGGTGGCCGCGATTGAGCACGCGACCGTTCATTCATCGTCGTCGCGGCCCGGCCAGTCGTAGCCCCCAAACACCTGCCCCTTCAAGTCCTTGGTGCCATAGCCCGTGCTCAGGCAGTTCCGCTGCGGCTCCTCGTCGTGGCTGTCGTAGGCGAACATCTCGACATCGAACCAGATGGGCTGGTCCATCGGGTTGCGCTCGTTGACCGGGTAGGGGCCGTCTGGTGAGGGCTCCCACAGCACCGTCAGGTACACGTAGTCCGGGCTCAGCGTGCCAATGCACACGGTCATCTCCGTCATCCCGTGCGGCAGGCTCGACACCCAGTGGTACTTCCCATCGTTCCAGCCGATGTTCACCCGTGCCGCCGGCATGTCCTGCCGGTACAGGTGGTTGTTGCCCCCTCCAAACAGGCCCGGCCAGTTCCCCACCTCCCGCGCCGGGGCGGTCACCTGCAGCTCGTAGTGGTAGGCGCCCGGTCGCGTGCCCGCTTTCACCTCCTCCACGAAAGCAGGCGAGCCGCGCCCCGCGTAGCCGCAGGTGTCCTCGTACTCGAAGCTCACGCCGAAGACGTTGATCGCCCACCCGAGGGTCCGGTCGGTCGGTCGGGAGTAGAAGATCTGCTCGGCCTGCACCGTGCCCGTCGTGAACACGATGGCGTCGTCGGGAGGGCCCGGGCAGGCGTAGGTGGGGATGGGCCACAGCGCGGTACCGGTGCTGCCCCCGTCCGTGGTGCTGCCGCCGTCCGCGGGACCGGGAGGATCACCGCCGGAGGGCTTGTCGGAGCCCGTGCAGGCGAGGAGGAGGAGGAGGGCGGGGATCATGGAAGGGTGCCGGAGTCGGCGCCGGTGTCGTCGGCAGAAGGGCCCCAGACGGCGCGGGCGGGGACTTCGTAGTCGATGGAGTAATACGACGCATCTGATATACAGTTGGGCGCACCATCCCAATCACTCACATCAGGACACCTCTCGGTATAGAAGTTCGCCACATCCATGTCAAACGCAAGCCACACATGGGGTGGGTACAGGTCGCCATAGTAGGCGTTTCCCTCGAAGTCGAGCTGTAGCACACCGGCAAAGCGCGAGCTCGTGAAGGTCGACACGCAGAGCTCGTACGGTACGAAATGATCGTCGCCTGGCCCCCCCGTCCCGCTTCCCAAGATGTGATATCGCCCGTCCATGCTCGTGGCGAAGTTCGGGTCCACGTACCAGGGGCCCTCGCAGTCGTCTTCCACACACACGGTCCGACCCGCGAGCAAGGTCGGGTCGTATCCAGGGTCGAAGGCGACGGACAAGTAGGGGTAGACCCAGAACAGTTCCAACCCACCGGCAACAATCGCCGAATACGAGCCAGTGTACTCGTCCGTGCCGAACGACTTGTTCTGGAGAGTTGTGTGCCCAACGAAGTAGATCCGGTCATGGTAGATAGACAGCTCGAAATCAGCATTTGACTGGCTCCCCATCGCCGTGAACACGTAGTCGTTGGTATCAGGAACCTCGCACACGTAGTCGGACAGATCAACGACGCGATGATGGACCATCAGCGGTCCATCACCCAGGGTTCCCTGCCAACGTACACCGTCGGTGCAGGCCAGGCCCCATCCCAAGAACAACCCGAGCATCATCCCACCAACAGGTCGGAGTCCACGCCGGCCACGACCAGTCGGCTGCTGGACAACACCAGCTTCGGCCAGGCCCCAAGGGCCACCCGCACGCCCCACTCCGTGCCGCCCGCCTCGACCGGGTGCGACCGGACTGGCGTGATGGGGTCGGTCTTCCAGGTCGAGTAGGGGTAGCTGCTGCCTCCCCGGGACACCGGCCACGTCGCGCCCGACGGTCCGGTCGGGACGTTCAGGACAACGAAGGGCGAAGACTCCGCTGCGCGGAGACGAACGGTCGCGCAGCCGAGCCGTTCAGAGAGCGTCTGCAAGGACGGGTCGATGAACAGCAGCAGGGCCCACCATGATGGCGACGACGAGAAGGTCTCGTTGGCCCCGCGGACCCGCCCCGTGGGCAGCCGAGCGTCCTGGAACTCCACCACACAGACCTGGCTGGATTTGCCCCTCTTCACCAATTCGTCGAGCAGGGTATCGACCAACACATCATGCATGTTCTGCGGCCACCGCAGCACCGCCTGCCGGGCGCTCCCAAGCACCCGCGAAAACCGCTGGTACGCGAACCAGGAAGGCCGGGGCCAGGCGAAGCTGGCCGGGTTGTCGGAGACCGTGAAGTCCATGCGCAGCCCGCATCCCGCGAACCGAGCCTCCAGGTTGCCCAGCGGCGTGTGCCAGCCCACCACATCCGCTCCGCCCCGCAGCACCTCCTCGTTGCTGGTTCCGTCCACCTCCGGCACCTGGGCCGCCGCCAGGGCCAGCCGCATCCACACGCTGGCCCCCTGGAAGTCGTTGGGGCCCGCCGCGTCGGCCAGGCGCACCGGATGGTCCTCGATCCAGCCGTACAGCGGCGGCCGGTAGTCCGGCGGGTTCGTGCTCGTGTCGGGTGCCGTGTACTCCGACCGGCTCTCCACCCACCAGCGCTGCTCGGCGTCACAGCCACCAGGGTATGCCGGGCGCGGACCCGGGAATGCCACCCGCTCATCGGTGCAGACTGTGTTGATGCCGCTCTCGATCACCGTGAGGCGCGCTTCGCCCAGGCCGCCTTCGTCCAAGATCTCCCGAAGCTCCACCAGCTCCAGCGGAAGCGAGAGCAGGGCGCGCGCGTCTTCGACCTTGCGGTGATAGTGGTGGTAGTCGACCCCCGCCACCATCTCGTTCGGGTCCAGGCCCGCGGCGCTGCACTCCTCCACCACGGCGGCCACCACGTCGTCGAGGAACAGCTTCTTGTCCCCCCACTCGCCGGTGCTGCTCTCGTCGGTGTACGACGCGATCGCCGGCAGCCACATCGGCACCCAATCCGCCTCGTGCTGGACGGCCCGAGCGACGTCGAAGAAGAGCCGCCCCCAACTGTCTCCGTCCGGCTTGACCTTGCCCAGCTCCGTCTTGGCCAGCGAGTGCGAGTCCTCCACCTCGTTGCACACCTCGAAGCCGGCCAGGTACCGGTCCAGCTCCAGCTCCTTGCGCTTGCTGTCCAGCCACTTGCCCAGCGCACGCCCCACCCGCGCGTACACCACCCGCTTGAAGGGGTTGAACGGGTCGAAGGTGTACAGGCTCCACACGGCCGAGGACCCGTCCAGCTCGAAGGGGTGGGACTCACCGGTCACCAGCTCGTTGGTGATCGACGTCCCCAGGAACGAAGTCGACCACACCACCGGGCGCGGGTTGCGGTGCGTCCGCCCCAGGCTGTCGGAATAGGTGGGTGCCTCCACCCCATCCGTCAAGCTGCTGCCCCAGCCCGACACCTCGCCCCCAAGCGTCAGCAGCGTGATGAAGAGCTGCTGGTCCGAGCCCGTCGCCTGCATGTGGCGGATCAGCGCCTCCAGGTTCGTGATCGCTTCACACCCGGCGACCGCCGCGTCCAGTGCCGACTGGGTGACGTGCTCCGGCTCGATGATCCCCACCACCCCGCGTTCGCTGTCCCCCACCGTGCGGACAGGGAAGATCTGGTCCAGGAAGAGCTGCAACCGCCCCGGGTGCCGCAGGACGTCGGCACTCAGCGCATTGCAGTCCTTGACGATGGTGCTGACGTCCCCGTAGCGAGGCTCGGAGTAGAAGTTCACCGTGTTCAGCGCGAGCTGGAATGGACGCCCTCGCGGCTGCGGGCCCGCCTTCGGGAAGGGCCGCTGCCCCTGAGTCATCCATCCCGACCGGGTCTCTCGCCGCCCGATGCGCTGGAATCCCGGTGCCAGCGCGCGGGCAGCCACTCGCTCCCACCCATCCGGCAGGCCCCGGGCGCCCACCGATTCCCACGTCGCCACCGGCGGGCCCTGGTCCCCAGCCACCTGCTGGCCCAGCGCCTCCAGCGTCCACCGATGGGCCCGACGCGACAGGCTCAGCAGGCTGCGCGAGCGCGGAACCAGGCCCCGCGGCGCATGCAGAACTCGCCCCATGTGGCTGGTGAAGGTCGGCGACGAGGCGGACATGGGACTACCTTAGTCGGCCGTGATGACCGTCGCCCACACCTCGAGCTCGGCCTTCACCGTCGCCGAGGGCGTGGCGTGACGAACGTCGATGGTCAGCTCGACGAAGGCCATCAGGTCTTCGGCAGTCCAGAAATGGTGCACCGTCGCCGTGGTCATCGTCACCGAGGTTACCCCTGGCGTGCTCGGCGTGTCCAGGTCCACCAGGGGGCCGTAGTCCGCTGGCAGCTCCGTGCCGATGCAGCCGTGGTAGACCCGCGCCACGACCTCGCAGCTCGCGTCCAGGCTGTAGATCCGGAACATGAAAAAGACCTTCTTGCCCTGGCCCAGGGTCTGGATCGTGCTCTTGTCCAGGCGGTAGGTGCGTGGGTCCCCGCCGCTGAGCGAGGTCAACTGGGTCCGGACCAGGAGCTGGCCGTTGAACTTGGACTCGGTGCTCATGTTCTGCCCCGCCACGCGAGACGAACCTGGGAGAGTGGATCCTCGCGGGCAGGAGGACGCTAGCAGGGCGGGGGGGGGGGGGGGGCAAGCAACGTTTGTGTGTCCGGCAGGTGTCTTTGCCGTGACAACTCCGCTCCCCCATTACGAACGACGATCCCCACCCGACAGGGATAGCCCCCGCAGCGCATGCCGCCCGCCGCGCTGTCCGCCACCACCGTCCTGCTGCCCGCCCTGCTCTCGGGCCTGGTCGCCATCGGCGCGACCGTGGCCATCGAGCGCTGGGGCGGCCGCCTGGGCGGCGTGCTCGGCAGCGTGCCCACCACCATCGTCCCCGCCAGCCTGGGCATCGCCGCCAGCTCCGACGGCGCGCCGGCCTTCCAGCAGGCCATGCTCGCCGTGCCCGCCGGGATGCTGCTCAACGCGCTCTTCCTGTGGTCCTGGCGGGCCCTGCCCCCCCGCCTGCCGGCCTGGGGCCTGGGGCCCCGCCTGGCCCTGATGGTGGCCCTGAGCCTGTCGGGCTGGGCGCTCGGCGCCGTCGTGGTCGTGCGCGGCGGCGCGGCCTGGCGCGGGGCGGGCCTGCCCATGGGCGCCCTGGGGATCGGCACCACACTGGCCCTGCTCCTGGCCGGCCTGGCCGCCTGCCTGCGTCCCCTGCCCGCCCCGCGCGGCGCCCGGCGCGTCGGCCTGTTCACCCTACTGGGCCGCGGCCTGCTGGCCGCCACCGCCATCGGCACGAGCGTGCTGGTCGCGGCCACCGGTCAGCCGCTGCTCGCCGGGATCGCCAGCGTCTTCCCGGCCATCTTCCTGACCACCATGCTCAGCCTGTGGCTGTCGCAGGGACAGGCGGTGCCCGTGGGCGCGGTGGGGCCGATGATGCTCGGCTCGACCAGCGTCGCCACCTACGCCCTGCTGGCCAGCCTGGCCCTGCCCGCGCTGGGGCCCTGGGGGGCCCTGCCCGCCTGGCTGCTGGCGACCCTGGGCGTCAGCCTGCCCGCCGGCCTGTGGCTGCGCTCGCGCGCCGCGCGCTGAGGCCCGGCGCCGCCAGGTGGTTCAGCCCCCCCGCTGTCCGGCCGAGGTCGAAAACTCCATCGCCCACCGCAGGTACAGCATCCCCGGCCAGGGCTGGAAGCCCGAGGGCAGGTCCTGGACCAGCATCATGCCGGCCCCGATGTCGGCCCCGGTCCAGTCGCCGCGCCCGGTGTGGAAGCGGAAGGTGTAGCCCCCGGCCGCCATCGCCTCGAACCAGCGATCCAGGGGCAGCGAGGCCCCGCCGCGCGCGAACAGGCCGTGGCGGCTGCGGCTGCCGCCCGTCCAGGAAAGGCCCATCATGCCGAACAGGTTGGCGTACAGCTCCTCCCCGAAGCCCACGCGCGGCCCGGCCGACAGGTCGAAAGCCACCCCGCCGGGGCTGACGAAGACCACGCCGCCGCCCACGAGCTGCCCCCCCATCACGCCCACCTGGGCGTAGGTGCCCTGCCAGGTCGGCGCCTCCGGACCGGGGGGGCGCTCCTGCGGGCTCGCCCCGACCGCCCTCCAGCCCGGAGGCGGGCCCGAAGGGGGCGGAGGCGGCGCCGGGTCGACCGCGAGGCTGCCGACCGCGCCTGGTTCACCCCCCGCCTCGGGCGGCGGCGCGTGCACCGCCTCCACCGGCGGCGTCGGTACCGGGGGAGGCGCTGGCGCCTCCTGCCCGTCGGCGTCCTCCTCGTCCTCCTCCTGCGCCGAGGCGAAGGGCATGGACAGCAGCGCGAGGAGCAGGATCGAGCCCGACATGTCTCCACCCTACCACCTCCGCTATGCTGCCCGGCGTGTCCCCCCTCCTCGCCCTCCCCATCGCCCTGGCCGCCGGCTGCGGGTCCCCCCCGCTCTCGCCCGACGCCGACCTCGAGGGTGACGCCATGGTGGCGGCCCTGCCCGCTGACGCCGCCCTGGTGGCGCGGATCGACCTGGAGCCGCGAGACCTCGAACGATGGGCGCAGGCCGGCCTGGTGGATCCCCAGGCCCTGCCGCTCACCGGGCTGCCCGAGGCCCTGGCGCTGGCCTGCGGCGTGAACGGCTGCCTGTCCCTGGTGGAGGGCCCGGTCGCGCCGCGCGACGAGATGGCGCCCCGGATCGACCCCCACCGCTGGGCCCTGGCCGCGCGCGACGGTGACCCGCTGACCTGGCGCCGCCTGGCCGAGGACAAGGCCGTGGCCGGCGAGCAGGTGGCGGTGGCGGCCCTGGTGCGGGCGCACGCCCGGGGTCAAGCCGGCCTGGATCCCGGCTCCCTGCAGGGCGCCGTGCCCGACGGGCGCGCCTGGCTGTTCGCGCGGGAGCCTGCGCTGCTCCTGGACCTGGCGCGGCAGCGTGGGCTGGACCTCCCCGACCTGCCCGCCGAGGCCGCCGCCGTGCGCTCCGTCGCGCTCTCGGTCGAGCCCGAGGGAGACCTCGCCTGGCTGACCCTCCGCGCGGTGCTGGTCGACGAGGGCGAGGCCCGCCGCGCCGCGCGGCTGCTGCGCGTGGCCCGGGTCGAGGGGCCGGCCGGGACGCTCCTGTCCCGGGCCACGGTCGCCCGGGAGGGCGCGGTGGTCGAGCTGCAGGGCGCCTGGATCACCCTGGACGAGGTGGCCGCCTGGCTGGCCGCGCCGCAGCGGGCCGAGGTGGCGCCATGATGGGCTGGCTCACGCCGCACCGGGCCGGGCCCTCCGGCCACCAGCACTACCGCAGCTACCAGTGCGGCCTGTGCCACGCCCTGGGCGCGGATCACGGCTTCGTCTCGCGCCTCGCCGCCGGGCCCGATCTCGTGGCCTACCAGGTCTTCCTGGACGTGGTCGCCGGGGTCGAGGCGCCGCTGTCGGCCCGGCCCTGCGTGCTCTCGGTCACCGGACGCAAACTGCCGGCCCGCCAGGCGACCGCGAACACGCACGTCGCCGCCGACTTCGGCCTGTGGATGGGCGTCGAGAAGGCCCGCGACGACTGGAAGGACGAGGGGCGGCTGCTGGGCTGGCTGGCCGCCGCCGTCCTGCGGGAGCCCGGCGAGCAGGCCCGCCAGCGCCTGGCGGCGCAGGGCTTCCCCGTGGACGAGGTGCGGGCCGCGCTCGATGAGCAGGCGCGGCTGGAGACCCTGCCCCACGCCTCGCTGGAGCAGGCCATGGCCGCCACCCGGCGGGTCGGCCGCCTGGCCTTCGGCTTCGCCGCGCGAGCGCACCCGCAGCACCGGGCCGCCGCCGAGCAGGTCGGCGAGGCGCTGGCCACCTGGCTGTTCTGGGTGGATGGCCTGCTGGACTGGCCGCGCGACCTCTCCCAGGGCCGCTACAACCCCCTCGCCCGCAGCCTGCAAGGCCCGGCGCCGGCCACGCCGCCCGCCGACCTGCGCGCGCGCGCGCTGTCCGAGGCGCACGCCGCGCTGGACCACCTGGACCGGGCCCTGGGCGCCCTGCGGGATGACAGCTCGCCCGCCATGGGGCAGGCCTACCTGCGGGCCGTCCTGGTGGTCGGGCCGCGCGACCGCCTGCATCGCCTCGCCGCCCTGGTCCCCTCCCCTCGCGCCACCGCGCGGGACCTGCTGCCCCCGCGCCCCTCGCCCCTGCTGCGCCTGCGCGCCGCCATCGGGCGCCTGCCCGCCCGCGCCCGCCGCGGCCGCCTGGCCTTCCGCCTGCAAGCCACCGTCGCCCTGGCCCTGGCCTGGGCCTTCCCCGGCCGCGCCTGGGCGCAGCAGTGGTGGCCGACCGAGCCCCTGCCCGTGGACACCGGTAGCATGCAGCTCGCGGACACCGGGGCCGCGCTGGAGGCGGGGGACACCGGCGCCACCTCCGACCTCGGCGGCACCACCGCCGACTTGCGCGCCCGCTCCGTCGACGACGGCGCGCCGGTCGACGCCTGCACCAACAACTGCGGCTTCTGCGACTTCGAGACCTGCTGCTCGGACAACTGCGTCGACCCCTGCTGCGACCCGATCTGCGCGGAGGGGTCCAACGGCGTGGTCTGCGATCCCGACTGCGACTCGGCCTGCGAGAGCGCGGCGGACAGTGGCGCCTGACGGGTGCCGCGGGGACCTGGACGCCTGGGCCCGCCGGATCCTGCGCCGCTCCAGCCCCACCACCGGCCTGCTGGTGGCCCTGCTCTGCCCCGAGCCGGGCGGGCGCGCCTTCCGCCTGCTCTACGCCGCCTTCCGGATCCTGGACGACCAGGTCGACGCGCCTGTGCCGCCCGCCCCCGCCCTCCTGGTCCCCCCGGTCGAGGCCGCCCTGGCCGGCCGCCCCGGCGCCGCGCCCGAGCTGCAGGCGCTGTCTGCCGTCCTGGCCGGCCCCCTCGGCCCGCGCCTCGCCCCGGCGGTCGCCGGGATGTGGGCCGCCCAGCGCTTCGACCTGGACCGGCGCGGACGGCGGCCCGCCCCCCCCGCCGACGACCTGGAGGCCCAGCGCGCGCGCATCGGCGACAGCTACCTGCGGGCCCTGTGGGTCTGCTCGGGCGCCCCCGACGCGCCCCCCCCGGCGCTGTTGCCCCTGGCCCGCGCGGCGACCGGCGCCCACTGGCTGCGCGACGCCCTGGAGGACGGCGCCCTGGGCTACGACAACGTGCCCGCCGGGGCCGACCGGGCGACCTGGCCGGCGGACCGCCGCCGGGCCCTGCGCGCGGAGCTGGAGGCGGGCCTGCGCGCGCTGGACGCGTGGCGTCCCCCCTGGCGGACCCGGCTGCTGCTGCGGCTGCTGGCGTGGCGCTACGGGCGGCTGCTGCGGGGCTGATGCCGTTGACATGACAAGAGCAGGCCAACCTGCTACTTTAGGGGTTGCCTCCCTCCCAGGACCCCATCATGCGCGCCCTGCTCAAGTCCGGCCTGCGCCGCTTCGCCCACGCCCTCGGCGAGAACGAGCAGACCTCGGTCCACAGCCCGCCCCGCCTGCCCGCCGGCGATCGCCGTGCCACCGTGCTGGCCGTCGCCACCCAGAAGGGCGGCGTCGGCAAGACCACCACCAGCGTCAACCTGGCCTCGGCCCTGGCCCGCTTCCACGGCAAGCGCGTGCTCCTGGTCGATCTCGACCCCCAGGGCCACGTCAACACCGCCCTGCAGCAGGTCGTGCACAAGGGCGGCGGCCGCCTGTCCGACGTGCTGACCGACGACGGGACCGGCCGCGAGGTGCTGGAGATCGTCACCGCCACCGGGATCCCCGGCCTGGACGTCACCCCCGTCGACCCGCGGCTGGGCGCCGCCGAGGACCTGCTGGGCACCCGCATCGGCAAGGAGTTCATCCTGCGCGACGCGCTCAAGATCACCCGCACCCACTACGACGTCATCGTCATCGACTGCCCGCCCAACCTGGGCAACCTGAGCCTGAACGGGCTGGTGGCCGCCGACCGCGTGCTCATCCCCTGCGACCCCTCCCCCCTGGCCCTGTCCGGCGCCCAGGCGCTGCTGTCCGCCATCGGCCAGATCTCGCGCCTGCTCAACCCCGACATCGACGTGCTCGGCCTGCTCATGACCCGCGTGGACGGCCGCAACGTCACGCTGAACCAGGCGATCATGGCCGAGGTCGAGGAGAGCTACGGCGACGCCGTCGTGCCCGTGCAGATCGGCATCAACAGCGATCTCGCCAAGGCCCAGCACGCCGGCCGGGACGTCTTCGAGTTCGCCCCCGACAGCCGCGGCGCCACCCAGTACCGGGACCTGGCCACCTGGGTCGTGCACCAGGCCTGAAGCCGGCGGCCGGCGAGCTGACCTACTCCACCACGGCGTCCTGGCGCCACAGGGCGCTGCCGCCCTCGCCGTCGCGCACGACCACGTAGATCCGCCCCTCGCCCGCCGCCTCGCCGGCGTACCAGGTGAAGGTCGGGCTGTAGAAGTCCGTGCGCGCCGGGCCAAGGGTGCCGATGCTGGTGTAGCCGTCGAGCTGCAGGGCGTCCGGTGTCTCGTCGATCAGGCCGAAGAGCAGCTCCTGCTCGCCGCCGACCGCCAGGGACAGCTCCCGCTCGTCCTCCAGGCGCAGCTCCGGGTTCTGGTTGCGCTCGTCCTCGCCGCGGTCGCTCACGGGCACCCGGCGCTGGGCCAGGGCGGCGCCGTCCAGCGGCAGGTCGGCCATTCCCGTCGTGGGATCGTTCAGGAAGGTCCGCAGCGCCACGTCGTCGTCGCTGCCGGCCGCGGGGGCCGACCGCGCCAGCTCGATGGGCGCGCACTGGCCGGGCCGGCAGGCCAGGAACCACGCGCCGGCGTAGGGCTCGAAGTAGGCGCTGCCCGTGTCGGCCGAGAGCAGCTTGGCCCACAAGGGCGAGGCCGTCACCGTCCAGGTCGCGTCCTCGTCGACGGGCGAGAGCAGGCTCACCCACTCGGAGACCGGCTGCCCCAGGTCCTCGGCGCAGCCCTCGCCCAGGTCGGTGCAGGGCCAGGCCAGGATCTCCACCCCCTGGCCCGAGGGGTCGGCCACCGTCACGGTCAGGGTGCTGGACTCGCCGGGCTGCAGCTCGGCGGGCGAGGCGCCCACGTGGACGATCTGCACGTCGCGGATGATGGTCGTGTCGCTGGGGCCCATGCAGGCCAGCAAGAGCAGCGGGAGCATCACCACTCTCCCTTCAGGCCGAAGGCCGGGATGAGGGGCAGGCCGTTGATCGGCTCCTCGACGTAGTAGTCGTCGCTGTAGCCGATGACCTCGGGGTTCTGGCGGTTCGTCGCGTTCTGCAGGTCCAGGTACCAGGACAGGTCCCACTTGCGGAAGTCCCAGGTCTTGTCCACGCGCAGATCGAGCTGGTAGAAGGCCGCGGTGCGGTCCTGCTCGTCGCTGTAGACCGGCTGCCAGTCGCCGCTCTCCAGGTCCAGCCAGCGGTTGGCCAGCGGGAAGTAGGGGTTGCCCGAGCCGTACCGGAAGCGGGCGCCCACCCGCCAGCCCTTGGGCAGCTCGTGGCTGCCCAGCGCGTTGATCACCAGCGGCTGGTCGTACTCGAAGAGCAGCTCCTGGGCGTCGGGGCGCTTCTGGCGGACCGAGTGGCTCAGCGTACCGGCCAGCAGGGCGACGGTGCGCTCGGACTGGTACTTGACCAGCAGCTCCAGGCCGGCGGTGCGGCCGACCCCGTCGTTGGCGTAGGGGTCACTGTCCAGGGGGCCCTGGGGCGGCGGACCGGTGAAGAAGCGGAAGGCGTCCTCGTTGCCGACGACCAGGTCCTGCAGCCAGTTGTAGTAGCGGCTGACCTCGACGGTCCAGTCCTGGCCGATGCCCTGCTCCCAGCCGATGCCGGTCTGCACCGAGTACTCGTGCGTCAGCGACAGCTCGCCGTCCGACGAGGGCGTCACCTCGCGGGGCTCGGGGAACTGGCTGTGCTTGCCGACGGCGATCTTGAGCCGGCTCTGCGTCCAGGGGTGGAAGAGCACGGCCAGGCGGGGGTCGAGGGCGGAGTTCGTGTAGCCGGCGTCGGTCGTGTACAGATCCCCGCGCAGGCCGGGCACCAGGTCCCAGCGCGACAGGCGGATCGTCGGCTCGGCGTACAGGGCCGGCGCCAGGATGCCGATGTCCCCCTCCTCGCGCAGGCCGAAGGCCGGCACGTCGTACACGAAGCGGTACTTCGTGGCGATGCCGTCCAGGCCCACCCGCCAGCCCAGGCCGAAGCTCTTGTCCCGGTGGCCGCCGGGCGCGGCCTTGAACAGCTCGTGGCGGAAGGACAGGTCGAAGGGCCGCTCGAAGGCGTCGCCGTCGGGGGCGATCTGGAACTTCTGCTCCTCGGGGCCGGTGATGAACACCGTCTCGTGGCGCACGCCCCGGTCGTCGAAGTGGCGGTAGAGCAGGCGCAGCTTGGCGAAGCGCGTCTGCAGGCCGATGGTCGTCTCCTCCTCGCCGGTGGACTCGTCGGTGCCGATGACCCGGAAGGCGTCGGAGCTGCCGACCAGGAAGGCGTCGAAGATGTCGCCGCGGTCCGTGCGGTGCAGCAGGCGGGCGTTCAGGTCGTAGTAGCGGGGGGCCTGGAAGGTGCTGCCGGTCACGGCGGTGAGCACCGGGGTGAGCACGGCGTCGATGTAGGAGCGCCGCCCCGACAGGGTCAGCGCGGTGCGATCGGACAGGCGCTGCTCGACGAAGGCGGTGGCCTGGAACAGGTCGACGGAGACGTAGCCGCTGCTCTGCTCGGGCAGCGAGGGGTCGGTGCGCAGGTCGATGAGGCCGGCCAGGGTGCGGCCGTAGCGCACGCCGTAGTTGCCCGGCAGGAAGGCCACCTCCTCCAGGCTGTCGCCGTTGATGACGGTGTTCAGCCCCGCGAAGTGGAAGACGATCGGCAGGGGCATGCCGTCCAGGTAGGCCGCGCTGTCCTCGGGCGCGGTGCCGCGGATCAGGATCTGCCCGACCCCCAGGGGCGCCCGGTTGACGCCGGGCAGGTTCTGCACGGCCTTGACCACGTCGCCGCCGGTGCCCGGCAGGTACTGGATCTGCTCGACCGAGAGCACCCGCTCGGTCACCTCGGGCTGCAGGCGCTGGCCGACGACCTCGATCTCCTCGCCCGCCTCGGTCCGCGGGCCGGTCTCGGGGCGGTCGGGCTGCAGGGTGAACACCAGCTCGCGAGCGGTCTCGGCGTCCAGCTCGGCGCTGGCGGTGCCGGTGAGCCAGCCGGTGGACGAGGCGGCCACCGTCCAGGACCCGACGGGCAGGTCGGCGAAGCGCGCCACCCCGTCGGCGTCGGTCACCGCCTCCTGGCGGGCGCCGTCGGGGCCGGCGACGACGACCGTTGCGCCGGGCAGGGGCAGGCCCTGGGCGTCCTGGACCTGGGTGGACAGCGACAGGCGCGGCGCGGCCGCCACGGTGAAGCGGCTGCGGTACTGGATGCGGGCGGGCACGTCCTGGCCCAGGGCGTCGCGGGCCGGGGTGAAGACGAAGGCGCGCGCGGCCTGGAGCGCCGCCTCCTCGAAGCCCTGGGCGGTGACCGCCTCGACCGGCAGCGCCGGGTCGACGGGGCGGGCCGCCTCGGCCACCCGCGCGTCCAGCACCCGCCCGGTCGCGTCCACGTCCAGCTCCAGCAGCACGGTCGCCTCGAGCCCCGCCGCCAGGGCCGCGGGCGGGTAGGGGGCGGCCGGTGCCGCCACCAGGACCGGCAGGGTCGGCTCCGACAGCGCCGCCGGGGCGTCGCCCGGCCCCGGCGCGGCCTGCTGGGCGGCGACGGGCAGGCAGAGGGCAAGGAGCAGGGGCAGCGCGAGCACGGGGGCTCCGGGGTGGTCCTCGGTGCATAATCTTTGCGCAATGGTTGGACAAGGGCTCTGCGGCCCGAGGTCGCAGGCGCTAGCGGATCAGCACCTCGGCCACGCCGCCGCGCTTGGTGCCGTCGCGGTTCACAAAGCGCGGCACCAGGATCGTCTCGATCTCGAAGGGCGGTGGGTACAGCTCCCGCAGGTCGGGGGTGTCGTGGTTGGACAGCAGCACGCGCACGCCGCGCTGCTTCAGCGCCAGCGCCAGGCGCGCCAGGCGCTCCTGGTCGGCGCCACCGAAGCCCGCCTCGGTGTAGGCGGTGAAGCTCTTGGTCTGGGACACCTGGACCGGCTCGTAGGGCGGGTCGAAGTAGACCGTGTCGCCCTCCGCCGCCTGCAGGCAGGTCTCCTCGAAGTCCTGGTGCGCGATGTCCACACCCTGCAGCAGCTGGTGGTCCCGCTCCAGGTTGGGCAGGTCCAGCACCGTCGGGTTCGCCCGCTTGCCGAAGGGGACGTTGAACACACCCTTGCGGTTCACCCGGTACAGGCCGTTGAAGCCCGCCTTGTTCAGGTAGATGAGCCAGGCGGCGACCTCGGCGTGGCTCTTGTGGTCGGGGACGTCCTCGCGCACCCGGTAGAACCAGTCCTCGCTGTGGCGCTGCTGGTGCTCCTCCAGCAGGCTGGCCACCGCGTCCAGGTCGTCCCGGATCGCCCACCACGTGCGCACCAGGCGCAGGTTCATGTCCGAGAGCACCGCCCCCTTCGGCAGCCCCCCGGGCCGCCGGGCCAGCGCGAAGAAGACGGCTCCCCCGCCGACGAAGGGCTCGAAGTAGCGGCCCTGCACGGGGCCCAGCCGCTCCAGGATGGCGGGCAGGATGGCGCGCTTGCCGCCCGCCCACTTCACGAAGGGGCGACCGGGGGGCTTCTCACCCCGGCGAGAGCGGCGGGGAGAGAGGGCTGGCTGCGGTTCGGCCACCAGCATGGGCGTCTTGCGAGGGCGAGGCATGCGGCCGCGGATAGCGCGCGCAGCGCACATCGGCACCGCCCGACGGATACCTGGATGCCGCGAGGTCTCCATGCACGCGCCCCGAACGGCCCAGGACTGGACGACGACCACCCTGCCCAGGCTGGGCGTGCCCGTCCAGCGCCTGGGCCTGGCCCCCAACTACGGCCTGGTCGCCGACGACATGCCCTGGGCCGCCGACCAGGGCTTCAACTACTGGGTGTGGTCCCCGCTGGGGCGCTTCGGCGCCACCACCCCGGGCCTGCGCCGGGTGCTCCAGAAGGACCGGGAGCGCCACGTCGTGGCGGTCCTGGGCGGTGGCTACTGGCCCTGGATGGTGCGCTGGAGCGTGGAGAAGGCCCGCAAGGAGCTGGGCATCGACCAGGTCGACATCCTCCAGCTCGGATGGCTGGGGGTCACCTCGGCCTTCGGGCCGGCCATCGCCGACACGCTGGCCGAGCTGCGGCAGAGCGGGGCCATCCGCGCCACCGGCACCAGCATCCACGACCGCCCCCGCGCCGGGAAGCTGGCCGCCGAGGGCGCGCTGGACATGTTCATGCTGCGCTACAACGCCGCCCACCCCGGCGCCGAGCGCGAGGTCTTCCCCCACCTGGCCGCGCACGACCCCATCGTCGTGGCCTACACCGGCACCTCCTGGCGTCAGCTGCTGAAGGCGCCCAGGGCACCCCTGCCCCCCTGGCCCGGGCGAGACGTGGGCGCGGCGGTGCCGCCCATGACGGCGGCGCTCTGCTACCGCTTCCAGCTCCAGTCGCCGCACGTGCACGTGGCCCTGACCGGGCCGGGCAGCCGCGCCCAGCTCCAGGAGAACCTGCGCGCCCTGCGCGACGGCCCGCTGTCCCCCGAGGAGGAGTCCTGGGTGCGCGCCTACGGGCTGGCGGTGGCCGGCAAGGCGCCGATCGGGCCGTCCTGAGACGGCCCTACCACTTCCAGTAGCCCAGGTCCCACTCGTACTCGATCGTCTCGGCGGCGGCGTCCCAGTCGACGTAGGACACCGCCTCCCAGCGACCGTCCAGGTCCTGCATCAGCACGTTGGAGTGGCCCAGGTAGTCCAGGGCCAGGCCGTAGCTGCGCTCCTCGTCCTCCAGGGCGGCGATGGTCGCGGCGTCGTAGCCGGTGACGTCGCAGTGGTCTCCGACCAGGATCTCCGGCGCGCCCAGTCGCACCACCCACGCCGTCTCGCACAGGTCGCAGGCGTCGGTCTCGGCGACGGGGATGATCTCGTAGTGGACCTGGCAGGCCACCTCGCCGAAGCCCAGGTCGCCGCGGAGCAGCAGCTCCTCCCAGCCCTCCCAGGTGCCGTGCAGGTCGGCGTAGCCGTCGATGATGAGCAGACCCTCTTCAGGCTCGACGTCCGTGTCGGTGTCGGTGTCGGTGTCGGTGTCGGTGTCGGTGTCCGTGTCCGTGTCGGTGTCGGTGTCGGTGTCGGTGTCCGTGTCGGTGTCCGTGTCCGTGTCGGTGTCGGTGTCGGTGTCGGTGTCGGTGTCGGTGTCCGTGTCGGTGTCGGTGTCGGTGTCCGTGTCCGTGTCGGTATCGGTGTCCGTGTCCGTGTCCGTGTCGGTCTCCGAAGCCGTGTCGCCGTCGTCGTCGCCGTCGTCGTCGTCGTCCTTGGCACCGCAGCCTGCCAGGGCCAGCACCAGCGTGAGCGTGATCATCGGACCGCCCAGTCGGTCTCGTACATGCTCGGGAACCACGCGACCCGGTACTCGCACCACTCGGTCGTCTCGCACTGCATCCGCCATCGCTCCTCTCCCTCCGGATAGCTGACCTCGATCATCGTGGCGTCTTCGCCGTCCAGCGCCATGACGCGCGCCTCGTCCTGCAGCAGCACGGTGTTGCCGCAGGTCGACGAGAAGATGTGGTCCTCGGCGCCCCAGCTCGGGGATCCGTACTCCCAGTCGATGTCGGCGAGCATGGTCTCCTCGTCCAGCTCCACCTGCACCAGGCGGCTGTAGTACAGGTCGTAGCGATACTGCCGGCCGTCGTTGCGGGGGTAGCCGTTGTCGAACATCAGCAGGTGGAGGTTGTCGTCGTCGGGCTCGACGAAGACCAGCCCGTGCTGGTGGTAGGCCCAGGCCAGGGCGGAGAGCGCGGCGGGCGAGGCCGCGTCCACGTCGTCGACCAGCGTGAAGTCCCCGTCGAAGCCCAGCGCCCAGGCCAGCTCGTCGGTGTCCGGGTAGAGCTTGAACACCCAGTCCTGGGACTTCACGCTCAGCAGCAGGTACGCGCGCCCGTCGGCGTCGAAGCCGTGCAGGATCGTGTTGGCGTGGGTCCAGTCCTCGGCGTAGTCGCCGCGTCCGGCGCTGCTGTAGGGCATGCGCGGGTCCATCGCCTCGCCGTCGCCCAGCTCGCCGTGGAAGCTCCAGTCGTACCACACCTCCCGGCTCTCGGGATCGAAGACGATCAGGCCGTTGCCGAGCTTGTAGGAGCCGTCGTCGAGGTACTCGTAGGTCTGGGTGAAGAAACCCAGGCCCCCCTCCCACTCCCCCTCGGTGAACTCGACCAGCTCGTGCGAGTCGATGAAGTCGTGGACGAAGCGCGTGTCGTCGTCGAAGTAGGAGATGGCCAGCGCCCCGGTCTGCGCGCCCGTCTCGTCGAAGAGCACGACCCGCGACGAGGTGTAGGAGGTGCTGGCCCACCCGCCCCCCCGCAGCGCCCGCATCGACATCATCGAGTCGTTGCCAGAGCTGGAGATCGAGAAGACCGGCTCCCCGAAGTAGTCGGTGCAGAAGTACATGTACTGGCCCCGCGAGGTGACGCCCTGCGTGCACACGACCTCGTCGGGATCGACCTCGGTAGGGGAGACGGTGAAGGTGGGTGTACAGACCGGCCAGCCGACAGGCAGCGGGGCGGTGCTGTAGGAGAGGCTGTCGCTGGTCCAGGTCGCCTCCCCGTGCGAGGCGACGGCCTGGAGCTGGTAGTCGGTGTCGGCGTGCAGGCCCAGGACCACCACCTGGACCTCCTCCCCGGCCAGGACGGACCGGCTCGGGGTCTCGTGGGTCAAGCCGTGCTCGCCATAGCGGACGACCAGCTCCGCGTCCTGGTCGACCGTGACGGTCACCAGCGCGCTGAAGGGGTTGGAGGGGTTCTCCGCCACCGAGGCGTCGCCGGTGATCACCGGGGGGGGATCACCGGTGTCGTCGGTGCCCCCATCGCCGCCCCCGTCCCCCGCGGTGCCCCCGTCCCCCCCAGTGCCCCCGTCGCCCGCGGTGCCCCCGTCTCCCCCGGTGCCCCCGTCGCCCCCGGTGCCCCCGTCCCCTGCGGTGCCCCCGTCCCCTGCGGTGCCGCCATCCCCTCCCCCGTCGCCCGCACCGCCGTCGACGTCGCCGCCATCGGCCGTGCCCCCGTCGCCGGTCGCGCCGCCGTCCGGCGCAGCGCCCCCGTCGCCGGCGCCGTCCGCGCCCCCCGGGTCCTTGTCCCCGCAGGCAGCGAGGACGACGCAGATCGACAGCGAGCGAACAAGCCGCATGGAGCACCGGAGCAGGCGGGAGGAGGCGGCCTCATGCTACCCCGGCACCGCCGGACCCGCGCCCCGCCTACAGGCCCAGCTCGCGCGCCATCGCGATGACCCCGTCCCGGCCGGACAGGTCGCCCCGCGCGTCGTGGACCGCCGCCGCGCGCACCAGGTCCTCCCGCGCGCCGGCCCGGTCCTCCACCAGCAGGCGGAGCTGCGCCCGCGCCACGCAGATCCGCGCCTCGCGCGCCGTGCCCATGGCCCACGGCGGCAGGTGGCGCAGGGCCGCGTCCAGGTCCTCGACCGCGCCCGCCAGCTCGTGCAGCGACGCCCGGCTGGTCGCCCGGTGCCAGTGGGCGTCGCTCCAGCCCGGCCGCAGGTCGATCGCGCGGTCCAGCGCCTGCACCGCGCCGGCGGCGTCCCGCAGGGCCGCCCGGGCCCGCCCCAGCCCCAGCCAGCCGGCGGCGTCCTGGGGGTCCTGCGCGGTCCAGGCCTTGAAGTCCTCGGCCGCCTCGGCCGCCAGCCCCAGCTCCATGCGCACCAGCCCGCGGGTCACCCGCCCGCCGGTCTCGCCGTGCCGGATCGTGGGCTGCGCCGCCAGGGCCGCGTCCAGCAGGGGCAGGGCGGCGGCGGCGCCGTCCTGGGCGAGGGTCTCCAGGGCCTGCGCGAGCAGGGCGGCGGGATCGGGTGACGACATGGCTCCTCCGACCGGCGAGGATATCCAGGCGCTCCTCGGAGGACCCCATGGGCAGCAAGGCAGCCGGCAAGGCGACGGTCACGGTCTACGGCATCCCCACCTGCGGCACGGTCAAGAAGGCCCGCCAGTGGCTCGACCAGCACGGCGTCGCCCACGCCTGGGTCGACCTGCGCGCCACGCCTCCCGAGCCCGAGCGGGTCGCGCGGTGGGTGGCGGCCTTCGGCAGCGGCCCGATGCGCAACACCAGCGGCGGGGCCTACCGCGAGCTGGGACCCGAGAAGGCCGGCTGGGGCGACGCGGAGTGGCTGCCGCGCTTCCAGGCCGACGCCATGCTGCTCAAGCGCCCGGTGGTCGAGCTCGACGGGGAGCCGGCGCTGGTGGGCTTCAAGGAGGAGGAGTACGCGCGCCGCTTCGGCTGATCAGGCGTGCAGGCGCGGCTCCGGCCCCGGCGTGGCCAGCACCGCCGCCTCGTGGGCGGCCAGCGCCTCCAGGCGGGCCATCGTCTCGGCGCGGCCGAAGCGCGCGGCGGCCAGGTCGGTGTAGGTGCTGAAGTGGCGCGCCTCGCTGGCCAGCAGGGACCGGTAGAAGGCCGCCAGCTCGGCCTCCTCGGCCTCCGCGAGCCCCTCGGCCAGCAGCTTCATGCGCTCGCAGGAGCGCGCCTCGATGAGGGCGCAGCACAGCAGCGTGTCCAGCAGGCGCTGGGGCTCGTCCTTGCGCACGGCGGCGTGCAGGCGGGCGGCGTAGGGCGCGGGCTCCAGGCGCTGCAGGGCCAGCCCCCGGGCCGGGAGCAGGGCCAGCACCTGCTCGAAGTGCTCCAGCTCCTCGCGCGCCAGGGGCGAGAGGGCGGCCACCAGGTCGGGCTGGTCCACGTAGCGGAAGATCAGGTTCATGGCCGTGCTGGCGGCCTTCTTCTCGCAGTGGGCGTGGTCGACCAGGATGGCCGGCAGGGCGGCCAGGGCCTGGGGCAGCCAGTCGGCGCGGGTCGGAGCGGCGAGGTGCAGCACCGGCCCGCCCTATCCGGGGGCGGTTGGCCTGGCCGGCTTCGGTGGCTATCTGTCCCGCCCCCCCCGAAACGCCGGCCCCGATCCGCCGGCCTGGAGCCTGCATGTCCTTCTTCGACCGCCTGCGCGGCGCCTCCGCCCCCGCACCCACCCCCGCCGAGCTGGCCCGCCGCCTGGGGGTGCCGCCCCCCGACGGCCCCCGCGCGCTGCAGCTCTTCGGCTTCAAGTCCTGCCCCTACTGCCAGCGCGTGCTGCGCAAGGCGGCCGACCTGGGCCTGGAGATCCCCTGGCGCGACGTGCACCAGGACCCCGAGGCCAGCCGCGAGCTGCTGCGCCTGACGCGCGGCACCCAGGTCCCCTGCCTGGTCATCGACGGCCAGCCGCTGCTGGAGAGCGCCGACATCGTCGCCTGGCTGGAGCTGTACCGGGAGCACCTGCCGCAGGCCTGAGCGCCCGCGTCGCAGGGCGCCCGGCGCCCGCGCCTAGTCCAGGCCCACCAGCTCCCAGTAGAAGGACTTGACCACGCCCAGCTCCTCGTCGAGGTAGGCGTAGTAGTTCAGCGCGTCCGAGCCCGCGGCGTACTGGATGTGGGTCTGGACGGTGGACCAGGTCCCGACCGCGGTCTCGGTGGTGGCGGGCGCGGTGCCGTTCATCACGTTCGATCCGTTGATGGTCGTGGTGCGGCCGTCCTCGTCGCGCACGAAGGTGAAGGTGTCGGCGACGCTGCCGCCGGTGCCGAAGCCGTGCACCATGGCCAGCATGCCGTCGCTGTAGGTGTCGGTGCGCGCGATGGGGATGGTGGTGCCGTCGCTGGTGACCAGGCTGCCCACCGTCTCGCTGCGCACCAGCGTGGCGCCGGCGGAGGTGCAGGTGTAGCTGTCGCGCTGGGTGGTCGACAGCACGCCGCCCGAGGTGTCGGTCATCGAGAAGCTGGCCACCAGCACGGGCGCCGCCGGGTCGCTGGCGTCGACGGTCACCGTCTGCGTGCCCGAGTAGCGGTACAGGTCGCGGTAGCTGGTGGTGGCCTGGTAGGTGCGCACCCGCGACGTCGCCAGGCCCGAGTAGCCGGGGCACGGCGAGGCGACGCCCCCCGTGTCGTCCGTGCCGCCCCCGTCCCCTCCGCCGTCCGTGCCGCCCCCGTCCGTGCCCCCGCCGTCGGCGCTGCCCCCGTCCGAGCCCCCCCCGTCGGTGCCTCCCCCGTCGGTGCCCCCTCCGTCGCCGGGCTCCTCCTCCGCGGTGGCGTGCAGATCCACGCCCACGGTCCCGCTGATCAGCTCGCCGACGACGGAGATGGCCAGGCTCTCGTCCAGGTCCGCCGGCGCGGCGAGCGCCACCTCCAGCTCGAAGCAGCTTCCCTCGGAGATGGAGAACTGCACCGTCGTCCCCTCGCCGGTGCCCCCCTCGCCGGTGCTCCCCTCGCCCCCGACCAGCGAGAAGGGCGCCGGCACCTCGGCCGTGCAGTCGGCCTGCCCCGGCCCGGTGTAGCAGACCGTGGTGGTGCGGGTGAGGGCGCCCGTGCCGACGAAGTCCGAGGCGGGGAAGTCCAGCGAGGTCGGGTCGGCCCCGACCGAGACCACCTCGCTGCAGCCCGGCAGCAGGGCGCCCAGGACGGCGGCCGAGAGCGAGGCGCTCGACCGCAGCAGGTGGGTAGCGACCTTCGAGGGAAGTCGGAGCACCGGGCGCCTCGCGAACGGGCCCGCAGCATACCGTGTCCTTCCCCGCACAGGGCCGGTCAGGCGGCCCCGGCAGGTGGCGGCTCGCCGGTCTGTCCGTCCCGGGTGGGATCGGCCGGCCCGAAGCCCGCCGCGCGGCCGGCGGCGCGGATGCGGCGGACCTTGTCGTGCAGGGGGCCCCAGTCGTCGCGCCGGTCGATGGCCTCCCACAGGGCCTCGACCTCGTCGATGATGAGCGACTCGGGTGCCGGCCCCTGCCAGTAGGGGTGGGACAGGCGCGCCGGGTCCGCGGGCGCGCGGCCGGCGAGGGCGTGGCGCACGGCCGCCCAGTGGGGCCCGCGGTAGTCCACGGGCGAGGCGGCCGCCCGGGGCGCGGCGGCCTCTCCGCCGTACCAGTCGAACCAGGGCCGGTCGAAGGGCGCGCGGCTCTGTTCCAGGTACTGCCACCAGGCGTCGGTGAGGGCGCGATCCGCGGCCTCCCCTCGGGGCTCCACGCCCAGCGCCTGGACCGTCCGGCGCACGAAGGCGGCGCCGAAGGCCGGCCGGTAGCGCGCCAGGGCGTCCGACAGCGTGCCGGCCTGGCCCACGGGGACCAGGGTGCCGGCCAGGCGCTCCAGGTTCCAGGCGACCGCGGCGGCCTGCCTGCCGAAGGCGTACAGCCCGCTGTGATCGAAGTAGGCGGCGGTGAAGCCGGGGTCGCAGGCCGGGGTGAAGCGCCACGGGCCGTAGTCGAAGCTCTCGCCCGAGACGTTGATGTTGTCGGTGTTGAGCACGCCGTGCACGAAGCCAGCCACCAGCCAGGCCGCGACCGTGTCGGCGCAGGCCTCGGCCACCGCACCCAGGAAGGCGGCCGGCAGGTCGGGGGCCTGCGCGATCGCGGGGTGGTAGGTCGCGGCGGCGTAGCGCAGCAGCGTGTCCAGCTCGGCCTTCTGGCCCAGGGCGTGCAGCCGCTGGAAGGTGCCGATGCGCACGTGGCCGTGGCTGAGGCGGACCAGGACGCAGGACCGCGTCGGGCTGGGCTCGTCGTGGCGGTCGAGCGCCTCGCCGGTCTCGATCACCGACAGCGTCTTGCTGGTGTCCACTCCGCGGGCCTCCAGCAGCTCGGTGGCCAGGATCTCCCGCACCCCGCCCTTGAGCGTCAGCCGCCCGTCTCCTCCCCGGCTGTAGGGGGTGGTGCCGCTGCCCTTGGTGCCCAGGTCCAGCAGCCGGTCGCGGTCGTCGCGGACCTGGGCGTAGAGGAAGCCGCGGCCGTCGCCCAGGTGGGGGTTGTAGCTCTGGAACTGGTGGCCGTGGTAGCGCAGGGCCAGCGGCTGGGGGTGGTTGCCCGGCAGGGGCGCGAACCGCGCCATGGCCTCGACCCACGCCGCGTCGTCCAGCCCGTCCAGGCCGACGGTGGCGGCGTGCCGCTGGTTGCGGAAGCGCAGCCGGTGCTGCGGGAAGGTCGCGGGCCGGACCGGGTCGAAGAAGGCAGGGCCCAGGTCGAGGTGGCGGGGCTCGGGGCGATAGCGCGGACCGAGGGCGTCGGGCGAGGGCGGCAGCGGCATGGCGGCCGTCTACCCGCGGCGCGCGGCCTGGCGAGGCCTCAAGCCTCCAGGCCCTCCCACTCCAGGTACAGGCCCTCGATGCGGGTCACCAGCTCGGCGCGGGCGCGGGCCAGGGTCGCCACCACCTTGTGATCGGCGGCCTCGGCGACCAGGCGCTCGTCGAGGGCGTGCAGCTCGCCCTCGGCCTGCTCGATCTCGCGCTGGACCTTGTCCAGCCGCTTGCGGTTGCGGTCGCTCTCCCGCTGCTTCGCCTTGCGATCCTGCCAGTCGACGCGGCCCTCGGCGGGCTCGTCCTCCCGCGCCGGGGCCCGGCTGGCCCCGTCGCTGCCCCGCCGGCGGTCCGGCGGCAGGAAGTCCTCGGGCCGCACCCCCTCGTGGACCTCGACCCGGCCGTCCTCGACGTGGCAGACGTGGGTCGCGACCTGCTCGACCAGCCAGCGGTCGTGGGTGACCAGCACGACGGTGCCCTCGTAGGCGGCCAGGGCCTCGGCCAGCACCTGGACGGTGACGGCGTCGAGGTGGTTGGTCGGCTCGTCGAGCAGCAGCAGGTTGGCCGGTCGGCAGGCGAAGCCGGCCAGCACGACCCGGGCCTTCTCGCCGCCGGAGAGCTGGCCCACCGGCCGGAGCTGCGCCTCGCCCACCAGGCCCAGGGCGCCCAGCGCCGCACGCACCCGGGGGGTCGGCGCCAGGGGCACCATCGCCTGCACCACGTCGAGCGCGGCCTGGTCCGCCGGCAGCTCCTGGGCCAGGTCCTGGGCGTAGCGGGCGACCCGCACGTCCCGGCCCAGCACCCGCCGGCCGGCCCGGGGCGGCAGCGTGCCGGCGATGCCGCCCAGCAGCGTGGACTTGCCGCAGCCGTTGGGGCCCAGCACCGCCAGCCGCATCCCGCGCGCCAGGGTCAGCTCGACGCCGCGCAGCACCAGCGGGCCCTCGGCGTGGCCCAGGTCGACGGCGTGCAGGGCCACCGGCTCCAGGGCGCCCGGCGGCGGGTCGGGCAGGCGCAGGCGCGGGCGGGCCTCGGCGCGCGGGGCCTCGATGCGCTCGATGCGGTCGAGCGCCTTCTGCTTGCTCTTGGCCTGGCTGGCCTTGTTGGCCTTGGCACCGAAGCGCTGGACGAAGCGCTCCAGCTTCGCCACCTCTTCGTCCTGCCGCTCCTTGGCCGCCAGCAGGGCCGCCGCGCGCCGCTCCCGCTCGGCCAGCCAGGCCGTCAGGTTGCCCGAGAAGCCCTCCAGGCCCTGGTCGCGGATCTCGACGATCTCGGTGCAGACGACGTCCAGCAGGTGGCGGTCGTGGCTGACGACGATCATCGTGGCGCCGCTGCCGGCCAGGAACTCGGCCAGCCAGGAGCGCGCCGCCAGGTCCAGGTGGTTGGTGGGCTCGTCGAGCAGCAGCAGGTTCGGCTCGGCCAGCAGCAGGCGGGCCAGCGCGATGCGCATCTGCCAGCCGCCCGAGAAGGTCTCGCAGCTCCGCCTCCAGTCGGCCGGCGAGAAGCCCAGGCCGTGCAGCACCTCGCCCACCTTCTCGTCGGCGGCGAAGGCCCCGCGCAGGCGCATCTGCTCGGTCACGCGCGCCAGCCGCTCGGCCGCCCCCTCCTCGCCGCGCACGGCCCGCTCCTGGGCCCGCGCCAGCTCGGCCTCGAGCTGGTGCAGCCACGCCATCTGGCTCCTGGCCTCGTCCCACACGGTCGCCGACGAGCCGCTGACCGCCTGCTGCGGCAGGTAGCCCGGGCGCGCGTCCCCCCGCAGGTGGACCCGGCCGGCCGACGCCTCGTGCAGGCCCATGATCACGCGGAGCAGGGTCGTCTTGCCCGTGCCGTTGCGCCCCACCAGGCCGGCGCGCGCGCCCGGACGCAGGTGCCAGTCGGCGTCCAGCAACAGGTCCTGGACCCCCACGGAGACGCCGAGCTTGTCGAGACGGAGCACGCCGGCCGGGCTAACGCGGTCACCGAGCGGACGTCTCATCCCCCCCGGAGCCGCTCCTCCGGATAGGATGCCCGCACCGTCGGCCCGCGCCCAGGCTGGCCCGTACCTCCCCCAATCGACCCCACAGGAGCCCCCGTGGCCTTCGACCCCATGGAGCTCGGCTTCATCCGGATCCTGCGCGGGCTGGACCGCGCCCAGATCCTCTCCTTCCTCGACGCCTGCAACCCCGTCGAGGTCCCGCCCAACGCCGTCATCGTGGAAGAGGGCGAGGAGGACGACGCCATGCTCTTCCTGCTCGAGGGCGAGCTGGAGGTCTACGTCGGCAAGCCGCCCGACACGACCTCGCTGCGCTTCGTCCGCCGCGGCGAGGCGCTGGGCGAGCTGGCGCTGCTCGGCCTGGCGACCCGGCGCACGGCGTCGATCCGCTCCACGGAGTCCTGCGACCTGCTCATCCTGGAGCGCGCCGGCTACGAGAAGCTCGCCGCCGCCGGCCACCCGGCGATCGACCGGCTGGAGGACCAGGTCCTGCACATGCTCGCCGACCGCATCCGCGAGACGGACGGGCGCATCGGCCAGCTCGCCGAGGGCAGCGACATCGAGAAGGCCGAGCCCGAGGGCCTGTGGAACCGGCTCACCACCGCCGTCGCCGGCACGGGGCCGCGGGGCCGCGCGCCCAAGGCCACCGACGTGCTGGCCCAGTCGGCCCACTTCAAGGACCTGCCGGCAAACCTGCGGGAGCTGCTGGCGGGCCACCTGGAGGTCGTGGGCATGGACCAGGGCGAGCGCATCATCGAGGAGGGCTCGATGAAGGGCGACGCCTGGATCCTGGCCACCGGCGAGGTCGGGGTGTACCGCGCCACCAAGAACGAGCTGCACGAGAAGGTCGGCGTGCTGCACCCGGGCGCCCTCTTCGGGCACCTGGCCATCATCGCCGACGACTCCCGCACGGCGACCTGCGTGACCGAGCAGGGCAGCTGGCTGTACCGGATGCCGCGCGAGGTCTGCAAGGCGCTGGTCGTCAGCACGACGCCCGAGGGGCGGGCGCTGCGCCGTAGCTTCATCCACGCGCTGGCCTGGCAGATGGCCCAGGCCAACCAGCGCCTGGCCGAGGTGACGGCGGCCCACGCGGCCCGCACCGCCGCCCGCACCCTGGGCGCCGCCGAGATCGAGAAGGTCAAGGCCGCGACCATGGCCGTGGTCGGCGCCGAGTAGCCCCCGCCCTCCGCCCCGTGCCGCTGCCTCCGCCGCCCCCCGACCTGCCCTGGCGCCTGGGCCGCGTGGCGATGATCGCCCGCTGGAAGCCCCTGCACCTGGGGCAGCTGGCGGTCCTGGACGCCCTCGTGGAGCGCGCGGACGCGCTCACCATCGGCATCGGCAGCAGCAACAAGCTCGACCTGCGCAACCCGTTCACGGCCGCGGAGACGGCCCAGATGCTGCGCCTGCACCTGCCCACGTCGGTGACCCTGGTCGAGGTGCCCGACCTGGGCAACGGCCCGCGGTGGACGGCCATGGTCCGCGACCTGCTGGGCGAGCTGGACCTGTTCGTGACGGCCAACCCCTACGTCTGGTCGCTGCTGCGCGACACCTGGCCCCTGTGCCACCCCGTCCACCTGGTGCCCCCCGACCGCCGCGTGCCCATCGACGGGACCATGGTCCGGGTCGAGCTGGCCCGGGGCCAGGCCTGGCGCGAGCTGGTCAGCCCCCAGGTGGCCGCCTGGCTGGACGAGCCCGGCCGGATCGAGCGCTTCCGCCGCGACTTCGGCGCCGCCACCCTGGCCGCCGCCCTGGGCTGAGCCCCTCCCTTGCTGTAGCCTGCCCCCTCGCCTCCCCTTCCCTCCCCCTTCGCCGAGGTCTGCATGTACTCGTGGGACACCGACACCTCCGACTGGCGCGGCTCGAAGAAGTACGACTACGCCGCCCCCGCCGCCGCCCGCATGAAGGACGACGTCGACCGCGCCAAGGCCGCCGGGCCGCGCAGCTACGACGCCAAGCACGGCCCCAACGAGAAGGTGATCGATCCCCGCAAGGAGGTGCACACCGCCTCCACCAACCCGATCATCGTCGCCGTCGACGTCACCGGCTCGATGGCGCGCTGGCCCTTCGAGATCTTCGACCGCCTGCCGCTGCTCTACACGACGCTGCAGGCCTACCGCGAGGACGCCGAGATCCTGTTCGCCGCCATCGGCGACGCCGGCGTGGACCGCTGGCCGCTGCAGGTCACGACCTTCGCCAGCGGCTTCGACCTGGAGCAGCAGCTCGGCGCCATCTTCGGCGAGGGCGGCGGCGGGGACGCGCCCGAGAGCTACGGGCTGTTCGCCCACTGGGTCGACACCCACGTCAAGGCGCCCAACGCCGAGAAGCCCTTCCTGATCGTCTTCGGCGACATCACCATGCACGAGCGCTTCCCGGCCGCCCAGGTGCGCGACGTCATGGGGGACGGCGCCCAGGGAGACCTGGACGCGATCGCCGCCTGGCAGCGGGTCAGCAAGAAGTGGAACACCTGGTTCCTGCGGCGGCCCGGCGGCAAGGAGGGCGACGCCGTCGACCAGCAGTGGGCGCGGGCCATCGGCGCCGACCACGTCTTCCACATCGACGACGAGCAGCGGGCCGTCGACTACGCGATGGGCCTGATCGCCCAGGCCTGGGGCCACTTCGGCGACTTCCAGGAGAACATGCTGGCCCGCCAGTCCAACGAGAAGGCCAAGGCCGTCAGCACCCGCCTGTCGACGCTCGGCCCGCGCAAGGTCGCCTGCCCGGCCTGCGGCGGCCCCGTCCCGCCCGAGGCCCACGGCAAGGTCGCCTGCCGCTTCTGCGGGACGACGATTGCCCTCTGAGCGGCGCGCGCCGGGCGGCGGGGCGGCCGGACCGCACGGGGTGGGGGCCATCGTCACGATCCCCCCCTACGCCGACTTCCACGACGAGGTCGCGGCCCACCCGATGACGGTGGGCCTGCGCCTGAACACCGTCATGCCCCTGGCCCACCCGCACGCCGAGGTGCTGCGACGGCTGCTGGCCCTGGGGCCCCCCCTGTACGTGGACCTCAAGGGCCGGCAGCTCCGGGTGGTCGAGGCGGGCCTGCCGCCCTTCACCGCGATCCGGCTCTCCCACCGGATCCAGGTCCAGACCCCCTGCGACGCCTTCTTCAGCGACGGCAAGGAGCACGCCCGGGTCGTCGCCGTCGACGGGGACCGGCTGATCCTGGCCGACAGCCCCCGGCGGGTGGTCGGCCCCGGAGAGTCGGTGAACATCGTGGCCCCCGACCTGCGCATCGAGGGCAGCCTGACCGAGGGGGACCGGGCCTGGCTGGCGGCGATGGCCGAGGTCGGCGCCCGCGACGTGATGCTGTCCTTCGTGGAAGGGCCCCAGGACGCCGACGAGGTGCGGGCGATCCTGCCCGGCGCCCGCGTGGTGCAGAAGATCGAGAGCCGGCGCGGCCTGGCCCACGCCCGCCGCACGGGCGCCACCCACGGCCGGCTGATGGCGGCCCGCGGCGACCTGTACGTCGAGGTGGTGCAGCCCCACAAGGTGCTGTCCGCCGTGCGCGACATCGTGCGCGCCGACCCCGACGCCATCGTCGCCAGCCGGGTGCTGTCCAGTCTGGCCTGGAGCGACGTGCCCGACAGCGCCGACCTCTCCGACGTCGCCTGGCTGCACGGCCTGGGCTACCGCACCTTCATGCTGGGCGACCACGTCTGCCTGCGCCGCGAGAGCGTGCGCGCGGCCCTGAACCTGCTGCAGGCCCTGGCCGGCGAGCTGGCGTGAGCGCCGCGCCCCCCGCCGGCCCGCGCCTGCGGATCGGCGTCGCCCAGGTCGACACCCGCCTGGGCGACCTGGCCAGCAACACCCGCAACGTGCAGGAGGCGGTCGCCGCCCTGGCCCCCGGCGCCCCCGACCTGGTCGTGCTGCCCGAGCTGGTGGTGCCCGGCTACCCGCCCCGCGACCTGCTCTGCGACCCGGCCTTCGTCGCCGCGACGCTGCAGGCCCAGCAGGAGCTGGCCGCGCGCCTGGCGGGCGGGCCGCCGGTGCTGCTCGGCGGGATCTGGCCCGGCGCGCCGACCCCGCGGCACCCCGGCCTGCACAACGCCGCCCTGCTGCTGCACCAGGGCCGCTGCACCCTCGCGCACGCCAAGCGGCTGCTGCCCGCCTACGACGTCTTCCACGAGCCCCGCTGGTTCCTGCCGGGCCCCCCCTCGCCCGCCCTGTCGCTGGGCGGCCCCCTCCTGGGGGTGCTGGTCTGCGAGGACCTGTGGCAGGAGGGCTACCCCCTGCGCCCCGTCGACGAGGCGCGGGCCGCAGGCGCCGACCTGCTCGTGGCGCTCAACGCCTCGCCCTACCGGCGAGGGGTGCTCGACCGTCGCCTCGCCGTGGCGCGCGCCGCCGGGCTGCCCCTGGTCTACGTCAACGCCGTCGGCGCTCATGACGAGCTGATCTTCGACGGCGCCAGCTTCGCGATGGACACCGCGGGCCAGGTCACCGCCTGGCTGCCGCGCTTCCGGGAGGGCGTCGACGTGTGGGAGGTGGGCGCCGGCCCCGCCGCGCCCTCCGAGGCGGCGGCCCCGCCACGCGGCCTGCCGGCCCTGTGGCAGGCGCTGGTCGCGGGCATCCAGGGCTTCGCGTGGAAGAACGGCCTGCGCCAGGCCGTGGTCGGCCTGTCGGGTGGCATCGACAGCGCCCTGGTCGCCACCCTGGCCGTCGCCGCCCTGGGCCCCCGCGCCGTGACCTGCGTCGCCCTGCCCGGCCCCTTCACCGACCCCCGCTCCACCCAGGCGGCGCGCGAGCAGGCCACCACGCTGGGCTGCGGCTTCGAGGAGCTGCCGATCACCGCCCTGCACCAGGCCAGCCTGGCCACGCTGGCCCCGGTCCTGGGCCCGCCCGGCCCCGGCGACACCACCCCCGAGAACCTCCAGGCCCGCCTGCGCGCCCTGCTCTTGATGGCCCTGGTCAACCGCCGCGGCGGGATGCTGCTGAACACCAGCAACCAGACCGAGCTGGCGCTGGGCTACACCACGCTCTACGGCGACATGGCCGGCGCCCTGTCGCCCATCGGCGACCTGCCCAAGCCCACGGTCCAGGCCCTGGCCACCTGGGCCAGCGCGCACATCGCGCCCATCCCCGCCTTCGTGCTCTCGCGCCCACCCTCGGCCGAGCTGAAGCCCGACCAGGTCGACCCTTTCGACTACGCCCGGGTCGGCCCCGCCGTGCAGGGCGAGCTGCGCCGCGCGGCCGGCCTTCCCGACGAGGGGCCGGCGCTGGAGCCGGGCCTGGCCCGCATGATGCGCCAGGCCGAGCACAAGCGCTGGCAGGCGCCCATCGTGCTCAAGGTCGGCGAGGCGGCCTTCGGCACCGGCCGGCTGGTGCCCGTCACCCGGCGCTGAGGGCCCGCCCGGCGGCTCAGTCCGCGGTCGCCTGCTGGGAGACGGCCAGGTGGCAGGGGAAGGAGATGCCGAAGGATCGCTCGATGTCGGCGCACAGCTCCCCCGAGCCCGTGCAGGACAGCTGCATGTCGATGTCCACCTGCATGGACCGCTCGTCCTCCATGCCCCCCGTGTACTGCCAGGTGTAGGTCATGGTGTAGGTGGCGCCCTGCTCGCTGCCCGACTCGGTCTCGCTGTAGGGTTCGCAGGCCCAGGCCTCGCCGTCGGCGGCGCAGCGCTGCTCGTCGTTCTCCTGGTCACCGTGCAGGGTGAAGCTGCCCTCGTCCGCCCCCGCGGCGATGGTGTAGCCCTGGGGGATCCCGTTGGGCGGATCGGCCTGGATCAGCCCGCAGTCGTCCGTCGACACGGCGTTGTCCGTCACCGTCCAGTGGCCGGCGACCGGGACCGGGTCCGCGCCCCCCACGCCACAGCCCAGCAGGATCCACGCCAGCACCACCACAGGCACCTCCCCGCCCCGGCTAACCGTCCAGCTCCCGCCCGATGGCCTCGGCCATCACCTGCACGTCCAGCAGGCGGTACTCGTCGGTCGCCGCCAGGTCGGCCGCCCAGGTCATGCCGGCCCGGTCCTCGAAGCGCCGCCCGCGGTCGCTGTCCACCGCGCGCACCCGGCGGTCGATGGTGGCGTCCGTCAGGTGCTGGGTGCCCGCGCGCAGCGACAGCACCCAGGACAGGGTGTTGGCCTCGGGCGGGGCCTGGACCAGCCGCCCGCCGTGGAACTCGGCGAGCGCGTGGGCCAGCCGCACCTCGATCGAGGCGCCCTCCGGCTCGCGCCAGAAGTCGTCCCCGGCCGCGCGGTCGACGGGCGCCTCGGGCTTGTCGCACCACACCTCGATCCGCGCCATCACCACGCCGCCGGCGCCCTGCTCCTGCCCCACCTCGACCTGCACGTCGGCGTCGGGCGGGCAGGCCCGCAGCGCCTCGGCCAGCATCACGACCAGCACCCGCTCCAGCCGCTCGGGGTCCACGTGCAGGTCCTCGGGCACCTCGTCGACCACCAGGTCCAGGCTCAGGCCCGAAGGCGCCATCGCCTCTTGCGCCAGCTCCACCACCCGCCGCAGCTCCTGGCCCAGCTGCACGCGGCGCACGCGCAGCCGCAGGTGGCCGCGGTGGTACAGGGCCAGGGTCCCGACGTCGTCGAGCTTGCGCAGCAGGCGCAGCCCCTTGCTCCAGGTCGGCGCCAGCCGGCTGGCCGTCTCGGGCTCGGTGTCCATCTGGTCGCGCACGGCCCGCAGCAGCCGCACCACCGGCTCGCGCAAGCCGTTGGTCACGTCGCTGAACAGCCGGTCGCGCGCCTGGGCCGTCGCGTGCTGGCTGGCGCGCACCTCGTCCACCACGCGCGTCACCCGCGCCGCCTCCCGGAGCTGGTGGAAGCCCTCGGCGCGCTCGACCCGCCGTTGCCGCTGCGCCACCAGCGACACCGTCTGGGCGCCGATCAGCAGCGCCGAGCAGGCGACGAGCTGCCCCGTGTCGGCGCCCCAGCCCGGCCCCGCCGTGACACCCAGCAGCCAGCCGACCAGCAAGGCCGCCTGCACGCCGATCGCCAGCGGCAGATCCCAGGAGAAGAGCAGGCCCCCGGCCAGCGCCACCATCAAGAAGCCACCGGCCACCGGCGCCACCGCGGCCGGCGCGCCGAGCAGCACCCAGCCCAGGATGAGGCCACTGGAGACGACCAGCCCCACCGACAGCGGGCCGATGACCGCCGCCGACACCGCCTGCCGGAAGCTGGCCAGCGCCAGCCCCGCCGTGGCGACCGCGACCAGCGCCACCGCCGGGCCGTAGGGCACGCCCACGTGGGCGGGGGCCAGCCCCAGCGCCACCAGGACCAGGGCCAGCGACAACGCGCTGGCCACGACCGTCCACGGTCGCAGAGCCTCGGCGTTGGCGCGGGCGAGCTCGGCGGCGAATGCCTGCCGGTCGTCCTGGTTCCAGTGCAACACGGTGCCTCTCGCGTGCCGGCAGCGTAGCACCCGGGGCCGCTGCGGCTGGCGGCCCCGGGCTCGCCGATTAACAGGCCGCCCCCCCTCCGGGAGCCACCGTGGCCTCTGCGTCCTTCCAGTCCGTCGCGGAGATGTTCCTGCACCGGGTCGCCTCGACCCCCGACAGCGAGGCCCTGTGCTCTCCCTCGGGCGAGGGTGCCGCCTGGCGGAGCATCACCTGGCAGGAGGCGGGCGACCGGGCGCGCGACATCGCCGCAGGCCTGTTGGCCCTGGGCATGCAGCAGGGCGAGCGCTGCGCCCTGCTCAGCGAGACGCGGGTCGAGTGGATCCTGGCCGACATGGCGATCCTGAGCGCCGGCGCGGTGACCGCCGCCATCTACCCGCAGGCCACCCCCGAGGACCGCGTCTTCATCCTGGCCGACAGCGAGAGCCGCGTCGTCTTCACCGAGAACGCCGAGCAGACCGCCGTGGTCGAGGCGGCCCGCGCGCGCCTGCCGCACCTGCACCGCGTCGTGCAGATCGTGCCCGGCGGCGAGGCGGCGCACGACCTGGACCCGGCCCAGGCCCGCCCCTTCGTCGTCACCCTGGCCGCCCTGGAGGAGGCCGGCCGCGCATGGCTGCGCCTGCACCCCGGCGCCTGGGAGGCACGCGCCCGGGCCGTGGGGTCCCAGGACCTGGCGACGCTCATCTACACCTCGGGCACCACCGGGCAGCCCAAGGGCGTGGAGCTGACCCACGACGCCTGGGTCTCGGTCGGCGACGGCATCGACGCCCTGGGCATCATGTCGCCGGCCGACCGGCAGCTGCTCTTCCTGCCCCTGGCCCACAGCTTCGCCCGCGTCATGGAGATCGCCGCCATCCGCATCGGGATCGTGACCGCCGTCGACGGCCGCCGCGACCACCTGGGCCAGAACCTGGCGCAGGTCAAGCCGACCTTCATGGCCGTGGTCCCCCGCGTCCTGGAGAAGCTGCACGCCCGCATCGTCCGCCACGCGCACGAGGCCGGCCGGGCCAGCCGCAGCGTCTTCCGCTGGTCGATGCGCGTGGGAGAGCAGGCCACGCGGGCGCGGGTCGAGGGGCGGCGCCCCGACCGTGGCCTGCGCCTGCGCGAGGGCCTGGCCGACCGCCTGGTCTTCCGCCAGATCCAGCACTCGCTGGGCGGTCGCCTGCGCTTCGTCGTCAGCGGCGCGGCCCCCCTCTCCCCCGAGCTGGCGCTGTTCTTCTCCGCCGCCGGGGTCCAGGTCCTCGAGGGCTACGGCCTCACCGAGTCCAGCGCCGCCAGCTTCGTCAACCGCCCCGACCGCTGCCGCCCGGGCACCGTCGGCCAGGCCATGCCCGGCGTCGAGGTCCGCATCGACGCCCATGACGGCGAGATCCTGCTGCGCGGCCGCGGGATCATGCGCGGCTACCACGGCCTGCCCCGGGACACCGCCCAGGTCCTGACGCCCGACGGCTGGCTGCGCACCGGCGACATCGGCCAGCTCGACGCCGACGGCTTCCTGTCGATCACCGACCGCAAGAAGGACCTCATCAAGACCAGCGGCGGCAAGTACGTCGCCCCGCAGCCCATCGAGGAGCGGCTGAAGGCCGGCAGCCCCTGGGTGAGCCAGGTGCTCGTGCACGGCGACCGCCGCCCCTGGGTCACCGCCCTGATCACGCTGGACGAGGCCCACGCCCGCGGCTGGGCCCGCGGCCGGGGCCTGGGCGGCCTGGACCTGCCCGCGCTGACGCGCCACGCCGACGTGCTGGCCGAGCTGCAGGCCGTCGTCGACCGCCTCAACGCCACGCTCGCGCCGCACGAGCAGGTCCGCAGCTTCGCCCTGCTGCCCGAAGAGCTGACGGTCGAGCACGGCGATCTCACTCCCACGTTGAAGATCCGCCGGCGGGCCGTCGAAGCACGCTATCGCGCGCTGCTGGACGGCTTCTACCCCAGGTGGGACGAGGCCCGCCCAGGTCCCGGGTAGGGCCCCACCCCCGACCTCGTACGCGCGCCACCCCCATTCGCGCCCGGAACCGTGTGCCTGCGGGCGCCGATCCGATAGATTGCCCGGAACGCCGCGCGCTCCCGGGCCCGCGGCTCCACGCGCGCCTCCCGGCGCCCCCTTCCCCCCGACCAGGACCGGCCATGGCCCCGAGCACCTACCCCTCCGTCGCCCACATGTTCCTCGACCGGGTCGCCCAGAACTCCGGCAAGCCGGCCTTCATGTTCCCGCTGCCCGACGACTCCTGGAAGCAGATCACCTGGAAGGAGACGGGCGACTGGACGCGCAAGGTCGCCTGCGGCCTGCGCGCGCTGGACCTGGAGCAGGAGGCGCGGGTCTCGATCCTGTGCAGCACGCGGGTCGAGTGGGTCATCGCCACCCTGGGCATCGGACAGGCCGGCGGCGCCACCACCACGATCTACCCCTCCTCGACCGCCGACGAGGCGGCCTACATCATCAACGACTCCGACACGGTCTTCTGCTTCGTCGAGAACCAGGAGCAGGTCGACAAGCTCAAGGGCGTGCGCGACCAGATCCCGGGGCTGAAGAAGCTCATCCTCATCGACGGCCCCGGCGACGGCGGCTGGGTGATGTCGATGAAGGAGCTCGAGCAGCTGGGCGAGCAGGCCGACCAGAAGGAGCCCGGCCGCTTCCAGGAAATCGTCGACGCCATCGACAGCAAGCACCTGTGCACGCTGATCTACACCTCGGGCACCACGGGCAAGCCCAAGGGCGTGGAGCTGACGCACGACTGCTGGGTCTTCGAGGGCGAGGGCATCGAGTCGATCAACATCATCCAGCCCGATCACCGCCAGTTCCTGTGGCTGCCCCTGTCGCACAGCTTCGGCAGCGTCCTGCTGGCCGCCCAGCTCAAGATCGGCTTCTGCACCGCGATCGACGGCCGCATCGAGCGCATCGTGCCCAACCTGGCCGCGACCAAGCCCGACTTCGTCGCCGCCGTGCCCCGCATCTTCGAGAAGGTCTACAACAAGATCGTCGGCGGCGCGCGCGAGGCCGGCGGCATGAAGTGGAAGATCTTCCAGTGGGCCCTGGCCACGGGCCTGGCCGTCAGCCGCGAGAAGCAGGCCGGCCGCGAGCCCGGCGGGCTCTTGGCGCTCAAGTACAAGATCGCCACCAAGCTGGTCTTCTCCAAGGTCCAGGCCGTCTTCGGCGGCAACCTCAAGTGCTTCATCTCCGGCAGCGCCCCGCTCTCCCGCGACATCGCCGAGTTCTTCCACGCCGCCGGCGTGCTCATCCTCGAGGGCTACGGCCTGACCGAGTCCAGCGCCGCCAGCTTCGTCAACCGCCTGGACAAGTACAAGTTCGGCAGCGTCGGCCTGCCGGTGCCCGGCGTGAAGGTCAAGCTCGACCCCGCCGACGGCGAGATCCTGCTGGGCGGCCGCGGCATCATGCGCGGCTACTACAAGCTGGCCGAGGCCACCGCCGAGACCCTGACCTCCGACGGCTGGCTGCGCACCGGCGACATCGGCGAGATCGACAAGGACGGCTTCCTCAAGATCACCGACCGCAAGAAGGACCTGATCAAGACCAGCGGCGGCAAGTACGTCGCCCCGTCGGCGCTCGAGGGCCAGCTCAAGGTCATCAACCCCTACGTCGCCCAGGCCGTCGTCCACGGCGACCGCCGCAACTTCTGCTCGGCGCTCATCGCGATCTCCGCCGAGGAGATCCCCAAGTGGGCTGCCCAGAACGACCTGTCGGCCCTGTCCTACGACCAGCTCATCCAGCACGACAAGCTCAAGACCATGGTCCAGGAGAGCATCGACAAGCTCAACAGCGGGCTGGCCAGCTACGAGACCATCAAGCGCTTCGCCATCCTGCCGGTCGAGCCCAGCGTCGACAACGGCCAGCTCACCCCCAGCCTCAAGCTCAAGCGCAAGGCGGTGGAGAAGGCCTACATGGACGTGCTCGACGGCTTCTACAAGGGCAGCGTGGCCGGGACGGACTGAGCGCCATGCAGCCCCTCCTCGCGGCCGCCCTGCTGGCGGCCTGCGGCGGTCGAGGTGCAACCTCGCCCCCCGCCCCCGCGGGCCCGCCCGCCGGCACCAACCCCTTCCAGGCGGCGCCGGGCGCGGCCCTGGCCACCGCCGCCGCCCAGGCCCTGGTCGGCACGTGGACCAGCGCCGCCTGCGGCGAGCGCGCCTGGGCCCGGGTGCTGACCCTGTCCGCCGACGGCACCTGGCAGGGCCAGGACCGGGTCAGCCCCTGCCCGCCCGACGCCACGTGCATGTGGTCGGGCATCGTCGAGCACCGCGGCACCTGGCAGGCCACCGAGCTGGCCGGCGCCGTGCGGCTCCAGATCGACCAGAGCCAGCCCAGCCAGGCCCCCGGCGGCGGCCTGCCCCCCACCAGCCTGCGCCGCCAGGACGGCCAGGTCCAGGACGACCAGGGCTGCGCCTACACCGAGGGGCCCCCCAGCCCCTGAGCCCCCGTCCGCGAGACCGTCAACATGAGCACCAGCCGACTGCCCGGCTTCTACAAGCTCGCGCCCGCCGAGCGCCTGGCCCGCGTCCAGGACTTCGCCCGCCTCTCCGACGCCCAGGCCCAGGCCTTCGACGCCGCCGGGCTGGACCTGGACCGCGCCAACCTGATGATCGAGAACGTCATCGGGCGCATGGCGCTGCCCGTCGGCGTGGGCCTGAACTTCCTCATCGACGGCAAGGACGTCGTGGTGCCCATGGTGGTGGAGGAGCCCAGCGTGGTCGCCGCCGCCAGCAACATGGCCCGCATCGTGCGCGAGGCCGGCGGCTTCCACACCGACGTCGACGACAGCGTGATGATCGGCCAGGTCCAGGTCATGGACGTGCCCGACCCCATCGCGACCGCCGCGGCGCTGCAGGCCGCCATCCCCGAGCTGTCCGCGCGCTGCGAGGGGGTCCACCCCGTGGTCGAGCGCCTGGGCGGCGGCCTGCGCGGCATGGAGGTGCGGGTCCTGCGCTACGACGAGCCGGGACAGGCCCCCGAGGACATGGTCGTCCTGCACTTCTTCTACGACTGCGTGGACGCCATGGGCGCCAACATGGTCAACACCCTGGCCGAGCGCCTGGCGCCGGACATCGAGCGCATCACGGGCCGCGAGGTCGGCCTGCGCATCCTGTCCAACCTGGCCAGCCGCCGCCTGGCCCGCGCCCGGTGCGCCATCCCCGCCCCGCTGCTGGACATGGACGGCTGCGAGGGCGAGGACGTCGCCCGCGGCATCGCCGCCGCCTACCGCTTCGCCTGGGCCGACCCCTGGCGCGCCGCGACCCACAACAAGGGCATCATGAACGGGATCGACCCGGTCGTCATCGCCACGGGCAACGACTGGCGGGCCATCGAGGCCGGGGCCCACGCCTGGGCCGCCCGCGACGGCCAGTACCGCAGCCTGTCGCGCTGGACCTTCGAGAAGGCCGGGCCCGACGACCCGGGCACCCTGCACGGCAGCATCGAGCTGCCCATGCAGGTCGGCGTCGTCGGCGGCACGATGCACACCCACCCCACCGTCGCGGCCGCGCACTCCCTGCTGGGCAACCCCAGCGCCCGCGAGCTGGCGGGGATCATCGCCACCGTCGGCCTGGCCCAGAACATGGGCGCCCTGCGCGCCCTGGCCACCGAGGGCATCCAGCGCGGCCACATGCGCATGCACGCCCGCGCCGTCGCGGTCAAGGCGGGGGCCCGCACCGACGAGGTGGCCGCCGTGGTCGACTGGCTCTGCGAGCGCCACGACTACAGCGTCGCCTGCGCCGAGCAGGCCCTGGCCAGCCTGCGCGGCTAAGGGGCCCCGTGGACGCCGTGACCAGGGGACCGGGCGGCAGGGTCCAGGCCTTCGCCCCCGGCAAGCTCATCCTGCTGGGCGAGCACGCCGTGGTCTACGGCCACCCCGCCGTCGCCATCGCCGTCGACCGCGGCACCACCGTGGAGCTGTCGCCCGTGGACGGCCCCTCGCGGGTGCTGCGGGCCGACATCCCCGGGGCCGAGGGCGACCCGCGCCTGGCCGCCGCCGTCGCCTCGCAGGTGCCCGCCCGGGGCGTGGGCGTCACCATCCGCTCCACCTTGCCCGTCGGGCGAGGGATGGGCTCCTCGGGCGCCCTGGCCGTCGCCCTCGTCCGCGCCGCCGCCGCCTGGCAGGGGCGCCGGGCCGACCTCGACGAGTGCATCCAGAAGGGCTTCCAGGTCGAGCGCATCTTCCACGGCACGCCCAGCGGCCTGGACCACAGCGTCAGCGCCCGGGGCGGCGCCCTGGCCTACCGCCGCGGGCCCGACGGCCCCGTCCTCTCCCCGCTGCAGGTCGCCGCCCTCCCCCTGGTCGTGCTCGACACCGGCCTGGCCGGCGACACCGCCACCCTGGTCGCCGCCGTCCGCGCCCGCCGCCCCGCCGTCGACCCGGCCCTGGCCGCCATCGGCGCCCTGGTGACCGCGCTCCTGCCCGCCCTGGCCACAGGCGACCTGCCCACCCTGGGCCGGGGCTTCACCGAGAACCAGCGCCTGCTGCAGGCCATCGGCGTCTCCACCCCCGAGATCGAGGCCCTGGTCGCCTTCGCCCTGGCGCAGGGCGCGCTGGGCGCCAAGCTCGCGGGCGCCGGCGGCGGCGGGGTCGTCATCGCCCTGCACCCCGAGCCCGACGCGCTGCTGCGCGCCGCCCGGGAGCGCGGCGTCCCCGCCTTCGCCGTCGGGGTGTGGCCCGGCTGAGCGCGCCCCCGGTGCCTACCTCGCGACACTATGCTGTCGCCATGCTGCCACCCGCCACGCTCCTGTCCCTGCTGCTTTCCTGCGCCGACAAGGCCGGCCCCGGCCCGGACCCCGGCGACCCCGCCGACGACACGGGCACCCCCGCCACCGGGGACGGCCTCTTCCTGCAGGGCTGCCCGCAGCCCGGCCGCGCCACCGCCCGGGTGCTCCAGGACCTGGCCGAGCAGCCCTGGGGCGAGGACGCCCTCGCCGCCCCCGGCGACGTGCTCCTGCTGTCGAGCAAGGCCGCCTTCGTCATCCAGGCCCCCGACGACCCGCGCACCTACGTCCACTACGGCGGCATGCCCGTCGACGCCGTCGCCGTCGAGGGCTGCGCGCAGGCCGGCCCCGAACGCTTCGGCGAGGTGGCCTTCCTGGCCGGCCAGCTCGACCTCGGCGACTTCCAGCAGTCCGGCCTGCACATGATCCGCGGCGATCACCTCGAGATCGTCAGCGACGGCAGCGACGGCGGCCCGGCCATCGTCGAGGTGACGGGCAGCGACGACCGCTTCTGGCTGGTGGAGCTGTCCCTGGTGCGAGGCGTGTACGAAGGGGGTGGCCGCAAGGAGCTGGGGCCCCTGTACGGGCTCGACGTCACCCTGCGCTACACCCTGCACCCCGACGACGCCGCCTTGCAGGTCGAGGTGATCCTGGACGGTTCCCCCTCCACCGACGGCTTCCTCTCCGGCGCGGTGCTCTTCCCCTCCGATCACACCCCGTCGCACGCCTGGGCAGGCAGCAGCCTCTCGGTCGGCGGCATCGGCCTGGTCACCGGCGTGCCCTGGCAGGGCGCGGGCCGCGGCGAGGGCTCCATCGCCGTGGCCATGCCCGGTGCCAACATGGCCCGCACCGAGATCTCCGGCGTGACCGCGCTGCTCGACGCCGCCCAGGCGCTCAGCCCCTTGACCTTGAAGGACGGCCCCGCCACCACCTCCTTCCTGATCAGCGTCGGCCCGACCGATCCCGCCAGCGCCGCCGCCGCCCTGGAGCCGTGGCACGATGAGCCGACCCCCGGCTTCGACGCCGCCTGGCACGACCTGTCCGGCGTCGTCCTGGACCCCTCGGGCGCCCCGGTCGCCGGCGCCCACGTCACCCTCTCCACCCCCGCCGGCCAGGACTGGCCCACGCTGACCGAGCTGTGGACGGACGAGACCGGCGCCTTCACCGGCCGCGCCCTGGCCGTGGACGGTCGCTGGCGCCTGCAGGCGCACATGGACGGTCGCGACGCGGGCGAGGTGGTCGAGGTCGCGGCCGACGCCGCCCAGGGGCTGACCCTGTCCATCGGCGCCTGGGGCCAGGTCGAGGTCCGGGCCACCGACGGCGCGGGCGCCGCCCTGCCGGTCCGGGTCGAGCTGGAGCGCGGCGACGGCACCGTCCTGGTCGACTACCCCACCCCCTCCGCGCCCTGGGTGCAGGCCCCGCCCGGCACCTGGCAGGCCTGGGTCAGCCGCGGCTACGAGCACGAGATCGCCCAGGCCACCGTCGTCGTCCCCCCCGACGGCACCGGCACGCTGGAGGTGTCGCTGCCGGCCCTGCTCGACACCGCCGGCTGGGCCAGCATGGACAGCCACGTGCACACCGGCCCCAGCCCCGACAGCACCGTCCTTCCCCCCGACCGCATGCGCACCGCCGCCGGCGGCGGCCTGGACCTGCTGATCTCCACCGACCACGAGGCCATCGTCGACCTCTCCGACAGCGTCGCCCAGGCCGGCGTCTCCGACTGGCTGGCCTACGGCCTGGGCAGCGAGGTCACCGCCACCATCCCCGAGCACACCAACGCCTGGCCCTTCCCCGAGAGCGACCAGGGCCGCGGCGATCCCGTGCGGTGGTACGAGCTGGGCTTCCCCGGCATCTACGCCGCCGAGCGCGCCCGCGGCGCCCGCGTCGTCCAGCTCAACCACGCCCGCGTGAACGGAGAGTGCGGCGTCCTCTGCCTGCTCGACTGGGATCGCCTCGCCGACGCGCCCGTCGCCCAGGACCCGCTGGCGCTGGGCCTGCCCGAGGGCACCGAGGTCTGGTCCTGGGACTTCGACAGCTTCGAGGTCATGAACGGCCTGCGCAGCCCCTACCTGGTCCCGGGTGACGAGCGCCGCAGCGGCGCCCTGGTCGACTGGCTGGCCTTCCACAACCTGGGCCACCGGGTCTCCGCGGTCGCCGTCACCGACGAGCACGGCTGGGACCCGCCCGGCCAGCCGCGGACCTGGGTCGCGGTCGAGGAGGGGCTCCCCCTCGACGCCGAGGTCATGGCCGACGGCGTCCTGGCCGGCGCCACCCAGGTCAGCGCCGGCGCCTTCCTGCGGGTCGAGGTCGACGGTGCCGGGCCGGGCCAGGTCGTGACGGTGGACGGCGCCAGCGAGGTGCGGGTCCAGGTCCAGGCCCTGCCCGACGTCGACGTCACCCGGGTCGACCTGCTGCTGGACTGCGACCCCTGGCAGAGCCTGTCCACCACCGACCCTACCGGCGTCGTCAAGCTCGACCAGGCGCTGGCGCTGCAGGCCGACGCCGACCGCTACCTGGTCGTCATCGCCCGCGGCGAGGGCGCCATGCCCCGCGGCCTGTCGAGCTACGACGCGGCCAGCGTCCCGCGGGCGATCAGCAGCCCGATCTTCCTCGACGGCGACGGCGACGGCCTGTGGACCGCGCCGGGGCCCAAGGACTGCGGCTGGGCGCCCTGAGGTGGCCATCGGCGTGGCCGCCCCGGCTAGTCGCCGAAGAACAACTGCTTGGTGGAGGAAGGTGACCACACCGTGGCCAGGCAGGTGTGGGGGTACTTGTAGCTGTCGAAGCCCGTGGCCCACGCCTCCAGCTCGAACCAGATGGGCTGCTGCAGGTTGTTGTGCTCGTTGCGCGTGTAGGGGCCGTCCAGCGGGTCGAAGAGGACGGTGGCCTTGAGGTGATCCACGCTCACCGCCTCGATGCACACCTTGCTGTCCGTCCAGCCCTGCGGCAGGCTGTCCACCCAGTGGTAGCTCTCCCCGTCGTGCCAGCCGATGTACACCTGGTTCGCCGCGAAGCGCGGGTTGAAGAGGAAGGCGCCGCCATCGTCGTGCTCGCCGAGGATGTCCTTGATGTCGTCGGCGGGGATGGTCAGGGAGACCTCGAAGATGTAATGCCCCGGCTGCTCGCCGCGCTTGACCGGGAAGCGCCAGTCCTGGTTGAGATAGTACTGCCACTCCTTGCAGGGGACGGTGTCCTCGTAGCTGACCCCCGTCGCGCGCAGTTCGTAGCCGCGCTTCAGGCTACTGTCTGGTCTATCCAGAAACACCTGCTGCACCAATAAGCTCCCGGAGGAGAATGCCAGCGCACCCTCGGGAGGGCCGGGACAGCGGTTGCTATCTGACGGTCCGGAAATGGCGCCTGGTTTGTTTCCAGGCGCGTCGACATCCGACAAGGCCTCGGCAGTCGACGGCGGCGACGAGGGAGTGGGCTCGCACGCAAGCTGCACCATCAAGGGCAATAGAGTCGTCACTCGACAGTCCCTGTATCGCCAGTGACCATTTCACCCCACACGGCGGATTCGGTGACACTTGAGTATCTGAAAGCGAGATAGTTCGGCTGGGCAGGGTCTTCAGGGTAGGCACTGAAGGCGCCCTCAACTGTCAGATCTGCATAACCCGAGGCGCTCCCAGGTGACCAGTCAGAGATAATGGTCACCGGGAACGGAGTTCGGCTTGCCTTGGTCGCACTCTTGGACCGGGTCGGGTCGATGGTCAGCATCAGCGCAAGGCGATCTGGACGGAAGTGGGAGATGCACAACACGTATGGAATGAACGCCCGCTCGTTCCACCAAGCCAGATAGGCGATCTCCGTTGGCCACCCCTCCCCACCGGTCAGCCAATGGTCCATTGAAAAATACGGAAAGTATGGGTGAGAAGGGTCGTAATACCCAAACTCCTCGGAGTACTCCAATTGCATGTCAAGCGGGTCCTGCCACCCTGTCCAGTATAGCTCTGGCCGCCACTCTACTTCGTAGGGCTGATTGACCGAGTAGTCGTGTTTGTTTGGATCTTCAGCGAGGTCCATGACAGACAATAACTGTGGATAGACGTCAAGAAACATGGTATCGCCTGTCCGGTAGATGTCGATGTAGGCAGACGAGTCAGAGATTCGGATGATCATGGCGTTGTCGGGAGGCTCGCTGCACTCCTGGAACAGTGCCGCGTCTAGCCGAACCGCGGCCTCCGCCTTGGCTCGCCCTTCCGACCGCTCCCAGGGTTCCCCGTTCCACTCGAACTCAGCGCAACCTCCTGACAACGCCAGCCCCAGAAGACAGACCGCGGAGATCTCAGCCGTCATCGTCATCCCGCGCCACCACGTCACCATCCGCGACGCTGACCGTGAACTCCGTCGGAGTCAGGACCAGCACCGGCCACTGCCCCAGCCCCAGGTCGAGAGTGAACTCGTAGCCCGGGCCCAAGCCAGGGATCTCGTGCACGTCCACCCGCTCCGCTTCCCCAGGTCCCCAGGTCTGGGCGGGATAGCCACCTGTCGACGTACCCACCACCACCGTGTCAGCCGGCTCCAGGGGAACGCGGTAGACCGTCGGCTCCGTGCGCGAGTGCGGGGCCTGAAAGGTGACGCGAGCCACTGCGGGCGTGCGCACTTCCTTCCCCTCCCTCACCGCGCCGGGATCGATGAAGGCGATGTAGGCGCGCCAACCGGTCTCCCCCGTGCGCCCCCTTGGCGACAGCACCGTCGGCCAGGTGGCGTTCAGGAGTTCGATGACGACGACGAAGTTGTTCAGCAGAAACGAAGGCGTTGGACCAGTTCGAACAGCCTCACGGAAATCCACCAGGTCCAACCCCCCCAATTCCGGCCACACCAACCGCGCCCCGGTGCACGCCCCCGCGACACTCACCAGCCGCCGGAGCGCGTACCAGGACTTGCGCGCCTGCAGCCACTCGGGCATGCAGGTCAAGTCCACCAGGTCCTCGCGCAGCCCGGTCGCCACGAAGTGCGCGCCGTGGTTCGCCAGGTGCGTGTGCCAGCCCACGGCCCCCGCGCCACCCGCCATCGCCAGCGCCAGCCGCATCACCACGCTGGCCCCCTGGAAGTCATAGGCCGGGACCTCGTCCGCGACCCGGTGCTTCCCCAACTCTCCCCAGAAGTCCAGCGCAAGGTACAACGGCGGGCGGTACGCGACCGGCGACGCTCCCGGTACCGCAAGCGGTACCGAGGGCGGGCAGTTGTCATCGAAGCCCGGCAACTGCTCCTCGCAGCCTACCTTCTTCCACTCTGCTCGCGGCGCACACAGGACGTTCGTACCCGTCTCGTACAGAGACACCTGCGCCCCCGCAAGGCCCGACGACTCCAGCTCCTGCCGCAGAAGCAACGTGTCCGTCCAGATCAACAGGAGCGGCGCGGCGTCCTGCACCGTGTAATGGTAGAAGTGAAGGTCGATGCCCGCTACCAGGTCCGACGCATCGCCACCATAGGCCATGCAGCCCTTCTGGATCTCCCTCACCATCGACCTGACGAACTCCAGCTTCTCGCCCCAGCTCGCGTACTTCTCCCCCACATCGGTGTACGACGACAGCGCGGGAAGGTAGATCGGGACCCACCCACAGCGCTCCCGCAGGCGGCTGGCGCAGTAGTAGTAGAACCGCCCCCAGCTCACACCATCGGGGTACACCCGTGCGCGGTCGGTCGACATCCGCGTGTGCAGCACGTCGATCTCGTTGCCGATCTCGATCCCCGCGATGTGCACGCGCAGCGGAAGCTCCTCGCTGTCGTTCTCCGAAAGCCAGCGCCCCACGGCCCCTGCCAGCATCCGGAAGAACACCCGCTTGTACGGGCTGCTCGGATCCAGCGTGTAGTTGTCCCAGTCCCCTGCAAGTCCGGGGCGCCCGGTCTCGAAGGCCACGGACCTACCCAGCAGGTCGTCCTCCACGGACTGTCCCTCGTGGCCCTCCCATGCCACACCGATGGGGTTGGTGTGCAGGCCCCGGACCGGCGGGCCAGCCATCCCCTCGAAGCTGCCCTGCCCCCACGGCGTCCCTCCACCCGCACCCAGGTCGAACAGCGTGATGTACAGCTTCAGCGCGCTGCCACGGGTCGCGAGGGTCCGGACCACCTGCGACAGCACCCGCATCCCCGGCGAGCCGTTCACCAGCGTGAACAGCACGTCCTCGTCCATCTCGTCCGGCGTGATGGGCAGCAGCCGGCCCCGCGGCGCGACGGTGGCCAGCGCAGGATCATCAGAGACCGGCAACAGGTGCTCCAGGAACAACTGCGCACCGCCCGGGTGCCGCGCCACCGTGACCCCCAGCCGCTCCAGGTCCTCCACCAGGTCGGTCGTGGTCCCGAAGCGCTCCTCCGTCCCGAAGGCCACCGTGTTCACCCCGAAGGTGAAGGCCGGGATCGGCAAGCCCGCCGCGTCCTTGCCCGCCTCCGCCGCCTCCGCCGACACCACCGGCGGAAGGCCCAGCCATGAG
>JAKLKF010000044.1 GCA_023150805.1 Myxococcota bacterium | reverse complement strand
CGCTACGCGCTGCGCATCCTGGTGTGGCGGGGCGAGATCTTGATCCACGAGCTGGGGCATGTGCACGCCGGAGAGGGAGGGCATTGCTCGAAGGGGAGCGGTTGCCACGAGCTGTCCGCCCAGCGTTGGCGCTGTGCAGTCATCGCCCGCTACGGCCTGCCGTTGGACTCCGGGAACGCCGCGGCGGCGGACACCTGGGCGAACACGGAGTGGGAGTCGGTGGATACCTACGTCTCTGGCCTGTCCGGTACCACCACAGGGGATCGGTCGTTGTGGGTGGCTCCGGTGACATCCTGCCAGCTCTCGGATCCGGGGGCGTCCCTGGGCGCCTTCACCTTCGGATGCTCGTCCTGCACGGACACGGACATGGTCACGGAGCGGGTGCTCGAGTGGGGATCCTGATGCGACCGTACCACTACACGTTGTGGTTGTGGTGTGCGGCGTGTGGTGGTCAGGGCTTCGGCGGTGGCGGGCCCGAGTTGATTGTCCGAGGCCCGGAGGTGTTGCGGGATGCTTCTGACGAGGCCTGCCCCAATTGGACGCTGGCGCCGGCCGGGGACCAGTGGAATGGCCGCTTCTACTGTGACCCCTGCGACCGTGTGTGGGCAGGGGGTGGTGTGTCTTCATCTGACCCCACCATCTACTGGCTCCAGGACTTCAGCCTGTACTGCGAGTGCATCACGGAGACCTTCCAGTACAACACCGGGTGCCTCGACAAGAGCTCCGCCGCCTCGATCGGGCCGTCGCCCTCCTCGGAGCCCACTCCATGATCCTTCTCCTGCTCCTCAGCCTGTCCTGCGCCGACAAGTCCGGCACCGACGACACCAGCCCCTCCGGTGCGACCGACAGCAGCCCCACCGAGCCGGAGGGCTGCCACTACGACTGGCTGGGCGCTCCCTGCGCCGAGGAGGACTACCTCGGCAAGGCGGCCTGCGACCCGTGTGACCGGGCCTGGCTGTGCAAGGCCACCGAGCCTTTCCCGACCTGGCAGCGCCTGGACCTGTCCTGCACCTGCATCGAGGAGGATGGCAGCTACCGCGCGGGAGAGGACTGCGGGGGATAAGGCCCGCCTGCTCCTCCCTCACCCCCCTGCATCGCCTCCACCGCTGGCAGGTTCGCCTCGCCGGTCAGCCAGCCCGGCCCTTGACGAATGCACCGTCGACCTGGCCCACGTCGATGTCGGGTACCAGCCGCCAACCTGGCCCCCGACCGGGGACCCCGGGCACTGTGCGCGCCGCGCGCCACCCCGATGGCCCAGGTGCTTGGGCCAGGTCCTGTGTCAAGTACCACTTGACGCTTGGCGGGACCTGGCGCATCCTCCCGCCATGCACCCCCTCGCCCGCTCCCTGTCCCGCGTCCTCGCCACCTCCCGCCGCGACCTGCTCGCCGCCACCGCCGCCCTCCGCGGGCAGGCCGCGCCACCTTTCTCGGTCCGCGACGGCAGCGGCTGGCCCGCCCCGCGGGAGGGGGGCCGTGTGCCGTGGACCCCGCCGGAGGCCGCGGCCATGGCCCCCGGGCGCGTGGTCCTGCGCAGTCCCCAGGGCGAACATGTCCTGCTCGTGCCGCCCGGGTTGACCATCCTGCAGGCCGCCCGGCGGGAGGGGCTGGACCTGCCCTCGTCCTGCACGGTCGGCGGATGCGGCGCCTGCCGGCAGCGCCTGGTCTCGGGCCAGGTCGACCTGCCGGCGCGGACCTGCCTGACCGAGCAGGAGCGCGCCCAGGGCTACGTCCTGCTCTGCGTAGGCCGCCCGCGGGGCGAGGTCGTGGTGGAGCTGTCGTGAACGCGGGCCCGACTCTGCGCATGGCGGACCTGTGCGCCCGCACCGGGCTCAACCGGCAGGCGATCCACTTCTATGTCAAGGAGGGGCTGCTGCCGCCGGGGAAGAAGACCAGCCGGAACATGGCCTGGTACACCCAGGCCCACGTCGACCGGATCCTGCTCATCAAGCGCCTGCAGCACGAGCGTTTCCTGCCCCTGGAGGCGATCCGGGCGCTGCTCGACGAAGGAGAGGAGCGCTTCGATCCGGCGCAGCGGGACTTCCTGCGCCAGCTCCGCGCCGCGCTGCGGGTCGACCGCGCCGCCGAGGAGGTCGACCTGGAGGTCGCGCCAGCGGTGGACGACCTGGTCAGCGACGGGCGGGTCGACCGGCAGGACGTGGAGCGGCTGGCCGCGGCCGGCCTGGCCGGCATCGGCCGGGACGAAGCGGGCGCCATGCGGATCCGCGGCGAGGCCCTGCCGGTGGTGGAGGTGCTGGCCGCGCTGCGGGGGCTGGGCTTCACCGAGGAGCAGGGCTTCCACGCCCAGGACGTGCTCATCTACGAGCGCGCCGTCAGCAGCATGCTGAGCCAGGAGGCGGCGCTGGTCGCGCGCAGCATGGCGGGCCTGCCGGCCGACGAGGCCGCCCGACGCATCAGCCTGGCCCTGCCCCTGGTGCACGAGCTGATCGCCCGCCTGCACCGCGCCCGCATCGAAGACCTGCTGGACGCCGTCTAGCGCTGTTCGAATCCCTCCGTTGCCCCCCGCCCGAGGTCCCCATGGCCCGCCCCTCCCTCTCCGCCGCCCTGCCCCCCCGCCTGTCCGGCCAGCTCGACGCCTGGAAGGAGGCGGCCCAGGTGCTGACCCAGGTGCACGACCCCAAGGTGCTGCGCGCGCTCGGCCCCAGCGGCGTGCGCGGCCTGCTGCTGCACCGCGGGCACCAGGGGGTGCCCACCCACGTCCAGGCCCGCCACAAGGCGCACTTCGACTGGAGCTACCCCCACGACCAGCCCGAGATGGCCGACCTGTACCGGCGGGCCAAGGCCGGGCAGTGGGACGGCGACGACCTGCCCTGGCAGACCGACGTCGACCCGCTCAACCCCGAGGTCCCGCTGTTGCCCGAGGACTTCGTCGACATGGGGGCGATGACCGCGCTGGGCATCCACCTGGACGAGCGGGAGTGGCGGCGCTTCGGCCACAGCATCGCCGCCTGGATGCTCTCGCAGTTCCTGCACGGCGAGCAGGGGGCGCTGTTCGCCGCGGCCCAGGTGACCGAGGCGGTGCAGTTCTTCGACGGCAAGCTCTACGGCGCGACCCAGGTGGTGGACGAGGCCCGCCACGTCGAGGTCTTCCTGCGCTACCTCGAGAGCAAGATGGAGCGGCTGTACCGGGTCAACGACAACCTCTTCGTCATCATCGACTCGCTGATGGCGGACGGCCGCTGGGACATGAAGTTCCTGGGCATGCAGATCATGGTCGAGGGGCTGGCGCTCGGCGCCTTCGGGACCATGTACAAGGTCACGCGCGAGCCCCTGCTGCGGGCGCTGCTGGCCAACGTGATCCAGGACGAGGCGCGGCACGTGCACTACGGCGTGGTGGCCCTGCGCGACCACTTCCGGCTGGAGCTGTCCGAGGCCGAGCGGCGGGAGCGGGAGGACTGGGCCTTCGAGGTCAGCCTGCTGATGCGCAACCGCTTCATGGCCTACGAGGTCTACGAGGAGTGGTTCGAGGGGCGCATGAGCCGGGCCCAGTGGCGGGGCTTCATCCAGCAGAGCCCGGGCATGGAGCAGTTCCGGACCGTGATGTTCAGCCGGCTGGTGCCCAACCTGCGGGAGATCGGCCTGCTGACCGACCGGATCAAGCCCGCCTACGAGCAGGCCGGGCTGGCGCGTTACTTCGACGGCCAGGCCGCCGACCGCCTGACGGGCGACGGCATGCTGGCCGAGCTGGATCGGCAGCGGGCGCAGGAGGTCGAGGGTGTCGCGACGCTTTGAGGGGCAGGTCGCCTGGGTCACCGGCGGCGGCAGCGGCATCGGCGCGGCCCTGGCGCTGGAGCTGGCCCGGCAGGGCGCCACGGTCGCCGTCTCGGGGCGGCGGGAGGACCGGCTGCGCGAGGTCGTGGGCCGGATCGAGGCCGCGGGTGGCAAGGGCCTGGCCCTGCCCTGCGACGTGACGGACGAGGGCTCGCTGCAGGGCGCGGTGGAGCGCCTGCTGGCGGAGCTGGGGCGGCTGGACCTGGTCGTGGCCAACGCCGGCATGAGCGTCGGCGGCAAGGTGGAGTCGCTCTCGGCCCGCGACTGGCACCGCCAGCTCGACGTGAACGTGATCGGCGTGGCCCTGACGGCGCGGGCGGCCATCCCCCACCTCAAGGCCAGCCGGGGACGCCTGGCGGTGGTCGGCAGCGTGATCCAGTACGCGCCGGTGCCGGGCAACGGGGCCTACGCCGCGTCGAAGGCGGCGGTCCACGCCCTGGGCCACGTCCTGCACGGAGAGCTCAAGAAGCACGGGGTCAGCTGCACCACGGTGAACCCCGGCTTCGTCGCCAGCGAGATCGCGCAGGTCGACAACGAGGGGGTCTTCCACGCCGACCGACCCGACAAGCGGCCCGCGCGCCTGATCGTGCCCGCGGACCGGGCGGCACGGGAGATCGCCCGGGGCATCCACGCCCGCCGGCGCGAGGTCGTCGTGACCGGCCACGGCAAGCTCATCGCCTTCATCGGCCGGCACTTCCCCGGCTTCACGACCTGGGCCCTGGCCCGGATGTGAGGCCTCGCCGGGCCGCCCGGCGGGACGCGGTGTCCCGACATCGGGCCGGTCGGGTCTTTACGGTCCGCGCCGCCTCGATACACAATCTCCATCCCTACCTGGAGGTCTCCATGCTTCGCTCTGTCGTCCTGTCCCTCGGCCTGCTCGTCGCCACCCCCGCCCTGGCCTGCCCGATGGCCGACGCGGCCGCCTACCAGGCCGCCGTGCAGCAGGTCGAGGCCGCCACCGGCACCAAGGTCAGCCTGGCCGTCGACGGCCTGGCCAGCGGCGGCTGCTCCAGCAAGGTCGTCGCGGCGCTCAAGAGCGTGGACGGCGTGGTCGAGGCGGCGGTGGACTACCAGACCGGCAAGGCCCGCGTCGCCTTCGACGCCAAGAAGGTCGATTCCAGCAAGCTGATCGCGGCGATCAGCCAGGTCGGCTACACCGCGCACGTCGAGCAGGCCTCCTGATCCTCGGCCGCGGGTCCCCCCCGTCGCGCCCCGCCCGGTCCGTCCGCGGCGGGGCGCGCTGCTTGTGGCGATTGGCGGACGTCGGCTGACAACTGTCGGCTGAACCGGACGCCGTTGGTTAGGGCGCCGCCTTGCCTCGGAGGCACCCGGTGAGCGAGCCCACCGCCATGGCCGTGCACGCGACGCGGAAGCCCGTCGAGCACGTCACCGTCACGCGCGACGACTACCGGCCGGCGGTGCGCGCGGTGGACCTGGCCTGCGGGGCCCTGCAGGGGGTGGGGCTGCCCCTGGGGCGGCTGGACCAGGGCTCGATCCTGGACGCCGCGCGCCGCCGCACCGGCCTGCGCGACTGGGGCGCCGAGGACTTCCTGGTCCCGATGGCGCGCATCCTGGAGGACGCGCAGGCCGCCCCCTTCACGGCCCTGGCGCGCTGCGTGGTGCGCCAGACCTTCATCGCCGCGGTCAGCAACCGGCTGCGGACGGAGGCGTGGTTCCAGACCCACCCCCGGGCCGCCGACGCGCGCATCGAGCGGCCGGTGTTCATCCTGGGCTTCCCGCGCACCGGGACGACCCTGCTGCAGAACCTGCTGGCGCTGGACCCGGGCGCCCGGGCGCTGCGCTTCTGGGAGCTGCAGAGCCCGGTGCCGGTCGACGACGACCCGGCGCGGGACCGCACGCGGCGCCTGCGAGCGGCCCGCGCGACCCTGCGGGCGGCCTACTTCGTGGCGCCCGAGATGGAGTTCGTGCACGAGATCGGCCCCGAGACGGCCGAGGAGTGCTGGCCGCTGTTCGCCAACACCTTCGCGGTGCTCAACTGGGACATCGCCGGCGGGCTGCGCGGCTACGGCGCCTGGCTGCTGCAGCAGGACATGCGGGGACCCTACCGGGAGTACCGCCGGCAGCTCCAGATGATGGCCCACCACCAGCCGACGGGGCGCTTCGTGCTCAAGTGCCCCGAGCACTTGTGGTTCATCGACGCCCTGCTCGACGTCTTCCCCGACGCCGCCGTCGTCTGGACCCACCGCGACCCCTTCGACAGCGTCGCCTCCTACTGCTCGCTCATCTCGCTCAACCGCCGGATGCTGCACGGGCGCATCGACCACCCGGCCATCGGCGCCCACATCTCGCAGGCCTTCTCCGAGGGGGTCGGGCGGGCGATGCAGGCGCGGGAGCGGCATCCCCGGGCCCGCTTCTTCGACGTGGCCTTCCAGGAGCTGGTCAAGGACCCCAAGGCCGTGGTCCGGCAGCTCAAGGGCGCCCTGGAGATCGAGCAGCACCCCGACCAGGACGCGCACATCGACGCCTGGCTGGAGGGGGAGCGCAAGGACAAGCGGGGCGCGCACCACTACGACGCCGCGCGCTTCGGCCTGGAGCCCGAGGACGTGTACGGGCGCTTCGCGACCTACATCGACCGGTACCGCATCCCGCTCAAGCACCGCCGCGCCTGAGGGGGCAGGCCGCCCTCAGACCGGTAGGCCAATCGTGGTCATGCGCGGGAAGTAGTACTGGGTCCAGGCGCTGCGGAACATCGCGACCATCGAGGCGGGGATGTGGCCGTGCACCACGCGCACGTGGCAGCCGTTGACCTTGTCCTCGAAGGACAGCTCCAGCCGGCTGTCGTCCATGTCGGGCCCGAAGTCCACCGTCCGCCAGGTCTGGGCGATGACCCGCGGGCGCTCCAGGTAGACCAGCTCGCCGGTCACCGCGCCGCCCCACAGGCTGACCAGCCCGCCCACCCGTGGATCGATGAGGGCGGGCGCCTGGCTGAGCTGGCTGTGGCGGGCGCTGTCCAGCCAGGTGTCGTAGACCAGGGCGGCGGGGACGAACAGGTCGGTGCCCAGCTCGATCGTGTGCAGGCGCATCGCTCCTCCGCGGCGACTCATAGCCTGGGCCCGGGTCCCGGGGATCTCCGGGTTAGGCGCGGTCCGCGGAGGTCCCGTGCCCAAGCCGCGCCTGCAGGCCCTCTTCGACGCCTACGCCGCCGACCACCAGCACCCGATGAACCGGGCGACCCACAAGCTGGGCGTGCCGCTGGTGCTCTTCCACATCCTGGCGATGTTGGGCTGGATCGAGCTGCTCGCGGTGCCGGGGCTGCCCTTCCCGCTGACCGCGGCCCACCTGCTGGGGCTGTGCGTGCTGCCCTGGTACCTGTCGCTGGACGTCAAGCTGGCGGCGATCGTCTCGGCTGTCTCGATCCTGTTCATGGCCGTCTCCCCCTGGGTGCCGGTGTGGGCGGTGCTCGCCATCACCGCCCTGGCCTGGGCCCTGCAGCTCGTCGGCCACTACGTCTACGAGAAGCGCTCCCCGTCCTTCTTCTCCAACCTGCTCCAGCTCCTGGTCGGCCCCCTGTTCATCGCGGCCGTCCTCACGGGGGACTGGAAGCCCGCCGCCGCGCGCTGAGACAGGGCGCCGCTCGCCCGACCGGGCGGGCTCGGGTAGGGGTGGGGGCCTCTCCCAGGAAGTCCCATGGCACGTGTGCCGACCGGTCGCCTCCGTCGCCTCGCGCACCTGGCCAAGACCAGCGCCACCACCGGCGTGGCCATGCTCAAGCAGGCCGACGACGTCGCCACCAAGGTCGAGCGCACGACCGAGGTGCTCTCGAACATGCGGGGCATGGCCACCAAGGTGGGCCAGATGGCCAGCTACGTCGACGGGGTGATCCCCGACCAGCACCGCATGGTCTTCGAGAAGAGCATGGCGAAGCTGCAGAGCAAGGCCCACACCTCGACCTCCTCGGACATCCGCCGGGTGGTCGAGGAGGACCTGGGCGCGCCGATCTCCGCGCTCTTCGCCGAGTGGGAGGACGAGCCGCTGGCCAGCGCCTCGATCGGGCAGGTCCACCGCGCCCGCCTGCCCGACGGCCGGGCCGTGGCCGTCAAGGTCCAGCACCCCGGCATCGGCGAGGCGCTGGAGGCCGATCTCGACAACGGCGTCGTGGTGAAGATGGCGATCGACATGCTCGGGATGCGCCGGTTGGAGGCGGACCGCTTCCACGCCGAGATCCGCGAGCGCTTCCTGGAGGAGCTGGACTACCGCCTGGAGGCGCGGCGCCAGGCCGAGTTCCGTGCCCTGCACCAGGACGACCCCGGCATCTACGTGCCCGAGGTCCACCTGGACCACACCGCCCCCCGGGTGCTCACGACCGAGCTGGTCAGCGGCAAGCCCTTCCTGGTCGCCATCCACGCCCGCGAGCAGGCCCGGGCCCAGCACGCCGCGACCCTGTGGCGCTTCGTCTACGGCTCGATGGTGCTCGGGGGCTGGTTCAACGCCGATCCGCACCCCGGCAACTACCTGTTCGGCGACGACGGCCGGATCACCTTCCTGGACTTCGGCTGCGTCGAGGAGATCCCGATGTCCCGCCGCCAGACGGTGGTGCGCATGCACCGGGCCGCGGCGGCGCACGACTGGGACGCCGCCCGGGCGGCGGGCCGCGTGCTGCTGGAGACCCGCGGCGGCGCCTACGAGGAGCGCGCCCTCGACTACCTCCTGCAGATCCTGCGGCCCGTGAGCGAGTCGCCCTTCCGGTTCACGCCCGAGTACGTCCGCCACGTCGTGCAGATGTTCAAGGACAACTTCAAGGACTTCGGCAAGGGCGTGGAGGGGGACGGCTTCGTGCCGCTGCCCCCGGGGATGATCTTCCTCAACCGCCTGCAGTTCGGCTTCTACAGCATCCTGGCCCGGCTGAACGCCGAGGTGGACTACCGCGCGGTCGAGGAGGGCTTCTTCGAGCGCTGGGATCGCATGAACGCGACGGGTGCCGGTGCCCCGAAGGCCGGGTAGCATCGGGCGGTGCCCGTCCTGCCCCTGGTCGCCGCCGTCTCCGCGTCCGCCTTCGCCCTCGACGTCGAGGCGCGCCTGGACCTGTCGGCCCACCCCGTGCCGGCCGGCGCGCCGACCGTCGTCGTGCACGCGCCGCCGGACCTGCCGCCCCAGGGCGCCACGGTCGTCCTGTACCTGCACGGCTGGGAGGGCTGCGCGCGGGCCATCGTCGCGTCGGGGGTGGTGCCCTGCCTGGACGGCGGCGCCCCCACGGCGGGCTGGGGGCTGGGCGCGCGCCACGACGAGGCGGGCACGCGCAGCGTCCTGGTCGTCCCGCAGCTCGCCTGGCGGGCCCGGACCGGCAACCCCGGCCGCTTCCGGGAGCCCGGCTTCGCGGCTGCCTGGCTGGCCGAGCTGACCGAGGAGGTGCTGGCGCCGCGCCTGGGCCTGGATCGGGTCGACGACCTGGTCGTCGTGGCCCACAGCGGGGGCTACCTGACGGCCCTGGAGCTGCTGGACGCGCTGCCGGTGCGAGGGGTCGTGCTGCTCGACGCCCTGTACGGGGGCGCCGACCGGGTCGCGAGCTGGGTGGCGGCGGGGGAGGAGCGGCGCGCCGTGAGCCTGTACACCGGCCACCCGGGCACCACCGGCCAGAGCCAGGGGCTGGCCCGTCGCGTCGCCCTGGCCCTGGGGCCGCAGCGGGTCGCCGTGGACCCACCCGCGGCCGGCGCGGCGCTGGCCGGTCACCGGGTGGTCGTGGGCAGCACCCGCTGGCACCACGGCGCGGTGCCCGAGAAGCACCTGGCCGAGATCCTCGCGGGCCTCGTCCCCCGCCGCGAGGTCGCGGGCTGAGCCGCCGGGCGGGACCCCTCAGCGCCGGCCGCGCAGGGCCTGCCGCATCCCCTGGGCCTCGACGATCGGCGTGGCGGCGTTGATGCCGAACTCCAGCGTGTGCCAGCGGTCGTCGAACTGCTGGAGCAGCCAGGAGTCGGTGACCGCGGTCGTCTTGAGCTCCCGCTCGACCCGGGTGCCGCCGCCGTCCGGTACCAGGTGCCAGGTCCAGGAGCTGCCCTCCAGGGCGCCTTCGAGCCACTGTCCGCGGATGGTCCGGCTGGCCTCGTCGACGTGGTAGCGCGCGGCGAAGACCAGCTTGGGGCCCGGCACCTTCAGCGTCCAGCGGATGTCGACGAAGCCCTCGCCGCGGCCGAGCACCTCGACGCTGTGCACCCGGGGCATCCACTCCGCGTAGGCGTCGTAGGCGACGATCTGCTGCCAGACGACGTCGACGGGCGCGTCGTACCAGGACCAGGTGCGCACACCCTGGACGCGGCCGTCGGCGGTCGGCGTGATGAGCACCAGGTCACCCTGGCGGAGCAGGTCGCCCAGGTCGTCGGCGCGGGCCGGGCCGGCGCCCAGGGCCAGGGCCAGGGCGGCCAGGGCGATCACGAGGCGGGCAGCCGCACCGTGAAGCAGGCGCCGCGTCCGGGCGGGCTGTCCACCGTGATGTGGCCGCCGTGGCCGGTGACGATGCGGTGCACGATGGCCAGCCCCAGGCCCGCGCCCTTGTGCCCGCTGGCGACCGCCCCGCGCCCGCGGGTGAAGGGCTGGAACAGCGTCTCGGGCTGGTCGACGGCGATGCCGGGGCCGTCGTCGTCGACCTGGAGCAGGACGTGGCCCGCCTCGCGCCAGGCCTTGACCCGCACCTGGCTGCCCTCGGGGGTGAAGCGGATCGCGTTGCCCACCAGGTTGTGCACGACCTGCTCGATCTTGGCGGGGTCTACGTCGACCTGGCCCAGGTCGGCGCCCAGCTCGACCTGCAGGTCGATCTCGCGCCGCCGGGCCGCCAGCCGCTCGACCGCCACCGCCCCGTCCACCAGGGCGCCCAGGTCCGTGGGCTCGCGGTCCAGGCTGATGTGGCCGCTCTCGATCACGCTGAAGTCGACCAGGCCGTCCACCAGCCGGGACATGTAGTCGACCGAGCGGGCGACCCGCCCCACCAGGCCCGGCGCCCGCGCCTCGAGGTCGCCGAAGATGCCCGCCTCCAGCAGGTCGGTGAAGCCCTTGAGCGCCGCGAGCGGGTTGCGCAGGTCGTGCGCCGCCACCCCCAGCACCCGGTTCTTCTCCTGGTCCAGCGCCTCCAACGCCCGGGTCCGGTCCATCAGCAGGCGCTGGGTCTCGGCCAGGTGGGTCACGTCGCGGGCGAAGGCGGCGAACAGCCTGCGTCCGTCCACCTGGACCGGGGTCAGCTTGATGTCGAGGGGGACGTGGCTGCCGTCCCGGCGCAGGCCGTCGACGGTGAGGCCCGAGCCCATGGGGCGCTGCTTGCCCTCGCCGGCGAAGGAGGTGCGGTGCTGCACGTGGCGGGCGCGCTCCGCGGGGGGGACCAGCAGCTCGATCGACTCGCCCACCAGCTCGTCGGGGGCGTAGCCGAAGACCCGCTCGGTCGCGCCCCAGGCGCGCGTGATGCGTCCATCCTCGTCCACGAGGAGGACGGCGTCCGGACTGGCGGCCAGGAGCTGGTCGAGGAGGGAGGCCTCACCGGGCACGGGGGGACTCCGGGTCTGGGAGGGACTTCCCCATGGTATCGCAGAGCTGCCTGTGATTCCCAGGGGGGGGGAGCGGCAGGGAGAGGTCGACCGCCCAGCGACCGTCCTGGCGCACCAGCAGCAGCAGCTCACGCCCCGTGCAGGACAGGGGCAGCCGGGGCTCGACGTCGGCGGCGATGGCGTCGAAGCGGGCGCGGGTCAGGGCGGGCAGGTCGGCGCCATAGGCGACGGTCAGGTGGGGGCGCACGGCCTCGCCGTACCGTCCCAGGTAGGGCAGCAGCGCATGGGGGGCTGCCAGAGCCCGGACCAGGCGCCGCAGGCCGTCGTCGGGATCGGGCACCAGCACGGCGAGGTTGGGCCACCGGACCAGCCCACGCAGGGTGAAGCGGAGCGGGCCGCGCGCCAGGAGGCCCAGGGCGCGCGGGAGCGCCGCGCGGGCGGCGGGCAGGGGCAGGTAGGGCGAGATCAAGGTGATGGGGGCCGGTACGCCCTGGGCGGCGTGCTTGTCGAAGCGGGCGCGCCAGGTGCGGACCAGGGGCTCGGCCTCGGGCACGGGCAGGATGACGGCGGTCTGGCCGGTCGGCATGGCCCGGTCGCTAGCCGGGCGCGGCGCGCGGTGCCACTCCCGGTCTCTCGGCCCGCCGTCAGCCCTCCCCGCGGTCGCTCCGCGCCAGCTCGGTCATCCGCGCCAGGCGCGCCGCCACGCGGGCGTTGACGCTGCCGCGGGTCCAGCCGCCGCGGGCCGTGCGGCGCCCCGCCGGCACGCCGGTGAGCAGGGCCACGGCCTGGTCCACGTCCTCGACGGCGTAGACGGCGAAGCGACCCTCGCGCGCCGCCTGGACCAGGTCCGGCCGGAGCTGGAGCGCCGGCACGGTGGCGCGGGGCACGATGACGCCCTGGGTGCCGCTGAGCCCCCGCGCGGCGCACAGGTCGTACCAGCCCTCGACCTTCTCGTTGACGCCGCCCACCGCCTGCACCCGCCCCTGCTGGTCGACCGAGCCGGTCACGGCCAGGTCCTGGCGCAGCGGCAGCTCGGCCAGCGCCGACAGCAGCGCGCAGGTCTCGGCCAGCGAGGCGCTGTCGCCCTCGACCTCGCCGTAGCTCTGCTCGAAGGCGACCGTCGCCGAGAAGGACAGGGGCGACTCGCTGCCGAAGCGGCCGCCCAGGAAGCCCTTGAGGATGTGCACGCCCTTGCTGTGGATGGGGCCACCCAGCTCGACCTCGTGCTCGATGTCGACGATGTCGCCGTCGCCCAGGCGCACCCGGGCGCCCAGGCGGGTCGCCTGGCCGAAGATCGTCCGTCCCAGCTCCAGGACCGCCAGGCCGTTGACCTCGCCCACGGCCTGCCCCTCGGTGGGCAGGCGAACCAGGCCCTCCAGCACCTGGCGGCGGGTGCGCTCCTCCAGCCGCCCCTCGCGGTACCGCCGCGCCTTCAGGGCCGAGGCCACGTCCTGGGCCTCGATCCGCGACCGCCCGGCCAGCCCCGCGGCGTGGTCGGCCTCGCGCAGCAGGTCGACGAGCGACTCGACGTGGGTGGAGAGCCGCCCCTGGTCGCCGGCCAGGCGCACCGACTCCTCCAGGGTCCGCGCGACCGCCGAGGCGTCCAGCGGGCGCAGGCTCTCCTCCCGGGCCAGGGTGGCGAGCAGGCGGGCGGCCATGGCCTGGCTCTCCGCCGTGCGGGGCATGTCCTCCTCGAAGTCCGCCGTCACCTTGAACAGGCGCGACAGCTCGGGGTCCCCCTCGTTGAGCAGGTAGTAGAGCAACCGCTCCCCGACCAGGACGACCTTGACCTGCAGGGGGATGGGCTGCGGCTCGAGCGTGATCGCGGTCACGACGCCGCCGGCCAGCGAGGGGCTGGGGATCCGCAGCTCGCTGTGGCGCAGCGCCTGCTTGAGGTGCTCCCAGGCCAGGGGCTCCTCCAGCAGGCGGCGGGCCTCCAGCAGCAGGAAGCCGCCGTTGGCCTTGTGCAGGGCGCCGGGCCGGATCCGGGTGAAGTCGGTGGTCAGGGCCCCGAAGGCGGCGACGTGCTCGACGCGGCCGAGCAGGTTGCCCAGGGTGGGGTCGTCCTCGCGCACCACCGGCGCCCCCTGGCGGCCCTGGTGGCTGACCAGGACGTTGACCTTGTAGCGGCGCAGGTCGACCCAGCCGCCCTCCTCGGCGACGGCCTGCTCCAGGGCTTCGGGCAGCTCGACCTCGTCCTCGGCCGCCGGCAGGAAGCGCGGCAGGTTGGCCATCACGTCCTGCTCGAAGCGGTGCAGCCAGTCCCGCACCTCGTCGTGGGCCCAGGCGGCGCGCAGCTCGGCGAAGGCCGGCCCCACCACCGCCTGGCCGACCTCGCGGTCCAGCTCGGCCTGGGCCTCGGCGGCCTTCTTCTTGAGCGAGGGCAGGCGGCGGACCGCCTCGTAGACCCGGTCGCTCATCACGGCCAGCTCGGCCTCGATGTGCTCCCGCTCGGCGGTGGGCAGGGTCTCGAACTGTTCGTTGGGGATGACCTCGCCGTCCTTGAGGGGGGCCAGCACCACGCCGTCCTCGGCGCGCAGCACGACCAGGTCGTGGGCCCGGGCCTCGACCTTGACCTCGGCCAGGGCGGCCTCCTCGTCCTTCTCGGCCTGGGCGCGCAGGCGCTGGCGGCGGGAGAGGTAGTCGTCCCCCTCGAAGGCCGCGGGCAGCGCGACCTTGAGGCTGGCCACCAGCTTCGCCACGTCGTCGCGCAGGCGCGGGCCCTCGCCGGCGGGCAGGCCCAGCGCGCGGGGGGCGGTGTCCTCGCCCATGGGGTGCACGTAGCACCAGTCGCCGGGCACGGGGCACTGGCGGGCCTCCTGCTCCAGGAAGCGGCGCAGGACGTGGTGCTTGCCGACGCCGCCGGGGCCCAGCGCGAACAGGTTGTAGCCGTGGTGCCGGACGCCGATGGCGAAGCGGATCGCCTGCACCGCACGGTCCTGCCCGATGATCCGGTCGATGTCGGGCAGGTCCTCGGTCGAGGCGAAGCCCAGGGTGGCCGGGTCGCAGGTCCAGCGCAGGTGCTCGACCGGCAGGGGTTCCACCGCGGCGCTGGGGTCGGGGCGGGGTGCGGGGCGTGGCGCCATCGGGCTCCTCCGGTGTCCAGGCCTATCCGTGAACGGCGACGCCTCGGGATACACCCCGCGGCAGGAGGAAGCATGACCGCCCTCGTCCTGATGACCCTGCTGGCTTGCACCGACAAGGACGCCGACGACACCGGGGGGACCACCGACGGCGGCGCGCCCGACGGGGGCTCTGGCGACGGGGGCACGGGCGGGACGGTGACCCAGGAGGGCTGCGAGGACCGGCACGCCGCCTTCATCGCGGCGCTGGAGGCCGACCTGGCCGGCCAGGACGCGCCCGGCGTGTCGGCGGCCATCATGGAGGGCGGGGTCGTCACCTGCCGGGTGGCCCTGGGGCGCAAGCACGCCGAGGGGGAGGAGGTGCCGGGCGTCGACACGCTCTTCCAGCTCGGCAGCACCACCAAGATGTTCACCTCGCTGGCGACCCTGCAGCGGGTCGAGGACGGCGGGCTGACCCTGGACACGACCCTGGCCCAGGCCTACCCCGACAGCGAGTTCGCCTTCGACGACACCTGGAACGACCTGGTGACCGTCGAGCACATGCTGACCCACCAGGGCGGCTTCTACGACTACTTCGACTGGGCGGGCAGCTCCGACGACGCCGACCTGGCCGCCTTCCACGAGGAGGTGTTCTTCCCCTACCTGTGGCTGATGAACGAGCCCGGCGCCTTCTGGAACTACAGCAACCCCAACTTCGACGTCGCCGGGCTCATCGTCGAGGCGTTGGACGACCGCTGGTTCGCCGACCTGATGGTCGAGGACGTCTTCCAGCCCCTGGGCATGACGCGCACGTACATGCGCAAGGAGCAGGCCGTGGCCGACGGCGACTACGCCACGGGCGTCGGCTACTTCTTCGGGCTCAACGGCGCCACGGACTACGGCCCGGTCGGCATCGACGACGTGCCCGACGTCGCCAGCGCGAGGCCGGCCGGGGCGGGCACCTGGAGCACGCCGACGCAGGTGCTGCAGATGGCGCGCTTCCTGGTGGAGGGCGACCCGGCGGTGCTCTCCGACGCCTTGCGCCAGGAGATGACCACGCTCCGGGTCCCGCTCGAGCTGACCGCCGACGACGCCGGCTACGGGACCGGGATCCTCGTCTTCCCGGGGCTGACCATCGGCGACGACTACTACCCGGTGCCCGTCTGGGAGCACGGCGGCAACACGCTCTCCTACAGCAGCGCCTTCTACGTGCTGCCCGAGCAGGGCTTCGCCATCAGCATCCTGGACAGCGGCTACGGCTCGTACTGGCCGGCGGCGTTGACCGCGGCCTTCGAGGACCTGGCCGGCCTGCCGACCCCGACCACGGTGCCCGAGTACACCTTCGACCCGGCGCGCCTGGATCTGCACACGGGCACCTACGAGGACACCTACGGCTTCGGCGAGATGCTCGTCACGCGGGGCGGAGACACGCTGTTCCTCGAGCTGCCCCTGCTGACCAGCCTGGGCTACGTCGTCGAGCCGGAGCTGGAGCCCATCTCCAGCGATCTGTGGCTGGTCTACCTCGACGGCTACCCCTACGACCTGACCTTCCTGGGCGCGCAGGACGGCGGCCAGAGCCGGTGGATCCGGAACCGCGCCTTCGTCGGCACCCGGTTCGAGGGCAAGGACCTGGCCGCGGCCCCACCCGACCGCGCCGCGGTGCGCCAGGCCTTGCTGCGGGCACGGCTGCCCCAGGGGCCGCGGCTGGGGCCGGGCGCCAGCCTGCGGCTGCGCTGACCGGGGCGGTCGCTAGTCCCGGCCCGCCGCCGCCTTCAAGCGCGCCAGCTCGGCCGCCGCGCGGGCCTTGCGCTCCTCCCGCGCGCGCCGCCGGGCCTGGGCCGGGTCCTCCTCGGGCTCCGACGGCGCCGTGTCCGCTCGCCGCAGGGCCCGCGCCGCAGCCTCGGCCTGGGCCGCCTCGGCCAGCACCTGGGCGGCCACCGCGTCGGCGTCGCCACCGTCGGGGCGGACCTCGGCCCGGCCCTGCCGCGCCTGCTGGCCCTGGGCGAGCTGCTTCTCCAGGTCGCCCAGCAGCTCCTCCCCCGCCGCCGCCAGCGCCGCCTTCGCGGCCGCCGCGGCCTGCCTCGCCGCCTGCTGGGCCGCGAGCTTCGCCGCCTCGGCCTTGAGCTGATCGAGGGCGCCGGTGGGTGCTGCCGCCTCCGCGGCCGGCGGGGGCGGGGCGGCCGGCTCGGCGGCCGGCGCCGCGGTCGGGTCGGTGGCCGCCGGGGCCTGTTCGGAGTCGGCCCAGGCCTTCTTGAGCAGGTCGAAGATGGACATGGCCCCAGTCTACGCCGCCCTGCCCGCGGCGTGCGACGATGCGCGCCTCGCCGGAGCCGGTCGTGCTGTCCACCCTCGTCGCCCTGCTGCTGACCCCCTCGCCCGCCCGGGCCCAGGGCGCCGACGAGCGCTGGCAGACGCTGCAGACCGAGCACTACCGGCTGCACAGCCCCGAGGTGGCCCTGCCCTGGGCCTGGCAGGTCGCCTCGCGCCTGGAGGAGATCCGCGCCCGGGTCTCGGCCGAGGTGGGGCCCGGGCCCTCGCGGCCGATCGACGTCGTCGTCATGGACCCGGCCCGCCAGGCCAACGGCTTCGCCATCCCGCTGACCGGCCACCCGCGCATGGCCATCTTCCCGACCGCGCCCTCGGCCGGCAGCGGGCTGGCCTGGTACCGGAGCTGGGCCGAGGACCTGGTCGTGCACGAGGACGCCCACCTGGTCCACCTGATGCGGCCCAGCCGCAGCCCCCTGTGGCGCGGCACCCTGGGGCTGCTGGGCGTGGAGCCGATGCTGGGCGTGCCGGCCTGGGTCATCGAGGGCTACGCCACCGTGGTCGAGGGGCGGCTGACCGGCATGGGGCGCCCCCACGGCGACCTGCGCGCGGCCTGGCTGCGCGTGCTGGCCCAGGACGGCCGCCTGCCGGCCTACGAGGAGCTGGACGGGGACGACACCTGGATGGGGGGCAGCCACCGCTACCTGGTCGGCAGCGCCTTCCTGGAGTGGCTGGAGCGGCGGGCCTGCGCGCCGCCGGCCGACGTGCCGGCGCCCGGCGGCTGCCGCGCCCTTCCCGACCTGTGGGCGCGGGTGACGGCCCGCGAGCTGCGCGGCTTCGACGAGGCCTTCGCGGGGGTGTTCGGCGAGGGGCCGCAGGCGCTCTACGACCGCTTCCGCGCCGAGGTCGGCCACGCCGCGATGGAGCAGGAGCGCGCCCGCGCGGCGGACGACAGCCTGTGGCTGGACCTGGAGGGTGGCACGGGAGAGCCGGCGCTCTCCCCCGACGGCGGGCGCCTGGTGGTGAGCCGGCGCGTGGAGGGCCGCAGCCTGCTGCAGGTCTACGAGACGGCCGAGGACCCCGACGCCCTGGCGGACTGGCTCGCCCCGCACCAGGAGGCGGCCGCGCGCGACCCGCAGGACGTGGTCGCCGTGCCCCCCCGGACGCTGCCGCGGGATCCCGCGGCCACGCGAGAGGATCTCCTCCGGCCGGCGGCCCACCCCCGCTTCCTGCCGGATGGCAAGCGCGTCCTGATCTCCGTGTGGGAGGCGGACGCGCGCGGGCAGCTCCGGCCGGACCTGTTCGCGTGGACGCCCGGCGGCGGGGAGCAGCGGGTCACGCGCGGGGCGGACCTGACCCAGGCCGATCCCGGCCCGGACGGCACCTGGGCGGTCGCCCTGCGGCGGCGCTGGAGCCAGGACGAGCTGGTCCGGGTGGACCTGGTGACCGGCGGGGTGACGGCGCTGTCGACGCCGCCGGTGGGGGTCGTGCTCGACGCGCCGCGCCTGGACCCGGACGGCCGCCGGGTGGCCTACCTGCGCCACGACGGGGCCTGGCGGCTGGTGGTGCGGGACCTGGCGACGGGCGCGGAGACCCTGCCCGAGCTGCCCGCGGGGGCCAGCGTGGCGGACCCCTGCTGGGCGAGCGACGGCGCGACGGTCCTGCTGGCCCTGGGGCAGCAGGGCTACGTCGACATCTGGGCGGTGCGGCCGGAGGACGGCGCCCGGTCCCCGCTGACGGCCAGCCGGGGGGTCGCCTCGGCCCCCACGCCCACCCCCGACGGCCTGGCGCTCTACCACCTGGGCCTGGACAGCGACGGGGTGGACCTGCACCGCCTGCCCCTGCGCCTGGATCGGCCGGCGCCGCCGCCGCCCACCGGCCCGCCCCCGGTGCGCCCGCCCCTGCACCCCGATCCCCCCGAGGGCCTCTCGCCGGACGACAGCGGCGTGACGGCGCGCCGGTACGGGCTGGGGCAGGCCGAGTGGCTGCCGCTGCTGGGGGGTGGGGTGGGACCGGGCGCCGGCACGGTGGAGGCCGGCCTGCGGCTGGGCGACGTGATCGGCCGGCACGAGGTGCTGCTGCTGGGCGCCTGGGGCCTGGGGGAGGAAGCGCCGGCTCCCGTCGGCGGCGTGGGGGGCGGCGCGCTGCGCCTGCGCTGGGCCGGCCCCCCCGTCGGCCCCGGCGGGGTGGTCGAGGCCCACGGCGCCTGGCTGGTCCACGGGCCGCTGGGCCGGCGCGCCGGGGGCCAGCTCCTGGTCGGGGCGGACCGCCGGGGCCCGACCACCCGCTGGTCCTGGCGGCTGGGAGGGCTGGGCCTGCTGCCCCTGGCCGGCGACCCGCACGCGGCGTGGGTGGCGGGCCACGGCCGGGCCGACGCGGCCCAGCGCTTCGGCCGGGTGGCCTGGTTCGAGCCGCGCGGGGGGCTGTCGGGGCAGGTGGGCGGCGCGGGCCACCGCCAGGTCTCGGCCTGGGCCGGGGCCGCCCTGGGGCTGCGGGCGTGGACGCTGGAAGGCCTCTTCGGGCGGGCGCTGGCCGCCGGGGCCTTCACGGTCGGCGGGCTGCCCTCGAGCCTGGTCCCGCAGCCCCTGGCCGGCGCCTGGGTGGCCGAGCCGTGGCTGGCCCCGGGCGCGCTCTCCGGGCCCCTGCACGACCGGGTGGACCTGCGGCTGGGCAGCGGCGGCAGCGGCCTGTTCGCCGCCCGCCACTGGCTGCGGGACGGGGACGAGGAGCAGGCAGCCGGCGCGGTCGGCCTGCGGCTGGAGGGGACGGTGCCGGCCCAGCCCCTGGTCCGCCTGCCCCGCACCACGCTGGACGCCGGCCTGGCCTGCGTGGTCGAGGCCAGGGGGCGGGTCGACCTGGACCGCTGCGGCGCCCTGGACGGCTACGCGGCCTGGTTCTCGGTCCGCTGGGGCGGCTGACCCCTCCGGACTGTGCCAAATCACCCCAGCCTGCGGCGGTGATCCCGATGGCACGGCCCTCCGCGCCGGGCACGGACCTTGCTCCCATCGGGGGGGCAGCCATGCCCTCCGTCCGCGAGCTCCGGGAACGCCTCGACCGCCGCCTCGACCCCCGGGCGCATCGGCCGCTGTTGCCACCGCGCCCCACCATGGCCCACCTGGCCCGGCGCCTGCTCCCCGACGAGCTGTTCGACCGGGCGATGGCCACGACGATCCGGGACGACGGCCACGGCTACGACCCCTTCGGCATGCACCGCGGCGGCGTGGCGATGGGCCTGGTCGTCACGCGCTTCCTCTACGAGCGCTACTTCCGGGTCAGCTCGCACGGCATCGAGCACATCCCGCCCACCGGGCCCGTGATCCTGGCGGCCAACCACAGCGGCACGCTGCCGCTGGACGCGATGATGATCTGGACGGACGTGGTCCGGCGGGCGGCCGGCGGCCGCGTGCCCCGGGTGGTGATGGACCACTTCGTGCCGTCGCTGCCCTGGGTGAGCATCCTGTTCACCGGCGGTGGCGGCTTCGGCGGCAGCCGGGGGAACTTCCACGCCCTGCTGGACGCCGGCGAGCTGATCATCGTCTTCCCCGAGGGCACCCCGGGCATCGGCAAGCCCTTCTCGGAGCGCTACCAGCTTCGGCCCTTCCGCGAGGGCTTCGCCGAGCTGGCCATCCGCCACCAGGTGACGGTCGTGCCCGTCGGGGTGGTCGGCGCCGAGGAGCAGTGGCCCCAGCTCACGCGGATCGAGGGCATCCACGCCTTCGGCGCGCCCTACCTGCCGGTGCCGGCGACCCCGCTGCCGCTGCCCGTGCACTACCACCTGTGGTACGGACCGCCGATCCCGGTGGCCGGGCGGTGGCGGCCCGAGGACGCCTACGACGCCGACGCGGTGGGCGTGCTGGCCGGAGAGACCCAGGAGGCGGTGGCCGCGCTGCTCGCGCGGGGCCTGGCCGCGCGCGCGGGGGTCTTCCGGTGAGCCCCGGGACCCGCGGCGTCCTGGTCAGCGGGGCGACCACCCCGCTGGGCGTCGCGGTGGTCACGGCCATCCTGGCCGCGGGCAAGGGTCCGGTCATCGCCGTCGGGCTGGAGGCGCCCGCCGCGGTGCGCGGCCTGCTGCCCGAGCAGGCGGAGTACCACCAGGTCGACCTGCTGCACGCCCGCCAGATGCGACAGCTCCTCTTCGGGCGGGTCCGGGCCGCCGGGATCCAGGCGGTGGTGCACCTGGCGATGCACCGGCGGGCCAGCGACCAGGGCGACCACGTGCATCGCCTCAACGTCGAGACCACGCGGCAGCTCCTGCGGCTGGCCGAGCACCACCCCTCGGTGCGCCGCTTCCTGCTCTGCTCGACCTCGGCCGTCTACCTGGCCCGGCACGACACCCCCGACCTGGTGCGGGAGGACTGGTCGCTGGACCTCTCGCCCCAGGCGCCGCAGTGGCTGCGGGACCGGGTCGAGGCGGACATCACGGTGTGCGCGCGCATGGGGCTGGCGCCGATCCACGTCAACGTGCTGCGGCTGGCCGAGATCCTGGCCGCCGACATGGGCAGCCAGCTCTTCGACTACCTCTCCTCCCGCGTCTGCCTGCGACCGCTGGGCTACGACCCGATCCTGAACCTGCTGTCGCTGGAGGACGCTGCGGCGGCCTGGGTGCTGGCGCTGGACGCCCCGGAGCAGGGGGTGTTCAACATCCCCGGCGCGGACACCCTGCCGCTGTCGCGGGCGATCCGCCTGTGGGGGCGGGACGACGTGCCCGTGCCCGGGCCGCTGCTGGGGCCGCTGTACGCGCTGCGCCGGGCCGTCCGGCGCACCGACTTCCAGTACGCCATCAACCAGCGCCGCTTCCACTTCAACGGCGTGCTGGACGGCCGGCGCGCGGCCAGCGTGCTGGGCTACCGCCCCCTGCACGCGCTGACCTGGCCCTGCCCGGACTGCCGCCCGACCGCGGCGTCACCCGGCTCGGGCGGCCACCTGGGCCCGTAGGGCGGCCAGCAGGCCCTCGGGCTTCTGGCCGGCGCCCTCGACCACCGGCAGGGCGACCACGCCGGGGTCCTTCCACTCGCACAGGGCCGCCTGTCGGGGCCCGTCGGCGGAGGGGCGGATCCAGGCGAAGCACTTGCGCCCGAAGGGCCGGGTGCACTCGACGTCGTGGTAGGCCGCCGACCAGGTGCCCGTGTTGAGCAGCTCGCAGTGATCCAGGCGGGTGTGGTGCTCGACGTGGGTGTGACCGATGACCACCCGCCCCGTGTGGGCGATCTGCACGGCCAGCGGCAGCCGCTCGCGCAGCACCTTCTCGGTGGTGTCGACGTCGCTGTTGACCCCGCGGGCGTAGAAGATGAACGGTGGCAGGAGCAGGACGAAGACCACCAGCGCCCACCAGGGGGAGAGCGGGCGGAAGACGTTGTAGACGGTGACCACCTGGAAGCTGGCGCCGACCAGCAGCGCCAGGATCAGGGCCCGGTCCAGCCACAGCTCGCGGGCGATCATCCACGGGCTGAAGGCCGCCGGGTGGACGTGCAGGGCCTTGAGCGCCATCACCTGGCCCACGGTGGCGTTGGCGCGGGCGGCGATGTCGTGCAGGCGGGCCTCCAGCTCCAGCGGGCGGCGGACGGACGGCAGGAAGCTCTCGCGCAGCGTGTCGACCAGGGTGACGACGGCGCTCCAGAACCACGTCAGGCCCAGCAGCGGCTGGATGCGCAGCATGTACTTGAAGAAGAAGCCCACGTACTGCGACAGCGACATGATGAAGCTGCTCTCGACGTGGGGGTTGAACAGCCCCATGGCGTTGAGCATGTAGCGCTCGGCCAGGTTGCCGAAGGGCACCCGCATCAGCTCGCGGCCCCGCCAGGCGACGGTCGGCGAGATGGGATCGTTGCACAGGCAGTAGGCGTCGAACTGGTTGCCGTGCTCCACCAGCGTGTCGCCGCCGGAGATGTAGAACCACTCGCAGAAGCGGATCGACCCGGGCGGCGCGTCGGGCAGGGCCTGCCGCAGGACCTGCTGCACGGCCGGCCAGTGCAGCTCGATGTCGTGGTTGCCGATGATCAGGACCAGGCGGTGGCCGGCGCGCAGCCAGCGCCGCAGCGCGGCGACGAAGACCGGGTGGTCGCGCAGGATCACCTGCATCTTGAAGGCGGACTTGGGCTCCTCGGCGTGCAGGCCACGCCGGCGCTCCAGCCAGCTCACGGAGAAGGGCGGCCGCGGTCGGCGGGGCGGCAGGGCCATGCAGCCGTCGAAGTCGAAGATGTCGCCGGCCAGGACCAGCTCGCTGTCGGGCGCCACCTGGTCCAGCAGGTGGTCCACGAAGCGGGCGAGGCAGTCGTCCACCACCAGGTCCGCCTGCTTGTAGCGCTTCCACAGCGGGCGGCCGGGCAGCACCGGCTGCACGTCGCTGAGGTGCAGGTCGGAGAGGACGATGGTGTCGTGGGTCGCGGCCATCGGACAGGCGGCTATTCCGGATCAGGCGACCTGGAGCAGGTCCTGGGCGCCGGGCAGCCGCCCTTCCCGCGTCAACAGGGGGGCGATGCGAGGGTCGGCCAGGGCGTCGAAGAGGTCGATGGGCACGCCGTCGACCAGGGCCAGGCGGGAGACGAGGCGGACCCCGTGGCTGTAGTCGGCGTAGCCCTTGCCGTGGACCAGCGACAGGGGCTGGATGGGGTCCCCGTCCCCCCGGTGCCAGCCGTAGATGGCGACCCGGTCGGGTTGGCTGCGCAGGCGGTTGGTCAGCACCAGGTCCTTCTTGTGGCCGGCCATCAGCGGCAGCACCGAGCGTCCGGCGCGGGCCTGCTCGACCAGGGCCTGGTGGTGGAGCACGTAGGGCATGCTGCGCATCTGGTGGGTCGGCGGCAGCGGGGCGGGCGCCAGCACGGTCTGCGCCGCGGCGTAGATCGCGTCGACCATCCGAGGCGTCGGCAGGGCCATGTCCAGGGCCCGCGCGATGCGGGCGGCCTGGGGCAGGTCCAGGGGCACCCGCAGGAAGTCCTGGCGGTTGCCCACCGCGAGGTAGTCGGGTGTCACGAAGATCGTGGCCAGGTGCGGGCCGTCGTGGCCCGCCGGCGCCTCCAGGGTCACCGGGCTGAGCACGCGCAGGAAGGCCGGGATGTTGCCGTCGAGGACCTGGTTGGCCAGGGCGAGGTAGCGCGCGCCGTCGGGCAGGTCGGCCAGGGCGTGGGCCAGGTCCAGGCCGCCCAGCGCGCCCGAGGGGCGGGTGGGCAGGCACAGGGCCTCGCCGCAGGCCGGGGCGTGCGAGCGGACCATCGAGATCAGCGGGTCGGCGGCGCGGGCCCGGCGGGGAAGCGAGGCGGTGGCGGCGAGCAGTGCGCCCCCTCCCAGCAGCGAGCGGCGCGTGAGGCGAGGCATCAGGGGTTCTCCGGCGAGGGAGGAGGATCGGGCAGGTCCAGGCAGCAGCGGAAGCCCAGGTGGTAGTTGCGGTGGCTGTCCTGGGCCATCACCCGGCCGCCGTGCCAGTAGGGGGCCCGCCAGCGGCACCAGTCCTCGTGGGCCTGGTACTTGTCCCAGATGAACCAGCTGCCCTTCATCTCGGTGACGCCCAGGGGCCCGCCGGCGCTGGCGAGCTGGTCGGGGGACAGGGGCAGGTTCATGTGCTCGGCGGCGTTGCCGTTGAGGTCGGCGACCCCCAGCGGGCTCTGGCAGGTGGGGAAGCTGCCGGCCGGGTAGTGGTTGCTGCCGCAGCCGGTCCAGGAGCCGCCCGAGCAGGTCGAGAGCTTGGTGCTGTCCTGGGCGCAGACCCCGGTCCGGAAGGCGGGGCCATAGGACCAGCGCCGGTCGGTCTGGGCGCGGTTGTGGGCGGCGCGCATCCGCTGCACGGCGGCGTTGGGGCTCTGTCCCTTCGCCAGGTCCCACCGGTAGTCCGGCGGGCCCAGCGCCCCCTGGCAGCCGCCCTCCCACTCGTGGGCGTCGCACAGCCGCTTGCCCACGGCCCGGCACAGCTCCTGGGCCTCGCGCGCCCGCACCCACACCACCGGGTACTCGCAGGGGATGTCGGGGAACTCCAGCGTGTCGATGCAGGTCCGGGCCTGGGCGGGCGCCTGGGTGGCCGGGTCGTACAGCGGTCGCATGTAGGGCCGCCCGCAGACCGCCTCGGCCGTGGGGTCCGTCCAGTCCTCGCCGGCCGCCTGCAGCCGCTGCCGGCACTGCTCCCGGCTCATCGGCCGCACCGTCACGGCCGGGTTGCCCTGCCCCAGGAAGTCGCTGCCCTCCACCACGGCCCGCACCGCCGCCGCCTGCTCGGGCGTCAGGCCGTGGACCGCCACCAGCGCGGCCATCCACGCCTCGTTCTGCCCCTCGCGGGTCGCGGCCTCCAGGTCCTCGCCGCCGCCGGCCAGGGCCAGGCCCAGCAGGGTCGCGACCGGCGCCAGGGCCCAGGCCAGCGCGGTCACCGGTCCTCCTCGACCGGGCGGCGCCGGAGCACGGTGAAGAAGTCCCGGTTGTCGGCCAGCCCGACGAAGCGCGGCAGGTAGACGCCGGCCTTGTTGGTGCGGTCGAGCACCTCCATGCCGGTGATCAGGTGGTGGACGGCGTAGCGGCCGTCGTGGAAGTGGTGCAGCGACAGGTAGGTGTGCTCGAGCGCGTTCATGTCGGTCAGCATGGCGACGCCGCAGCCGTAGGCGGCCAGGACCCGCGCCATCCCGCTGGGCGTGGCGCTGCTGAAGTAGCCGTAGAGCAGGTAGCGGCCCTGCGCGCTCTCCTGCACGCACAGGCTGGCCCGCACGCTGCGCAGCTTGCCTTCGACGCTGCCCGACCAGTTGCCGTCGCCCCAGCGGTTCACCAGCGCGCCGGGCATCGCGGCGCCTCCCTCGCCGCTGGGCTCGAGGATCGGCGGCCCGTTCTGCCGCAGGTGGCGGACCTGCTGCAGGCGGGCGTCGTCCTCGACCGACCAGGTGCGCACCTCGACCCGATCGGGACCCCCCCGCGGGTCGGCCCAGGCTACCCAGGTCGCCAGGCCCGGCATCGGCCGGCTCTCGATCACGCCGTGCTCGACCCAGCCGTAGTGCGTGCCGCTGTTCACCAGGGAGAAGGGCCCGCTCTTGAAGGCGCCGTGGCTGCGCTTGAAGCCGCCGGTGAAGGTGGCGACCAGGCGCGGCACGTGCGCCGGGTTCACCTTGCCGGTGCGCACCAGCGGGGCGAGCGTGTCGAAGCCGTCGGGCCCCGGCAGGCGCAGGTCCCGGACGGCGGCGGGCGCACGCTCGGACCAGCCGACGCGGGGGTGGTCGGTGCCCACGTCGAAGACCAGCTCGTGCGTGTCCAGGTCGAAGGCCGTCAGGAAGACCAGGGCGCTGCCCTCGACCTCGTCCAGCGCGTGGACCCGCCCCTCCCAGCCGGCGCTGACCGCCGGGTCGACCAGCCGCGGCTGCATCGCGCTGGCGAAGACGCCGGGCGAGCCCTCGACCGGGTACCAGCGGCCGATCTCGACCGTGCCCGAGGCGGCCTCCAGCAGGGGCAGCCCCAGGTTGACGGGCACGACCTGGCGTCCGGCCAGCGCGGGATCGACCCGCGCCGGGGTCGGCCCGGGGGAGGCGCCGGCGGCGGCGGGCGAGGGGGAGCCCGGCGCGGCGGCCAGCACCTCGCTCGTGGCCAGCTCGCTGTCCTGGTACAGGGTCTCCTTGACCAGGTTGGTGATCTGCTCGCCGCCCCACACCTTGTCGCGCAGGAAGTCGACCGTGGCCTCCCGGGTGGAGCGGTGGCCCTGGGTGGGGCTGCGCAGGGAGAGGCGGCCCTCGCACAGGGGGGCGAAGGCCTGGCCCGAGGCGCGCCCCAGCTCCAGGGCCGAGCCGGTGGGCGGCCACAGCGGGCAGGTCCGGATCGTCGCGCCCTCGTGGAGGGTCAGCCCCTCGGGGAAGGCCGGGTCCAGGGTCACGCGCACCGCGCGGGGGTCGTGGTTCTCGAGGTGCCAGGTCTGGGCGGGCTGCCCCGCGGCCTCGAGGCGCACCAGGAACCACTCGTGCACGGCCGGGTTCAGGTCCACCAGGGTAACGGTGGTGGCGGGCCCCTGCCCGGTGGGGAGGGGGACCTGGGTCTCCTCCCGCCAGGGCTGCAGCTCGACGACGGACTTGGGGCGGCGGGCGGCGAAGGCCTCGGCGCGCTCGGCGGTGGGCGGGGTCGGCGCCCAGGAGTCGGGGGCGGCGGGGGCGGCGGCGGGCGGAGGCGTCGCCGCGACCGGCGCGGGCGGCTCGGCAGGAGGTGCCGGCGCCGCGGCGGCCGGAAGGGGCGGCGGCTGCGGCGGCAGGGCAGCGTCCCGACCGCCGCATGCCGGTCCGACCAGCAGGGCGAGCGCGGTGAAGGCGAGCGGTACCGGCACCCCGCGAATGTTGCCACCGGTCGGGCGCCTCGGGGGACCTGCGACCAGCGGGCGCAGCGCCCCCACCGGCGCGCGGCGGGCCTCAGCGACGCTTCTTCCCGGCCTGCTTCTGGGCCTTGGTCCGGCTGTTGGCCGGGTTGCGGAAGCCGGGCCGGGCGACGAAGTCGGTCGGCCGGCTCAGCAGGTTGGCCTTGCGGGGTGATCCCTTCGGGCCGGCCGCCTCGTCCGTCTCGACGCCTTCGACCTGCTCGGCCTCGGTGGTCTCGGTGCGCTCTGCGTTGTCGTCCTGCTCGGGCATGGGGCCCTCCTCGGCCCGGCGGCTATCGGGGCGGGCGACCATCGGCCACGCCGCCGGCGGCCGCGGCCGGGGGGGGTTAGCCGCCAGAAGGAGCGTGCCATGCAGATCCTCCGGATGGCCTGGCGAAACCTCTGGCGCAACGGGCGCCGCTCCGCCGTCACCGTCGCGGCCATGACCTTCGCCCTGTGGGTGATGATCCTCTACACCGGCCTGGTGGAGGGCATGCTGGTCGACATGGTCGACCAGGCCGTCGACCTGGAGGTGGGCGAGCTGCAGGTGGTGGCCGCGGGCTACCGCGACGACCCCTCGCTGCACCGCGTGGTCGCCGATCCGGCCGCGCTGCTCACCGGGATCGAGGGCCTGGGCTACGCGGCGGCGCCGCGCCTGCTGGGCGGCGGGCTGGGCGCCGTCGGGCAGGAGAGCGCGGGCGTGCAGCTCGTCGGCGTGGACGTGGAACGGGACGCGACCGTGACCCGCATCCACCAGCGGCTCGATCAGGGCGCCTGGCTCGACCCCGCCGACCCCCGCGGCGTCGTGCTCGGCAAGCGCCTCGCCCGGTCGCTGGGGGCCCAGGTCGGCGCCGAGCTGCTGATCCTCTCGCAGGGCGCCGACGGCAGCATCGCCAACGACCTGTTCACCGTGCGCGGGGTGCTCGCGGGTGTCGGCGACGGCGTCGACCGCGGCACCGTGTTCCTGACCGAGGACGCCTTCCGCGCGCTGATGGTCCTGCCCGCGGGGGCGCACCGCCTGACCGTGCGCGTGCCCGAGGGCTCCGACCTGGACCAGGCCCGCGCGCGGATCGAGGCGCTGGGCCCGGGCCTGGAGGTCCGGACCTGGCGACAGCTCCTGCCCACCCTGTCGACGATGATCGAGAGCACCCGGGGCCTCATCCAGGTGGTCGCCTTCATCGTGTACCTGGCGATCGCCATCCTGGTGCTCAACGCGATGCTCATGGCGGTCTTCGAGCGCATCCGCGAGTTCGGCGTGATGAAGGCCATCGGCTACGGCCCGGGCACCGTCTTCTCGCTCATCGCGGTGGAGAGCGCCCTGCAGGCCCTGCTGGCCACGGGCATCGGCGTGCTGCTGGCCCTGCCCGCCATGGCCTGGCTGTCCCGGGTCGGCATCGACGTCGGGGCGCTCGGGGGCATGCAGATGATGGGCATGTCCATGATGCAGCGCTGGACCGGCCGCTTCACGGTCTCCACCGTGCAGGGGCCCGTGCTCATCCTGTGGGGCATGGTGGCGCTGGCGGTGCTGTGGCCGGCGCTGAAGGCGGCCCGCATCCCCCCGATCGAAGCCATGCGGGCCCGGTAGGAGCGACGATGGACGGTCCCTCCCTGTCCCGGCTGGCCTGGCGCAACCTGTGGCGGAACACCCGGCGCACGCTGCTGACGATGTGCGCCATCACCTTCGGCCTGATGCTCGCCGTCATGTTCACGGCGCTGCAGGACCGCAGCTTCGGAGACATGATCGACCTGGCCGCGCGCATGGCCAGCGGCCACGTGGTCGTGCAGCACCCCGAGTACCTGGACTCCCCCTCGCTGCAGCGCACGGTGCCCGACGCCGACGCGGTGGCGCAGCAGGTCGCCGCGCTGCCCGGCGTCGCGCGGGCGGTCCCGCGCATCTCCGGGCCCGTGATGCTGGCGACCGCCGGGCAGAGCTACGGCGCGTACTTCCTGGCCGTGGACCCCGCGCGAGAGGACGCGGGCAGCCTGGCCTTCGTCGAGGCGCTGACCGCCGGCGAGCTGCTGGACGCCGCGGACGGCAAGGGCATCGTCCTGGGCGCGCGGCTGGCTCGCAACCTCAAGCTCGAGCTGGGGGACAAGGTCGTCTACACGCTGATGGACAAGAACGGCGAGATCGCCAGCGGCCTGGCGCGCCTGCAGGGGACGGTCACCACCGGCGCGGACAGCACCGACGGCGCCCTCGCCATCCTGCCCATCGACGCCGTGCGCCAGACCCTGGCCTACGGCGCCCACGAGGCCACCCAGGTCGCGGTCTACAGCGACGACGCGCGGCGGAGCGCCCGGGTCCGCGACACGGTGGCCGCGACGCTGGGCGAGGCGCTGCGGGCGGCCACCTGGGACGAGGTGAACCCCGAGCTGTCGGGCTTCATCTCGATGAAGGTCGGCGGCGCCCGCTTCATGGAGGCGGTGATCATGGTGCTGGTCGCGGCCAGCATCTTCAACACGCTCTTCGTCAGCGTGTTGGAGCGCCGCCGCGAGTTCGGGATCATGATGGCCATCGGCTACACCGGCGGCCAGGTCTTCCGGCTGGTCATGTGGGAGAGCTTCTGGCTGGCCCTGGTGGGCATCCTGATGGGGCTCCTGGTGACGGCCGGGCCCTACCTCTACCTGGCCTCCCACCCCATCGACCTGACCGAGGTCTACGCCCAGCAGGGCCAGAGCATGGACATCGCCGGCATCGGCATGTCCCCCTTGCTGCAGATCGGCATCTACCCCGAGAACCTGGCCCTCATCCTGCTCGGCGTGGTCCTGGCGACCATGCTGTCGGGGCTGTACCCGGCCTGGCAGGCGGGCCGCACCGTCCCGGTCCAGACCATCAAGCTGGTGTGACATGAGCCTGCTGCGCTTCTCCTCCGTCACCAAGGTCTACACCCAGGGCCAGGTCCAGGTGCACGCGCTGCGCGGCCTCGACCTGCAGATCGAGGCCGGCGAGTTCACCGCCCTGGTCGGCCCCTCGGGCTCGGGCAAGACCACGGCGCTCAACCTCGCCGGCGCGCTGGACCACCCCTCGTCGGGCACCGTCGCGCTGGAGGGGCGCGACCTGGGGGGCCTGTCCCGGCGCGAGCTGTCCCACCTGCGCCGCGACCGCATCGGCTTCGTCTTCCAGGCCTACAACCTCATCCCGGTCCTGACGGCCTACGAGAACGCCGAGAGCGTGCTCGCCCTGCAGGGCGTGCCCGAGGGGCAGCGGCGGGAGCGCGTGCTGGCCCTGTTCCAGGAGCTGGGCCTGGGCGGCCTGGAGCACCGCCGGCCCGACCAGCTCTCCGGCGGCCAGCAGCAGCGGGTGGCCATCGCGCGCGCCATCGCCGCCCGCCCGGCCATCGTCCTGGCCGACGAGCCGACCGCCAACGTCGACAGCGAGACGGCCGAGAAGCTGCTCGACCTGATGCAGCGGCTGAACCAGGAGCGCGGCGTGACCTTCCTGTTCAGCACCCACGACGCCCGGGTGGTGGACCACGCGCGGCGGGTGGTCAAGCTGGTGGACGGCCGCGTGGCCGAGGACCTGCGGCGGTAGCGCCGCCGCCGGTCAGCGCGGGGCCTGGTGCTGGGCCCGCAGCAGGCCGGCCGTCGCCAACAGCGAGGCCAGGGCCGCCGCGCCGAACAGGCCCGAGGTGCCCAGGGGCTCCAGCAGGGCGCCGACGGCGGCGGCCGACAGCAGGGAGCCGACCCCGTAGGCGGTGGTCGTCAGCAGGCTCTGGGCGCTGACGCGGACCTCCTCGGGGGCGTGGCGGCGCATCGCCTCGACGCCGGCCAGCCAGAAGACCGCGTAGACGACGCCGTGCAGGAGCTGCAGGCCCGCCAGCAGGGCCGGGGTCGTCACCACCGCGGTGAGGCCCCAGCGCAGGGCGCCGGTCGCGCCGGCCACGGTCAGCATCCGGAAGGGGCCCAGGCGCCGCAGCAGGTGTCGGCCCCACCACATCACGGCGATCTCGGCCAGCAGGCCCAGGGTGAGCGCGGTCGCCACCCACCCGCCGGCCAGTCCCAGGCCCTCCATGTGCATCGCCAGGGTCGTGTCGTAGACCGTCAACCCCATGCCGTGCAGGCACAGGGCCAGCAGCAGCGGGCCGAGGAAGGGGCTGACCGCCAGCCTGCGCAGGGCCGGCCAGACCGGCGCCGGGGCGGCCGCGGGGGCGGCGGGCAGGAGGAAGGCCAGGGCCGTCGAGGTCGTCCAGGCGGCGACGGCCAGCCACAGGGCGGACCCGGCCAGGGGCGAGGCGGCCATCAGCATCGAGCCGGCGGCGCTCCCCAGCAGGAAGCCCACCGTGCCCCACATGCGCAGGCGCCCGTAGTCCTGCGGGTCGCCGCCCTCGTCGGTGATGATCTTGACCGCCGTGGTGTCGACCAGGGGGGCGATCGGCGAGCGCAGCGTGCTGAAGACCAGCAGCAGCACGCCGATGCCCCACGGCGGGAGCGGCAGCGCGGCCAGGGCGACCGCCGCCAGCAGGGAGCCGCCGGTCGCCAGCCGCAGCAGGGCCCGGCCCGAGCGGGTGCGGTCGGCCACCAGCGACCACAGGGGCGCCGACAGCATCCGGGCCACCGGGATGATCGCCAGCAGGCCGCCGATGCCGGCCCCCGAGATCCCCTTGCGGTCGAGGGCGACGGCCAGGAAGGGCAACCACGCCCCCACCCCTGCCAGGTCGGCGAGGTAGAGCGCGGAGAGCAGCAGGCGGGGGCGCACGGCCCGGGCCATGTGGCCGGCCGCGCGCTGGCCGTCAACCTCCCCCCTCTCGCCCCCCCGAGGAAGCATGTCCGGACGCATCGAGGCCCGCCTGGCCGAGCTCGGCCTCTCCATCCCCGCCGCTCCGGTGCCCGCCGCCACCTACGCGCCCTGGGTGCGCACGGGCGACCTGGTCTTCATCGCCGGCCAGGTCCCGGTGCGCGACGGGCAGTTCCGCTGGGTGGGCAAGGTCGGCGCGCAGTGGAGCCTGGAGGACGGCCAGGAGGCCGCGCGCGAGGTGACCCTCAACCTGCTCGCCCAGCTCCGGGCCGCCCTCGACGGCGACCTGGAGCGCGTGGTCCGGGCCGTCAAGCTCAACGGCTTCGTGAACTGCACCCCCGACTTCACGATGCAGCCGGCGGTGCTCAACGCCGCCAGCGAGCTGCTCATCGCCGCCTTCGGCGAGGCCGGCCGCCACGCGCGCAGCGCCGTCGGCGTGGCGCAGCTCCCCTTCGGCGTGGCCGTGGAGATCGACGGGGTCTTCGAGGTGCGCTGACGGCCGCTATGCCCCCTTCCACCGGGTCAGCACGTTCTCGCGGTCGAAGAGGGCCACCGAGACCCAGGCCAGCGCCAGGTCGAGCACCACCATCACGACCACGGCGACGCCGACCATCGCCGCGTCCACGATGAACAGGCCCATCGACTGCCCGACGAGCACCATGGCCAGCGGCATGACGACCACGCCCGAGAGCTGCTGCGCGGTGCGGGGGTCGTTGACGCGGGAGCTGACGATCACCGCGGCCAGCACCCCCCCGACGGCCAGCAGCGGGGCCAGCACGCCCACCGCCGCCAGCCAGGCGGGCGAGAGCAGGGCGCGCGCGGTCCCCCCCTCGCCCAGCAGCGCCAGCCCGCCCAGGTAGCAGGCCACCCCTCCCCAGGTCACCACCACCGCCGGCACCGCCGCGGCGAGCACCTTGGCCAGCAGCAGCTCGGTGGTGCGGATCGGCGTCGCCAGCAGCGGCTCCAGCGTGCGGCCGGTCTTCTCGCCGACCACGCTGTAGGCGGCGAAGACGGTCGGCAGGATGAGCGGCAGCATCATGAACAGCAGCAGCATCAGCGTGCCCAGGTACAGGTCCAGGCAGGCGGCGCCGTCCAGCCCGGCGCACTGCTCGCCGGCCAGCTTGCGCAGCTCGGCCGCCTCGGCCTGGGACATGGGCGGCGCGCCCCTGGTGGCCATGCCGGTGCCGCCCACGGTGCCCACCCCCATGACCACGAAGAGCAGCGGGGTGAAGACCATGGTGAACAGCACCAGGCCGTTCTTGAAGACCTCCTCCCACTCCTTGCGCAGGACGGCGCGCACGCGGCGGTTCATGGCTGGCCCCCCATGATCTCCAGGTAGACCCGCTCCAGGCTGTGCTCGATCGGGGTCACGGCCTGGACCTCGGCGCCGGCCAGCACCAGGGCGCGCACGACGGCGGGCGTGATGGCGTCGGGGTCGTCGGCGCGCAGCCGCAGCGTCGCCCCCACCGCAGCCAGCTCCACCGGCAGGCCGAGCGCGCGCACGGCGGCATCGTGCTCCGGCCGCAGCTCCCGCAGCCGCACCTCGACCTGGCGCCCGTAGGTCTGGTGCCGCAGGCTGGCGGCGGTGTCGACGACCAGCAGGCGGTTGCGGAACAGGGCCACCCGGTCGCAGAGCTGGTCGGCCTCCTCCAGGTTGTGGGTGCACAGGAAGATGGTGCGCCCCTGGCTCTTCAGCTCGCCGACGAAGTCCCGGACCAGGCGCGCGGCCTCGGGGTCCAGCGCGCTGGTCGGCTCGTCGAGGAACAGGATCGGCGGCTCGTGCAGCAGGGCGCGGCAGATCGCCAGCTTCTGCCGCATCCCCTTGGAGAAGGTGCCGGCCGGGTCGTCGCGGCGCTCCCACAGGCCCAGCAGCGCCAGGTAGCGCCGGACCTGGCCGGCCACGTCGTCGACGCCGTACAGCTCGCCGAACAGCTCCAGGTTGCGGCGGGCGGACAGGCGGTCGTACAGGCCGGGGGTCTCGGTGAGGATGCCGACCTTGCGGCGCACCTGGTCCGCCTCGCGCACCACGTCGTGCCCGGCCACGCGCGCCGACCCCTCGCTGGGCGCGATGAGCGCGCAGAGCATCCGGACGGTCGTCGTCTTGCCCGCGCCGTTGGGGCCCAGGAAGCCCAGGCACTCGCCGCGCGCCACGTCCAGGTCCAGGCGGTCGACGGCCAGCAGCTCGCCGAAGCGGCGGGTCAGGCGGCGGGTCTCGATCATCCCTCCTCCGAGGGGGCGGACAGGGGCACCCGCCGGATCGCGACCGGCGGCACCGGGGGTGGGGGCCGGGCCGGGGGCGCCGGCGGGTCGCGCAGGGCCACGACGAGCCCGAGCGACAGCAGCGCCATGACCAGCAGGAAGCCCTCGGCGCCCAGCGGGTGGCCGGCCTGGACCAGGGCCACGGCGCCGGCGTTGAGCGCCGTGTGCAGGGCGATCGAGGCCAGCAGCCACCGCGGCCGCCGATCGCGCACCGCCCGCATCACCAGCAGCGACATCGCGACGTGGCAGGTCATCGCCAGGGCCCGCTCCCCGGCGCCCATCAGCATCATCCAGGAGGGGGCGCCGAAGACCTGGTCGAGCTGGGCCTGGACCGCGGCCTGGGCCTCGGCCGGCACGCCGAGCGCGGCCATGCCCCGCTGCCGGATGAGGTGCAGGCTCACCGCGCTGCTGAGGATCGAGACCCCCACCAGGGCCGCCTCGACGCCGCCGTGGCCCAGGCCCACCATCAGCCCGCCCTCCCAGGTGGGGGCGGGAGCCAGCCGGCGCGCCCGGAAGAGCAGCCAGCGCGCCGGCTCCTCGCAGATCCCCGCCGAGAGGCCGAGCGCCAGGGGCAGGAGCCAGGCCTTCACCGCGGGCGCGGGCGCCGGCAGCAGCCCCGTCGAGAAGAGCTGCGCCGCGCCCAGGTTGAGCGGGATGTGCACCACCTGGGAGAGCACGAAGGCCAGCGCGCCCCAGGCCCACCACGCCAGGCGCGCCCCGGTGCGGTGGTGGGCCCAGGCGGCCGCGCCCCCCGCCATCACCAGGCAGAGCAGGCCGCTCGTGAGCATCAGGGGCAGGTGCACGGGGGGATTCTGCCTGAGGGGGACGCGGTGGTGCTCCAGATCGACCGGGCGGGCACCGCTCCGCTACAGTGGGCCGATGCACCTCGCCCTGCTGCTGCTGCTCGCCTGCGCCAGTCGTCCCCCCGCGCCCGACGACGTTCCCCTCGACCAGCGCACCGACGTCAAGCGGCCCGGCAACCTGCCCGTCCGCACCGAGGCGGAGCTGGCGGCCGCGGACGCCGCGCGCCAGTCCTGCCTGGACGCCTGCAGGGCCGTGGACGCGCCGGAGGCGGACGCCGAGGCGGAGGCGGGGGCCGCGCGCCAGGCCTGCGAAGCCGCCTGCCTCCAGGCCCACCCCATCGAGCAGGTCGAGGTCATCCCCTCGCCGCCGTCGCCGGAGCCGTGAGCGCGACGAGCGGGGCCCTGCTGGCCGAGCTGCTGGCCGAGCTGCTGGCCGAGCTGCTCGGCGGGACCCTGGCCGAGCGGCTCGGCGGGACCCTGCCCGCCACGCCGGCGGAGTGGGCCGACCGGCACGCCGCCCTGCCGGGCTCCCCGGCCGACCGCGCCCTGCGGGGCGGCCTGGGCGCCGACCGGCCGGCCTGGGCCTTCGCCAGCGGCTACCACGCGGCCCTGGAGCGGCTGCTGCCGACGGAGGGGCGGCGCTGCGCCCTGTGCGTCACCGAGGCGGGTGGAAACCACCCGCGCGCGGTGCAGGCGCGGGTCGAGGGTGGTCGCCTGGTGGGCGAGAAGCGCTTCGTCTTCCTGGGTCCCCTGGCGGAGCGCCTGTTCGTGCTGGCGCGCAGCGGCGAGGAGGTGGACGGTCGGCCCGCGCTGCGGGTCTACCCGGTCGACGCCCGGGCCCCGGGGGTGGAGATCCAGCCCGGCGGCCCGGCCCCCGTCGTGCCCGAGGTGCCGCACGGGCGCCTGGTCCTGGACACGCCGGCCCCGCCGCCGCTGCCGGGGGACGGCTGGGACCGCTACGCCCGGCCCTTCCGCACGGTCGAGGACATCCACGTGAGCCTGGGCCTGCTGGGCTTCGGCCTGCGCCTGGCGCGGGGCCAACCGCCCGAGGTGGCGGAGAGCCTGCTGCCGCCGGTGCTGGCCCTGCGCGCCCTGGCCGAGCTGGACCCCTCCGCGCCCGCCACCCACCGCGCCCTGGCCCCGGCCCTGCGCCTGGCCTGGGAGCGCCTGGAGGCCCTGCCCTGGGAGCGCCTGGGGCCCGCGGCGGCCGGGTGGTCGCGCGATCGGGCCATCCTCCAGGTGGGCGCGGCGGCGCGCGATCGGCGGCTGGCCCGGGCGCGTGCGGCGCTCAGCCCTGCGGCGGCGCTCAGCCCTGCGGCGGCGCCACCCGGCGATCCTGGCGCGCCCGCAGCCAGCGCGCCACCCGCTCGACCAGGAAGGCCTGGGTGAAGGGCTTGGGGATGACCTCGCACCCGCTGGCCTGGACCCAGGCCCGCAGCTCGGGCAGGGGCGCGCCGCCGGTGACGAAGACGAAGCGGGCCCCGAGGTCGGCGGAGCGGCTGGTGGCGTGGTGGTGGACCTCTCGCCCGGTCCCGTCCGGCAGCAGCAGGTCGCACAGGACCAGGTCCCACGCGACACCCTCGTCCAGCGCGCGCCGGGCCTCGTCGACCGTGGCGGTCAGGCGGACCTCGCCCAGCGCGCCCAGGGCCATGCCCAGCGCCCGGGCGATGGGCGCCTCGTCCTCGACCACCAGGATGTGGGCGTCCCGCAGGTCGGACCAGGGGATCGTCGGCGCGTCGGCGACGGGCGCCGGCGCGGGGCGCTGCTCGGCGTAGGGCAGCAGGACCGTGAACCGGCAGCCGCCCTCCGGGCGGTTCTCGACGGTCAGGCTGCCCCCGGCGTCGAGCACGATGCTGCGCGCGATCGACAGGCCCAGGCCCGTGCCCTCGCCGGCCGATCGGGTCGTGACGAAGGGGTCGAAGATGCGCTCGAGCAGCTCCGGGGGGATGCCCGGACCGCTGTCCTCGATGTCGATGCGGGCGCCGTCGGGCTGCCCGCGCAGCCGCACCGTCAGCAGGTGCGCACGGCCGGGCACCTGGGAGACCGCGTGCACGGCGTTCACGAGCAGGTTGAGCACGACCTGCCACAGCCCGCCGGGGCTGCCGGCCACCGGGGGCACGGGGTCCAGGTCCAGCTCCAGGCGGCCGCGCCCTTTCAGCCGCACCGCCGCCATGCGCGCGGCCTTCTCGATCTCGGCCCGCGGGTCGACGGCGGCCCCGGGTGAACCCGACGCCCGCGAGAAGGTCCCCAGGTCGCGCACCAGGCCGGCGATGCGCTCGGCGCAGGCCAGCGCGTCCGCGAGCAGGGCGCCGGCCCCCTCGGCCTCGGCGGCCACCGTCGCCGCCTCCTCGAGCAGCAGCATCAGGCTGGTCAGCGGGTTGTTGATCTCGTGGGCCAGCCCGGCGGCCAGCTCGCCCACCGCGGCGAGGCGGTCCGAGCGGACCAGCCGGGCCTGCAGCTCCAGGCGGGCGCCGATGTCGCGCGCGACCAGCGCCAGGGCCGCCTCGCCTTGCCAGGAGGTCTGCACCAGCACCGCCTCGACCCGCACCCGACCGCCGTCGGGACCCACCAGGCCCACCTCGGCCAGGTCCCCGCCGACCGGCACCGGCTCCGGGCACAGCTCGGTCAGGGCGCGATCGAGCACCTTGCCGTCGTGGCCCTGGCCCAGCAGGCGCACGGCGGCGGGGTTGGCGTAGCGGACCCGGCCCGCGACCAGCACCAGCACCAGGTCGGGCAGCGCCTCGACCAACCGCTCGAAGCCGGCGCTCGACAGCGCGGCGGCGCGCACGGCCTCGACCACCTCGGTCACGTCGCGGCTCACGCCCAGCACGCCCACCAGGCGGCCCTGGGGGTCCCGGTAGGGATACTTGGTGGTCTGGAAGACCCGGGGTGCGCCGAAGTCCCGGCGCGACGGCAGGTAGGTCAGCGGCTGGCCGGACTCCACCACCTGGCGGTCGCGGGCGAGGATCTCGCTGCTGGTCTCGGGCGAGAAGACCTGGTCGTCGGTGGCGCCCAGCAGCGCCTGCACCGAGCGGTCGACCATGGCCGCGGCGGCGTCGTTCGCGAAGACGTACCGACCGTGCAGGTCCTTGATGAACAGGCCGTCCGGGGAGCGGGTGACGAAGACCTCGAGCAGGTGGCGCAGCGCCTGCGGATCCCCCACGTCGACCAGCGCGCGGGTGAGCGGGGCACCGGGCTCCGGCGGCGGCTTGTCGGCCATGGTCCTCCACTCACGCCGTATCCGCGCCGCGGTTCCGGGGCCCTGTCCCGGCTCAGGGCGGGGCGATCGGTCGCACGCTGCCGGGCAGCGTGCCCTGCCAGGCTCGCAGCCGCTCGCGCACCCCCTCCTCCTGCCCCTGGCGCGCCCAGAAGCCGAGCTGGCTGTCGGCCGGGATCCCCGGGTCGGGCCACCGCGCCACCAGGGTCCAGCCCGGTGGCATCCCCGGGCCGTGGGGCGGGCCGTCGAACCAGCCGAAGACCGTGACCAGGTCGGCGCCCTCGGCGTCCAGGACCCGGCCGACGGCGTCCGCGTCGAAGGTGCCGGCCAGGCGCTGGCGGGCGACCTCGGCGTGGCCCAGCCCGGCGAGATCGACCAGGCGGACCGACGAGAGGTAGACGGGCGCGCCCGCCTCGGTGCCGCCGACCGCGGTCCCGGGGGGCAGGGTGGAGAGGAAGCGGCCGAGCTGCACGTGCATCCGCCAGGTCATGGCGGCGCGGTCGGGCTGCTCGGCGGACGCGCGCCAGGCTCGCGGGGCGAGCAGCAGGGCCAGGGCCAGGGCCAGGAGGCGGGGGAGGCGCCCGAGCCCGGGCCAGGCGGCGCCCGCGGCCACGACGGTCAGGGCGACGGTCCAGGCCTCGTAGCGGGACAGCCAGCCCACCCGGGCCAGGCCGAGCTGCAGGCCCAGGCAGGCGGTGGCCGCCAGGGACCAGCGCGGCGATCGGCGGCCGAGGGCCAGCAGGGCCAGCGCCGCCAGGGCCAGGGCGGGCGCCGCGCGCAGGTTGTCCAGGGCCCGGTCCCAGGGTGCTGCGTCCGGTTGGGCCAGGCCGGACTTCAGCAGGGCCGGCGCCGGCAGCCAGAACCAGCCCTGGGCCACGCTCCAGGCGCCGTACAGCCCGAGCGGGACCAGGCCGGCCGCCAGGGTCCCCAGCGCGGCGGCGGGCCGGTGCCGGAGCAGGACGCCGGCGACGGCGACCGCGAACAGCCCCTCGGGACGGGCCAGGGGCAGCAGGGCGGCCAGGGGCAGGGCCGACCGCCCCTGCACCGCCAGGGACAGCAGGCCCAGCGCCAGCGCCGCGTGCAGCAGGTGCTCCATGCCCAGCAGGGCCATCGCCGGCACCGGCACCAGCAGGACCAGGGCGATCAGCGTGAACAGGCGGGGCGCGGCGGCCAGCCCCTCAACCCGCAGCGCCCGGTCGGCGGCGGCCAGCAGCAGCGCGCCCGAGAGCAGGCCCATCCCCAGGGCCCCCTCGGGGCCCCGGCCGGCCGCCTGCCAGGGCACGATCAGGGCTGTCCACAGCGGCGAGGTCGTGCTGCCCCCGGGCACGCCGGGCACCAGGCCCCAGGTGCCGTGCTCCACCAGGTTGCGGGCGATCGCCAGGTGGATCCAGGCGTCATCCAGGGGGAAGCACAGCTCGCCCCCGCAGGCCGCGCGCAAGGTGGACAGTCCCGTGGCCCACAGGACCAGGAGCAGCCCGATCGCACCGGGCAGGGGCAGGCGCTCAGTAGTTGAGCTCGAAGCTCTTTCCACCGAAGAAGCCCCGGCCCCGCTGGGCGGCGTAGTCGGCGAAGCTGCCGCCCATGGTGCGCAGGAAGTGCCAGTCGCGGCGCTTGAGCGTGACCAGCAGGTTGTGGCCGTAGTTGTACTTGAGGTTCCACAGCCGCGCCCGGGCCGCCACGTCGGGGATCTTCGACAGTCCATGGGGCTGGTCGTACTGGAAGGTGGTCCAGCCCAGGGTGGTGGTCGGCAGCGTCATCAGCCCCTCCCGCTGCACCTGGTCGAAGACCGGCGTGCCCGGGTAGGGCTGGAGCGCGCTGAAGCGCACCAGGACGCTGGCCTGCTGGAACAGGTGCACGGTCTCCCGGAAGTCCTCGAGCGTCTCGCCGGGGAAGTCGTACATGACACCGGCCGCCGACTTGATGCCGAGCTGGTTCGTGCGGTCGAGCACGCGGCGGATCTCCTCCACCCGCACGTCCTTGTAGATCTCCTTGAGCACCCGCCGCGACCCGCTCTCGATGCCGAAGAACAGGTAGTTGCAGCCCAGCTTCGCGAAGGTCTCCAGGGTCTGCGGGTCGATCTGGTTGGTCCGCACCTGGGCGGCCCACTTCAGCCCGCGCCGGTGGCAGTGCTCGACGATCTCCATCGCCAGGGCGCGGTGCTCCCGCCGGGGGCCGATGAACAGGTCGCTGGCGTCCAGGCGCACCCCGTCCAGCCGGAAGCGGCCCTGCAGCTCGTCGATCTCCGCCTTGACCCGCTCGACGGGGAAGGGGCGCCACTTCTGCTCGTTGAAGACGAGGTTGTAGCAGAAGGTGCAGCGGTAGGGGCAGCCACGCGAGGAGATGATGGGCAGGGTGCGCGCCGCCTGGGCCCAGGGGATGACGTAGCGCTCGCCGTCGACCAGGTGCCAGGGGAAGGCCGGCAGCACCGCCAGGTCGGGGATGAGCGGCCGCGGCTCGGTGCGCACGACCTGGCCGTCCTGGCGGAAGGCGATGCCCCGCACCTTCGACAGATCGTCCAGGTGCTCGTACAGGTCGACCAGGGCCTCGTCCCCCTCGAAGAGCACGACCACGTCGATGGAGGGCTCGGCCAGGACCTGCTCGGGCAGGATGCTGGCGTGCACGCCGCCCCACACCACGACCGCGCCGGTCTTCTTGGCGATGGCCGACAGCTCCAGCGCGTTCTTGAGCATGGGCCCGGTGAAGCTGGTGATGCCGACCAGGCGAGGCCGCAGGCGCTGCAGCTCGGCCACCAGCTCGGCCCGGTCCATCACGTTGCCGTCGAGGATGCGGACCGGGATGCCGGCCTGGTGCGGGCGCGCGGCCACCGCCATCAGGCCCAGGGGCGGGTAGATGAGCTTGCCCTGCTCGCGGCTCTCGGGCTGGATGAGGACGATCACGGGGGCCTCGGGGGAACGGCCGCTCTACCTCGGTCGGGCGCGGAGGGAAGGCCCGCCGGGCGGGATGCACTGGTCGCTGGTCCCCGTCAGGTCGCGCAGGGGCGCAGGAGGCGGGAGATGGCGGCCCGGAGCAGGCGCGCAGCCACCCCATCGGGCACAGGGGCCGGTGGGTGAGGACGCTGCGCCTGCGGCCGGGCCGCCTCGAAACCGCGCTTTGACATCGAGTCCTCGCATGCGCTATGGTTGGTTTGGTTCCTCCCCGGCGCCCTCCCCGGCGCCCTCCCCGGCGCCCTCCCCGTTCCGTACGAGGTGCGCCATGCGGATGTCCAAGACCACCGTGGTCCTCTTCGAAGGCAACTTCTTCAGCAACACCGACGGCACGGCACGTCGCTACTGGCTGTCCAGCTTTGGCGAGACGGTGCGCAAGGCGGTGGGTGGCGTCGCCCAGGTGCGCGTGTCGGTGGAGATGCCACAGCGCACCCCCAACGCGAAGCTGAAGCTGCACCTGTACGAGACCGGCCTGTCCAGGCTGCCGTCCGCGCTCGACCCGAGCTACCAGGCCTTCTTCACCAGCCCCGACCTCACGACCGCCTTCCCCCAGCCCTTCAACATTGTCGGTCCCTTTGCCGACAACGTCGACATGGCCTTGGACGTCTCGGCCATCTCGGGCGCCCAGTTGGAGCAGGCGACGGTGCGGATGGTCGGCACGCTCTTCCCGTACGTGTGAGCGCGGAGATGGCGGCTCCCCTCGGTACCACGGGATTCGGCACGACGGGAATCAGCCGGCGCGGGCGCTCGGACGGCGAGCGCTGCCGCGCCGATGCCGACCAGGTCGAGCAGGCGCGGGTCTTCCGCCACCTGGTGCGGAAGGCGCAGCAGCAGGGTCCCGACCGCAAGCGGAAGCCCGGCGACGTGCTGCGGCGCAGCTACTCGGCGGCGGTGGTCGACCTGCCGACCGATCCGCTGGTGGCGGCCGGGGTCGGGGGCGCGGCGGCGGTGTCGCGGGCCGATCCGCTGGACCTGTCATGGGAGCAGATCGATCACGCAATCGCCGCCTTCCGGCGGCCGCTCGAACCGGACCTGGAACCGGTCGGCGGAGCCGAGGTGGTGGGCACCGACCAGGCCGGGATGGCGATCGGGTCGCTGAAGCTGTTCTCCTACGAGGACGTGGGGAAGGACCGCTTCGGCGCGGCGACCGACCAGCTCGATGACGCGATGGAGCTGGGGGTCGACCTGGCGCGGCAGTACGGGGCCCGCGACCTGTCCTGGGGCGCGCTTACCGATGGGCCGCTGGTCCTGCCGTCGGGCGAGGTCGAGTGGAAGGTGCCCACGCCGATCCCGGTGGATGAGGAGGAGATTGGGGATTTAGTGAAATTGGGGCGACAGGCGTATGACGCTCTGCAGCCATCGAATACCACCCGCTTCGCCGAGCTGCTGGTCGCCGCCTGGCGGCGCGGCGTCCGGCTCCGCTTCACCTTCTTCACGTTGGGTGGTGGGAGCAAGATCCTGCTGGACAAACCCGACCGCGATGCGGCCCACACCTTCGATCCGCGAGATGACGATGACCTGCTGCTTCCCTGGTCGGATCTGCACCAGCCGGTATCGGCCTGGGGCGAACTGGCGCGGGTGCTCCTGGCCAGGAGACCGTTGACCAACGTGCTTCGGTCCTACTGGAGCCCGGACTGGGTCGGCGCCGACACGATAGCCGACGCCGAGGCCGACCCCAGCCTCGCGGCCGTGGTGAAGTACACGCTGGTCAGCATGGACTTCACCCAGCCTGGAAAGGCGCGCGCGATCCAGGCCATCGCCCGGGCCTGCGCGACCCTGCTGGTGGACGCCGAGACGGAGGCGGCGTCCCTGCTCACCGACGAAGAGCGGGCCGAGTTCGCGCTGGAGAACGTCGTCGACGGGATCGAGCTGGGCAACGAGTGTGACACCCGGAACATCATGGAGGGCGTGTCCTCCCGCACGGGGGAGGACGTGAGCCTGGTGGAGGAGACGGCGGCCCTGTGGACGCGCTTCGTGGTCTACAGCGCCATCGGCTTCGTGGAGGGCTTCCGGGCGGCCAAGGGCAGCCGCTGGGCGATGCCAATGCTGTACCTGCCGGGCTTGCACAGCGTGCAGCTCGCCGACCTGAGCCCGCCCGCGGAGTTCGGCGAGGTCGGCGAGTTTCCCCCGGTGTCGGAGAACACCCCGTTGAGCTGGACATGGAAGTTCCAGTTCCTGGATGCGCTGTGCGACCGCCTGGCCTTGACCTGGCGCCTGCTGCGGGGCGAGTTGCCCACCGGCGTCGATCTGTCCACCCCCTATGACTTCCTGCCACCCATCGCCGAGCTGTTCGGGGGCATCGACCTGCACTGGTACCACTTCCAGGACCCGGGGACCGAAGACAGCGAGTCGGAGTCCATCTCGATCGGCCCGCTGCACGCGGGCTGGCTGTTCTCGGACCTGCAGGCGATCGCGAACCTGCTGATCTCCCGCGGCCTGGGAAGCCAGGTGACCGTAGTGGAGTCGAGCGCCAGCGCGGACTCGCGCCGCTTCGCGGTGGCGGAGGGCCTGGGCCCGGACGAGGTGCTGTCGACAGCGCAGCGCCTGGCCTTCCAGGCCAATGACACCTGGCGCCGGCTGCTGGCGGCGCGCGCGGCCGGCGCCTACCGCGCGGGCCACCACCCCTGGTGCTACACCAGCGACACCTGGTCGGGCTGTGGCTTGCGAGAGACCCCGGAGGAGGACGTGGAAGGCGCGGCGGCGGACGCGCTGGCCAAGCCGGCGTACTTCGCCTTCCACCGGGCGGCCCTGCTGATGTGGACCGCCATCGAGGTGCGCTGCGTGCTGCCAGCGGCCTTCCCCTCGCGGTCCTGGCTGACCTTGGGTGCGGATGCTCCCAACCGCCCGTGGGAGGCCACCCCGGTGTTCGTCTTCGAGCTGGAAGGGCTGGACTTGGAGCGCATCGGCGAAAACGTCACAGTGGGACTGACCTGGGCCTACGTGCTGCTGGTCGATCCGACCGCGGCTTCCGCGGGTGCCCACGTGGTGCAGATCGAGTCGGCCGATGGCCGGCTGGGCGAGGTGAAGCGTTTGGAGCCGTGGGCGGAGAGCCCCGAGATCTGGCGATCGTGGACGGTCGATGAGGACCGCGAGAGTGAGGCCACGCCGCTGCCACGCTACCGCCTGGTGGACTCGATCGGCATGCTGGAAGAGGCCTTTCCCGGTGCGACCCGGACCGTGGGTCTGGAGCTGTTCCGCGGCGGAGACGTGGTGGTCCTGCTGTCGCCGGTGCAACTGACCGTGTCCATGGTCTGAGGAGGCCGGATGTGGCTGGCGATGCTGATGTGGGCGTGCAAAGGCAAGGGGGGGGACTTGCCGTGCGAAGACACGACTTGCGCAGAGGTGGTGGATGACGCCTGCGCAGAGGTGGAAGGGGCGAAATTCGAGAGCGATGAGTTTGGAGACTGGCGGCTGGGTGATGTGGCTTATCGTTCATGCAGAGCCCTTAGCCCCGGAACTGTTCCGGTTCTGACTCGATCGTGGGACTTGGAAGCGCCCGGCTCAGTACTCATTGGCTCGTATGCAAAGTGGGCGACTGACGATGGTCCATCGATTTACATGGGCATGATAGCGAGCATTGTGCTGTCGCCAGAAGGAGACGCCGTTCGGCCAATGGAGTCTACAGCAGCGGAATGGGTGGAGGCTGAGGAGATAGGCATCTGGGCAGCTACGACAGGCGACCTGACCGATCTCGACGGAGACGGCGCGGCAGACCTGTTGGTGGCCACTGGCGGGTACGAGGCATTCTACTATCTGCCACGTGCTGATGGCGGGGATGTCCTAGGCGGTGCGCTGGTTCCTCTTCCTTTTCGAGTCCATGAAATCGGCGACATCACCGGCGACTCCATCCCCGACATCGCCCGGTTCCTCACGGACGACGACGGCGACGACGTCCTGGCCGTTCAGGCCATGCCCGTCGAAGGCGAGCTGGCGGACCAGCCCTGGGATACCGTACTGGGCGGCGTGGTGCGTTACGACTGGATTGACTTGGAAGACCGCTTCGTGGGTGGCGGCTGGGACCACAACGCCGACGGAATCAACGACATGGCGGTCGGCGCCTTCACCCTCACGGAGGACGAAGGACAGGTCTACGTCTATGACGGCCCGATCACGGAAGCACGAACGACGGGCGAGGCCGACGCCACCCTGGCGCGCTTCGGCTCCCGCTGCGGTGCGGATGGAACCTACCGTGGCTGTGACGAGGTGGGGACCTACACGAAGTCGGCGGGAGACCTGGACGGAGATGGCTACACCGATATCGCCATCGCCTCTCGCGGCAGCTACGTGGACGACATGATGTTCGCGGGCACGGTCTGGATCCTGTCGGGGCCCCTGGCGGGCCCGATGCACATCGAGGCCGAAGCCACCGGCACGGTCCTGGGGGAGGTGGACCACAGCTACATGCCCACCGAGATGTTCACCGGGGGTGACCTGGACGGAGACGGTCGGGACGAGCTGGTGCTGGCCCACCAGGACGCCCGCCTGTTCCACGGCCCGGTGGAGGGCACCAGGGTGTACAGCGATGGCATCACCTTCATCGACATGAGCTGGGACCCGGCCTATCACATCACCTTCGACGCCGACGTGGACGGCGACGCCATCGACGACATGGTGATGATCCACTACACCTTCAGCTTCATGGCGGGCATGCACGTCTGGTTCTCGACCCTGTCCGATGAGTGGCCGCGTCCCTGGGCCTTGTGAGGCAGGTCGTGCCCGTTCGCCTCACTCCCTACTCAATCCCCAGCGCCCGGCTGACCTCGTCGGCGTCGCGGCCCTCCAGCGCGTGCGAGAGATCGCGCTCGATGCGCCGCTGGGCGAAGGGGGCGCTGGCCTCGTCCACCTTGCGGGTCAGGGCGGCGATGCGCTGGCGGTCGGTGCCGGCGACGGCGGCCCGCAGGTCGGCGAGCAGGGCGGGCAGGGTGCTGCCCTCGTCGCCCTGCAGCAGGGCGGCGTCGTCGGCCAGGGCCTTGTCCAGCGCGGTGGCCACGCCCTCGGCCTCGACCCGAGCCTCGACCAGCAGGCGCTCGTCGAAGTCGGTCTCGGCGTGGTCGATCGCCTCCTCCAGCATCTGCTCGATCTCGTCGTCGGACAGGCCGTAGCTGGGCTCGACCTTGATGCTGGCGGCGACCCCGGTGGACTTCTCGGTGGCGCTCACGGACAGGATGCCGTCGGCGTCGACCGTGAACTCGACCTTGATGCGGGGCACGCCGGCGGGCATGGGCGGGATGCCGCTCAGGCGGAAGCGGCCCAGGCTGCGGTTGTCGCGCACCATCTCGCGCTCGCCCTGGACCACGTGGATGTCGACGGCGGTCTGTCCGTCCACGTGGGTGGTGAAGGTCTGGCTGGCGGTGGCGGGGATGGTGCTGACCCGCGGGATGATGCGCTCGACCACGCCGCCCATCGTCTCGATGCCGAGCGACAGGGGCAGGATGTCGAGCAGCAGCAGGTCGTCGGTGAGCTGGCTGGCGCCCGAGAGGATGTCGGCCTGCATGGCGGCGCCGATCGCGACGACCTGGTCGGGGTCGATGCCGGTGTGCGGCGCCTTGCCACCGAACAGCTCGCGCACGAAGGCGCGGACCAGGGGCACCCGGGTGGATCCGCCGACCAGGACGACCTCGTCGATGTCCGCGGGCCGCAGGTGGGCGTCGTGCAGCGCCTGCTCGATGCTCTTGCGGGTGCGCTCCACGATGGGGCGGATGAGCGCGTCGAAGGCGTCTCGGGACAGGGCCACCTCGTAGGACTGTCCACGGTGCTCGAAGCGCACGGCGGCCTGCTCGGCCTCGGTCAGCTCGCGCTTGGCCGCCTCGCAGGCGCGGACCAGGGTCCGCCACTCGATGCCCGACAGGTCGGCCAGGCCCAGCGAGGCCTGCACCGCACGCGCGACGGCCTGGTCGAAGTCGTCGCCCCCCAGGCGCGTGTCGCCCGAGGTGGACAGGACCTGGAAGACGCCCTCGTTCAGCTCCAGGATGCTGACGTCGAAGGTGCCGCCCCCGAGATCGTACACGGCGACCTTCTGGCCGTCGGCGCCCTGCTGCAGGCCGTAGGCGATGGCGGCGGCGGTGGGCTCGTTGAGCAGCCGCAGCACCTCCATGTTGGCCAGGCGGGCGGCGTCGCGGGTGGCCTGGCGCTGGGCGTCGTCGAACCAGGCGGGCACGGTGATGACGACCCCTCCGGGCCGGGACAGCAGCACGTCGCCGGCGAGCTGCCACAGCTCGCGCAGGATCATGGCCGACAGCTCGACCGGGGTGAAGACCAGCTCGCCGTGGCGGAAGCGGACGACGCGCTCGTCGTCGGTCAGCAGCTCGTAGCCGAAGGCCTTCGCCTCATCCGCCACCTCGGCCGGGCTGCGGCCCATGAAGCGCTTGAAGCTGGTGAAGGTGACGCCGTTGTCCATGTGCGCCCGGGCCAGGGCGGGGCGGCCCACGGCGAAGGCGCTGTCCTCCTGCGTGCCCCCCTCGAAGCGCACGGCGCTGGGGACCAGGGCCTGCCCGTCCTCGTCCAGCAGGCAGCGGGCCTTGCCGTCGATGACGGCGGCCACGAGCGAGTGGGTGGTGCCCAGGTCGATGCCGATGTTCTTGCTCATGGGTTCTTGCTCATCTGTTCACGCGGGAGGAGGAGGCGAGGCGAGGTTGTCCAGGTACTTCATGCGAGACAGCAGCTCTTCCACCGACGCGGGCGGGGCCTTGCGATCCCCGGCCTCCCAGGCGCTCAGCCGCGCCTCCAGCTCGGCCATCACGCGCTCCCGCAGCCAGGTGGCCTGGGCGCGGGCGCCGTCCGGATCGCTGCCGAGCTGGACCTGCAGGTCGAAGACGGTCTCCAGGAAGTCCGGGTCCAGGGCGGCGCCGCCCTCGTCCCGGGGGCGGGCCTGGCCGGTCGCCAGGTACCAGCCGCGGCTGACGGGATCGCGCAGGGCGCGCCGCGCGCTGTTGATGGCGGCGGTCCACTGCAGGCTCATGCGGCGCTCCAGCGCGCCCTTGGCGGCGAAGCGGTCGGGGTGGACCAGGCGGCTGCGGGCGCGCCAGGCGGCGTCGACCTGGGTGGGCTCCAGGTGCCAGCAGCGCTCCAGGCCCAGCACGGCGAAGTGGTCGGGCTCCACCGGCGGCGGCTGCAGGGCGCCGCAGCTCGCGCACAGCGGCCCCTCGACCCTCTCCCGGCAGCGCCAGCAGCCCACGACCGTGCTCCTTTCCACTCCTCCCCGCTCAGAGCGTGAAGGAGTCTCCACAGGAGCAGGAGCGGCTGGCCAGCGGGTTGTGGAACTCGAAGCCGCTGTGCATCATGCCCTTCTTGAAGTCCAGCTCCGAGCCGTTCAGGAACAGGTAGCTCTTGCGGTCGACGGCCAGGACGATCTTGCCCTGGGGGCTGTCGAACTCGAAGAGCTTGTCCTTGGGCTGGGCCTCGGGCACCAGGTCGACGTAGTACTCCAGCCCCGAGCAGCCGCCGCCCCGCACGCCCACGCGCAGGATGGCGTCCGGCGTCTGCCGGCGCTTCTTGACCGAGTTGACCCGCTCCTTGGCGGCGTCCGTCATGCTGACGGCCATGCTCGACTCCTCCGAAGTGGACAGCCCCTATCGGGCCCGCGAGGGCAGCGCCCCATGCGGCGACGGCTCAGGCCTCGCCCTCGCCGCGCTTCTTGCGGTAGTCGGCGATGGCGGCCTTGATCGCGTCCTCGGCCAGCACCGAGCAGTGGATCTTGACCGGGGGCAGGGCCAGCTCGGCGGCGATCTGGGCGTTCTTGATCAGCTCGGCCTCGGCGATGCTCTTGCCCTTGACCATGGTGGTCACGAGCGAGGAGCTGGCGATGGCCGAGCCGCAGCCGAAGGTCTTGAACTTGGCGTCCTCGATGATGCCGTCGTCGTTGATCTTGAGCTGCAGCTTCATCACGTCGCCGCAGGCCGGCGCGCCGACCAGGCCGGTGCCGACCGAGGGGTCGGCCTTGTCCAGGCTGCCGACGTTCTGGGGGTTCTCGTAGTGGTTGATGAGCTTGTCGCTGTAGGCCATGGGGTCCTCCGTCGAGGGGGGTGGCGGGGGAAGGGGGAGAGAGCGGGTCGGGTCCGGAGAGGGCCAGCGCTCAGTGGGCTTCCCACTGGATGGAGCGCAGGTCGATGCCCTCCTTGACCATCTCGTAGAGGGGGCTCATCTCGCGCAGCCAGCGGACCTTCTCGGTGAGCAGGGCGATCGCGAAGTCGACCTCCTCCTCGGTGGTGAAGCGGCCCAGGCCGAAGCGGATGGAGGTGTGGGCCAGCTCGGCCTCCACGCCCAGGGCGCGCAGCACGTAGCTGGGCTCCAGGCTGGCCGAGGTGCAGGCGCTGCCGCTGCTGACGGCGATGTCCTTGATGGCCATCATCAGCGCCTCGCCCTCGACGTAGGCGAAGCTGACGTTGAGGTTGTTGGGCAGCCGGTGCTCCCAGGAGCCGTTGAGGTACAGCTCGTCCAGGTTCTGCCGCAGGCCGGCCCACAGCTTGTCGCGCAGGCGCTGGACCTGGTGGATCTTGCCGGTGTCGACGTCCTCCTTGGCGTACAGCGCGGCCTTGCCCATGCCGACGATCTGGTGGACGGGCAGGGTGCCCGAGCGCATGCCCCGCTCGTGGCCGCCGCCGTCGATGATGGGCTGGATGCGCACGCGCGGGCGGCCGCGGCGGACGTAGAGGGCGCCGATGCCCTTGGGCCCGTACATCTTGTGGGCCGACAGGCTGAGCAGGTCGACGTGGAGCGCCGCGACGTCGACGGGCACCTTGCCGGTGGCCTGCACGGCGTCGCAGTGGAAGATGACGCCGTGCTGCCGGCAGATCTCGCCGATCTCGGCGATGGGCTGGAGCACGCCGATCTCGTTGTTGGCCAGCATCACGCTGACCAGCGTCGTGTCGGGGCGGATCGCGGCGGACAGCTTGTCCAGGTCGAGCCGGCCGTCGGGCTGCACGTCCAGGTAGGTCACCTGCCAGCCCTCACGCTCCAGCGCGTGGCAGGAGTCGAGCACCGCCTTGTGCTCGGTGGTGGCGGTGATGAGGTGCTTGCCCTTGTCGGCGTAGTAGTGGGCGGCGCCCTTGATCGCGAGGTTGTTGGACTCGGTCGCGCCGCTGGTCCAGACGATCTCCTTGGGCGAGGCGCCGATGAGGGCGGCCACCTCCTCCCGCGCGACCTCGACGGCCTCCTCCGCCGCCCAGCCGAAGCTGTGGTTGCGGCTGGCCGCGTTGCCGTAGACCTCGGTCAGGTAGGGCAGCATCGCCTCGACCACCCGCGGGTCGGTGCGGGTGGTGGCGTTGTTGTCCAGGTAGATCGGCAGCTTGACGGCCATGGAGTCCTCGGTGGAGGGGATGGGGTTCAGGCGGGGTCCTGCACGGCCGCCACCATGGGAGGTGCGGGCTGGCCGGCGTGGGTGTGCGAGTCGCAGGCGGGGCAGGCGTGGCGGGGCGTGTGGCCGGCGCAGCTCTGGCAGCCGTCGAGGTAGTCCAGGCTGTCCTGCAGCTCGGCCTCCAGGGCGCGCAGGCGCTCCAGGCTGGCACGCGTCTCGGCCAGCTTGGCCTGGTAGAAGGCGCGCAGGGTCTGCATCGCGGCCGGGCCGTGGTCGCGGTCCTGCAGGTCGGCCAGGAAGTCGGCGGCGTCCTTGAGCGAGAAGCCCAGCTCCTGCAGCCGGTCGATCCACTGCACCCGCAGGACCGAGCGCTCGTCGTACAGGCGGAAGCCGCCCTTGGAGCGCGAGGCGGGGGTCAACAGGCCCAGCTCCTCGTAGAGGTGCAGGGCGCGCACGGTCTTCCCGGTGGCTTCCGCGAGCTGGCCGACGCGCCACAGCTCTCCCTGGCGCACGGCACGGGCGGCGTCCTGGATGGCGGTGGCGGCGGGGGAGCTGGGCACGGGGACTCCGAGGCACGACCCGGAGGGGCTGCGCGACTCTCACCCTAACGTAAGGGTCTGGATGCGGAAGTCAAACCCTGACGTCAAGGTGAGGTTCCGCTCCGACCGGTACCCGCCCGGGCCATGGCCGTCAAACGGAGGCGCCGCTACCGCCCGTCCCGCAGCCGCCGCGCGACCGCCGCGGTCCGCGGATCGGGATCCTCGCAGAGCGCCAGCGCCGCCGGCAGGCCCCGGGCCCGCCCCGCGTCCAGCCTCTCCAGCGCGCGCAGGGCCTTGATCCGGACGGCCGGGTCCCCGTCGCCGAGCAGCGCCTCGGCCACGGGCCACAGCGCCGCCAGCCCGCGCCAGCCGATGGCCTGGGCGGCCGCCGCCCGGACCTCGGCGTCCCGGTCCTGCGCGCCGGCGACCACCAGGCCGTCCAGGCCCGTCACGTCGTCGCGGCCGGCGAGCGCCCGCAGCGCGGCCGCGCGCACCGCGGGGTCCCGGTCCGTGGCGCCCAACGCCAGCGGGGCGGCCGCCAGCGCGGTCGGCGCTCGGTCGGTGGCCTCCAGCAGGACCACGCGCACGGCGGGGTCGGGCTCCGCGCGCAGCAGGTCCGGGAGGCCGTCGGCCGGCACCGCCTCGGCGCGCACGGCGGCCAGCGCCAGGCCCGGACGCCAGTCCGCTGGGTCCCCGGCCCGCAGCAGGCGCTCCAGGACCACCGGCCCCACCGCCGGGTCGCGGAAGGCGTCGCCGACGAAGGCCGCCTGCCCGGTGCGGGTCCGCTCCGGGCCCCCGGTCCAGGCCAGCTCGGCCGCGACGGGGTCGGCCCTCCACGCGGCGGCGGCGGCGGCGGAGAGGCCCTCGGGCTGCGCGGCCCGCGCCGGCGCCCCCAGGATGGCCAGCAACAGCAGGGTCGCCTTCACTCCGCACCTCCCATCAGGTGATCGGCCTCGGTCCACCAGGTCGCGGTGGGGGTCCGCCGGGTGTTGCTGCCGCAGTGCACCTCGCCCATCAGCGCGTGGTACCAGTCCCAGTCGTCCAGCCAGACGGGCTCGACGTCGCGAGGCAGGAGCGCCTCGATCAGGGGGATGAAGGAGTCGGTCGAACGGTCCTCGACGTCCGCGCGCAGGAAGGGGTCGGGCAGGAAGGCCAGCACCCCCTCGTCCGCGGGCCACACCGTCATGTTGATCGTGCCCGGGACCAGGGAGAGCGTGGCCCCGCCGCAGCCGGGGTACTCCTCGAAGAGCGCCGGCACCCGCACGATGTCGCTCTCCTCCAGGCCCAGGTGCTCCATCATCCGCTCGACGTTGGGGTCGATGCCCTCGGCCTGGACGTCCTCGTTCACCCGCAACAGCGCCGTGTCGGCCAGGATCTGCCCGATGGTCCGGTAGCCGTGGGTCGTGCGGTACTGCGGGATCTCCATGTCGGGGTCCAGCGCCTCCAGCGCCTCCCAGCCCAGGGTGGTGTCCGCCACCCACATCACGAAGCCCTTGTCGCTGTCGGGGTCGGGCAGGAAGGTGAGGAACTCGTCGACGTGGCCCACGCAGAGCCAGCTCACGTCCAGCTCGAAGGGCGCCTGGACCTCCTGGGCCTCCAGCATCTCGCGGAGCGCCGCGTGCGGGCGGGAGGAGCGGCTGGCGCCCCAGTAGATCCGCCCGTAGGGGTAGGAGACCCCGTCGACCGTGACCGGCGGGCTGACCTCGAGGTTCCCAAACGAGTCCTGCGAGGTGGCGTAGCCGCTGCCGTAGCCCAGGACCGCCTCGCCGGGGCCGCCCATCTCGTCGACCAGGCCGTCGAGGTAGTCGCCGCGCTGGGAGCGGATCGAGTCGAGGACCACGTCGATCCGCAAGCCCGGCGCGGTGAGCGTGCCGTGCTCGATCTCGTCCTGGATCCAGACGTCCCAGTCGTAGCGGGTCAGCTCGTAGGTCTCGAAGGCCGCGCCCAGCTCGTCGGCGAAGCCCGAGGTGAAGGCCGTGTTGCCGTCGCGCCCGTCATAGGCCATCGCCTGCTCGAGCTCGCCGGCCTGCAGGTGGTGGTTGAGGATCAGCGGCGCGCCGACCAGGTCGAGCGTCCACTCCCCCGCCGCCGCGCCGCCGTCGCGCAGCGCGAGGGAGAGGGTGCCCTGGGCACGCAGATCGCCGAACTCGACCTGGAGCAGGAGGTCGTCCAGGGGGCCCTCCAGGCTGGCCTCGGGCGAGGCCTGGTCGAGCAGCACGGCGCCGTCGCGCCAGATCCGCAGCGCGTCGGTGTCCCCCGCCAGGGCGAGGTCCAGGCGCTGGCCGGCCTCCAGCGCCGGCAGCGCCAGCGAGGAGAGGTCGTCGTCGCCGGCGGGACCGCGGTCGCCCCAGTCCTGCTGCCGGTTGTCGTCGTCATCGTCGAGGTTGGGCACCCCGAAGACCTGCACGCCCTCGAGCGCCGACCAGCCGTCGCCGCCGCCGTCGCCGCCGCCGTCCGTACCCCCGGCGCCGCCGTCGCCGGCGCCCCCCCCGCCGCCGGCGCCGCCGCCGACGCCGCTGTGAAGCGAGATGTCGTTGAAGCCCAGGTCGTCGGCGACGATGACGACGATGTTCGGCGGCCGCTCGCCCTCCGGCGCCGCAGCCGGGCCGCGCGACCAGTCGACCGGCTGGTTCGGCGCAATCGGATCGCGAATGTTGGCGATCAGGCCCGGCAAATAATAAGCGTACTGCT
>JAKLKF010000043.1 GCA_023150805.1 Myxococcota bacterium | reverse complement strand
GGGGGGTGGCGGGCCGAGCCGGCGGGCCGCATGTAGCACAGTCCGAGCCTTGCATGAGGGCGGGTTTTTGTGCTTCCGTTCAGGCGATGTTTCGACGCCTCCTTCTGCTCGCGGCGCTCGCGGGGCCGCTCGCGGGCGCGGCAGGTCGCGGCGGCCGACCAGGAAGCGGCTGGTGGCCAGCCAGCCGCTGCGCGCGTCGGCCAGGCGCCCGTCCAGGCCGGCCCGCACGAGCTGGTCGAGGGCGGGGTCGGGCAGGGGGGGAGGGGTGGGCAGCTCCGCCTCGGCCTGCAGCTCCTCGCGGGTCCAGGGGCGCTCGGAGGTGAGCAGCTCCCAGGCCATGACCCAGGCGGCGAAGCAGTCGGTGGAGGGCGAGGGGGCCTGCCCGCGGAACAGGCTGGGGTGCATGTAGGGCGGCGTGCCGGCGTGGGTGCGGCCGCCGGGCAGGACGTGGCCCAGCCGGGTGCGCCCGAAGTCGACGACGCGCACGTGGCGGTCCTGGACCAGGACGTTCTCGGGCTTGATGTCGCCGTGCACCAGGCCGGCGCCGTGCATCGCGTCCAGCGCGGCGAGCACCTGGCGGACCAGGTCGAGCACCTCGTGCACGGTGCGCCCCTCGCGGTACAGCAGGGCGCGGGCGTTCATGCCGTCGACGTACTCCAGCGCCAGCCAGGGCCGGCCCTCGTGCACGCCGGCGTCGACCAGGCGCACCAGGTTGGGGTGCACGTTGCGCATGGCGATCCCGGCCTCGCGCCGGAACTCCTCCTCCCGCAGGCCCGATCGCGGGAAGAGCTTGATGGCGACCTCGAAGCCGTGGGTGCGGTCGAGGGCGTGGAAGACCTCGGCCGAGGCGCCGCCGCCCAGCGCGCGTCGCACCTCGAAGGCGCCGCCGATGACGGTGCCCGGCTTCACGGTCCGGTCCTGCTCACGGCCTGCTCCTCACGGCGCCACCATCAGCCCTGGCCCCGGGCGAGCGGGTCCAGGCCGTCGTACCAGGAGGCCCGCGGCATGACCGGGACGGGCCTCGGCGCCGACGCGGGCGGGGGCTGGCCGGTGAGCGCCTGGTACAGGCCGCGCGCGGCGCGCATCCCCGACAGCGTGGCCGCCTCCATGCAGATGACGTCGCAGCCGTTGCGGGTCCAGTCGCCGGCGGGGAAGACCCGGGGCAGGCCGGGCAGGGGCAGGCCGCTGACGTGGCGCAGGGGCCAGGTGCCGGCCGAGGGGCTGAAGATCCGGTTGCGGGGCTTGGCGTTGCGCATCACGACGTAGCGGACCTGGTCGCGCAGGGCGGTCGGCGGGTCGAGCAGCTCGGCGCGGTCGCGGCCGCGGGGGTCGAGCAGGGCGGCGACCCCGGCAAGCTGCCGCACGGCGCGGGGGCCCAGGCTCTGGATGGTCGAGAGCTGCCGCAGGAACTGCCAGGCCAGCCAGCGGCCGGCGACGAACCAGTCCTCCAGGGCGGCCGGGTCGTCGGCCCGGGAGGGGGCCCACTGGCCCTCGGCGCGGCGCTGGCGCCAGCCCATCGGGTCGGCGGGCCAGGGGCGGTCGTCGGTGCGGTCGAACCACGCGGGTCGGCAGAGCAGGTCGGCCAGGGCCTGCTTGACCTGGGCGGGCCAGCCGTAGGCGTCGTCTCGGTCGGCGCAGGCGAAGAGGTCGTCCCAGGCGCCGCAGCTCTCCAGCACCGAGCCCTGGAAGGCGCCGTCTCCGAAGGGGTCCTCGGCGGCGAGCGCCTCGGGCGACCACAGGCCCTGGCTGTAGTCGGCCAGCAGGCACCAGCCGCCCTCCAGGCCGGTGATGCTGCTGCCGGCCAGGCCCTGGCGGGCGAAGGGGGCGTACTCGATGCGCTCCCGCAGCCACAGCACGATCTCCAGGGTGCTGTTGTGGTGGGCCTCCAGGGGCTCCAGGGCGTCGCGGGCGGCGGCGGCGCTGGCGGGCAGCAGGGCGCGCAGGTCCGGCGGGGCGACGGCGGTGAGGACGGCGTCGGCGCGCAGCTCCCGCGGCTGGTCCTGGGGCGAGGCCCAGGGCGCCAGGTCGGGCACGTGGGGCCAGGACAGGTCGCTGTGGCGGCCGAAGTCGTGGCCGACGATCGGGGTGCGGGCGAGGTGCACGCCGTCGCCGTCGGGCGAGAGCGCGGTGGCGCGCCCGGCCTCGACGTGCAGGGTGACCCGGCCGCCGGTCGCGGCGGCGGCGGCCTCCAGGCGCTGCCACAGGCGCAGCCACAGCCGGTGCATCTGGGCGCCGTCGGCGCTCCAGACCCGGGCCGAGCGCGGGCTGGTGAAGACGAAGGCCAGGGAGCGCACGGCGCTGGCGGCGTCGTAGGAGTAGGGGCTGGTGAAGGTGGCGTCGGGGCCGAAGCGGAAGTGCAGGGTGCCGGCGACGGGGTACTCGCCGCTCACCAGGCGGCGCAGGGCGCCGGGCAGCGCGCGCAGGACCCGCTCGGTCTCCTGGGCGACCAGGCGCACGTCGCCGTAGGTCGCCTCGGGGCCGGGGGGCAGGACGCCGCGGACCAGGCGGTCGAGCCAGCCGGCCCCGTGCTCGCCGCCGGCTTCGCGCTCGGCCTGGGCCTCCAGCAGCCACAGGCGGGCGTGCAGCTCGTCCAGCCACCGGCGGAAGGGGGCCGCGCCCAGGCGCGCCAGGGCCGCGCTGCCCCAGCGCCGCAGCTCGAGCTCCAGCCAGGTGTCGTACTCGATCTCCCACAGGTGGCGGGGCTGGCCGTCGACCAGGACCGTGTCGTTCTCCGGGTCGGTGCGCCGGGCGACCAGGCTGGCGGCGACGAGCGCCAGGCGCAGCTCGAGGTCGACCTCCCGCGCGAAGAGCAGGTCGGCGAAGAAGAGGGGGTCGACGCCCTCGGACAGCCCCTCGAACAGCTCGACGAAGGGGCCGACGAAGGCGCGGGCGAAGCGCGTGTCCTTGAGCCGGTAGAGCGCCTGGGTGGCCGGCAGGGTGGCGGTCTCGGGCCGGTCGGGGTCCGACAGCCCCATCAGGGCGATGCCGGGCCCGCCGGGGGTGGGGTCCTGGACCATGCCCTGGAAGACCGAGAGCGCGCCGGCGCCGCCGCGGGGGCGCAGCAGGCCGCCGTCCAGCGGGGGGTGGGGCTCGTCGGGGGCGCCGTCCCCCAGGAAGCGGCGCAGGTTGGGGTAGGCCCAGACCACGTGGTAGCCGTGGGGCACCGTGCCCTTGTGCGGCAGCATGGGGCCGTAGAAGGGCAGGCGCTCGTTGCCGTGGGCGTCGCGGGGGCCGGTGAAGGCGCGGCTCATGGCCTTGCCGCCCAGGCCGCTGCCGTCGCCGCCGGTGGGGACCAGGGGCGCCAGGATGCGCAGGTCCAGGGGCTCGCCGCCGTGCGCGTCGCCGGCCTCCCGCCACAGCTCCACCAGGTGGAAGGCCGCCGTCAGCCCCGCCACTCCGCCCCCGACGACCACCACCGACCTGGCCATGCCCGGCTCCCGCGCCTGCCCCGATCCGTCCAGGCGACCCCACGCGGCCGCCCCTCGCCGCGGGGCGGGCCTATCATGCCCGTTGGGACGGGCCGCCGTGCTACCTTGCCCCCGCCATGACCCCCGCCATGATCGAAGCGCTGCGGCGCGACCTCGTCCACACCAGCCGGGCCCTGCACGCCCGGGGCTGGGTGGCCAACCACGACGGCAACCTCTCGGCGCGCCTGGACGACCCCGGCGAGCCGGGCCCGCGCGTGCTGTGCAGCCCCACCGCGGTCAGCAAGGCCGACGTCACGCCCGAGAGCCTGATCGTCGTCGTCGAGGACCAGGGGCAGCGGCGCGTGGTCGAGGGCACCCGCCGCGCCTTCAGCGAGCTGTCGCTGCACCTGGCGGCCTTCGAGGCGCGCCCCGACATCCGCGTGGTGCTGCACGCGCACCCGCCGACGGCGACGGGCTTCGCCGTGGCGGGCATGCCCATCCCGCACCCCTTCATGGCCGAGCCGGTGGTCAGCCTGGGGCCGACCCTGCCGGTCGTGCCCTGGCACCGACCGGGCGACGCCGAGGGGGACCGCGCGGTGGCCCGCGCGCTGGCCCAGGCCGACGCCGTGCTGCTCGACCGCCACGGCGTGCTCACCGTGGGCGGCAGCTTCGAGCAGGCCCTGCTGCGCATGGAGCTGGTCGAGCACCTGGCCCGCGTCGCCCTGGTCGCCCAGCAGCTCGGCGGCGTGCGGCCCCTGCCGGCCGAGGACGTGGCCGCCCTGGCGGCCAAGGGGCGGCCCCCCAGCGAGCCGGCGCGCGCGCCCGCGCCCACGCCCGACGACCCACCTGCCTGGGGGTCGCCGGCCGCGGCACCCGGCGGCGGCCACGACCGCCCCGACCTGCGCTCGGTCGTGACGGACGCGCTGCGCCGCTTCCAGTAGGGCCGGCTAGGGCTGGCTGGCGGTGCAGCTCGCGGCCAGCTTGGCGACGGTCGCCTCGCCGATGCCCAGCACCCGCGTCAGGTCGTTGCAGCTCCCGAAGGGGCCGTTCTCGGTGCGCTCGGCGACGATGGCGGCGGCCTTCGACGGCCCGATGCCGGGCAGCCCCTCGAGCTGGGCGGCGGAGGCGGTGTTGATGTCGATGGTGCCGCCGGCGGCGGCCGTGGGCGGCGCGGCGGGCGCTGCGCCGCTGGACGAGGGCGGAGGCGCGCTGCCGGTCGCCGCGGCGTCCCCCTCGCCGACACAGACGTAGGGCCGCAGGTTGGCCAGGGTGGCCGGGCCGATGCCGGTGACGTTGTCGAGCTGCTCGACGGTGGTGAAGGGCCCCGAGCTGCTGCGGTACTCGAGGATCGCGGCGGCCTTGGCCGGGCCGATGCCGGGCAGGGTCTCGAGCTGGGCGGAGGTGGCGCTGTTCAGCTCGACCGAGCAGCCGGCGTGGGCCGGCGTGCCGAGCAGGAACAGGGCCAGGGCGGAGAGCATGCCGAGGAAGAGGCGCACGGGCGCTCCAGGGAGGGCAGGGGAGAGGGGATCAGAGCTCGACGTCGTCGGGCAGCTTGGAGGCGGCGGTCAGCCGGTCCAGGCGGGCCTGGGCCTGGGCGCGCAGGGCGGCGTCGTCCTGGATCACGAAGGCCAGGACGCTGCCCTCGCCGGCGCCCGGGGGCAGGGCGGCCACGGGCAGCTCGACCGCCTGCCCGCCCACGTCCAGCACGGCGAGGTCTCCCTCGACGCGGTCGACGACGATCAGGCAGGGCGCGGTGGACGGCATGTCTCCTCCGATGGGACCCGCGGCGGCGCGCCGGGCGTCCCGCGGGCTCAGGGGGTGGCGGGGCAGGCCTGGGAGCGGGTCTTCCCGGCGGCCTGCGCGGCCGCCTCGCTCTCCCAGCAGACGCGGTTGGCGGCGAAGATCCGCTCGATCACGTGGCAGCCGGCGGGGTGGTACAGGTCGGAGTTGCGGCTGCTGACGAAGGGGCAGGACGGATCGCCGGCAACCAGGCCGGTGCCGGCCGCGCCGCCCCCGCTCGGGCTGGCGGCGCTCCCGGCTGCGGCGCGCGGGGCGGCGGGGATCAGGGCGGCCGTGGCGGCGGGGCGCGCCGGGGCGCTGCGGACCATGGCCGGGGCCTCGGGCGCGGCCTGCTTGCCGGCGGCCTCGACCTTGAGCACCTTGCCGTCGCTCTCGACCACCAGGTCGCCCATGGTGTCCGTGCGCAGCACCTTGACGCCCTGGCCCTCCAGGCGCGCCATCGTCTCCTCGCCGGGGTGGCCGTAGCGGTTGCCCACGCCGCAGGAGATGAGCGCCCAGGTGGGCTGCACGGCGCGCAGCCAGGCGGTGGTGGTGCTGTGGTCCGAGCCGTGGTGGGCGACCTTGAGCAGGTCGCAGGGCTGGATGCCCCCGCCCTGCATCAGGGCCTGCTCGGTCGGCTCCTCGCTGTCCCCGGTGAAGAGCATGCAGCGCTCGCCGTGCGTCAGGCGCAGCACGACCGAGTTGCTGTTCAGGTCCGAGCGCGTCCCGCTCAGCGGGGTGCCCGAGGGGTTGAGCACCTCGATGAGGATGCCGTCGTCGAGCTTGAAGGTCTGGCCGGCCCTGGCGGGGCGGTAGGTGATGCCCCGGGCCTCGACGGCGGCCATCAGCTCCATGTAGGTCTGGGTCGTGTGGGGCAGGCCGTTGTCGGTGTAGACGCGGATCGGCAGGCCCTCGACCACGTCCTGCATGCCGCCGATGTGGTCGGCGTGCGGGTGGGTGGCGACGACCAGGTCGAGCTGCTCCACGCCGCGGGCCCGCAGCTCGTCGACGACGCGGGCGGACTTGATGCTGGCGTCGATGAGCACCCGCTTGCCGGCGGGCGAGGTGAGCAGGATGGCGTCGCCCTGGCCGACGTCCATGACCTCGACCCGCAGCGTGCCGGCCAGCGCGGGGGCGGCCTGGACCAGCCAGAGCAGGGTGAGCAGGAGCCAGCGGGACAGCGCAGTGCGACGGGAGAGCATCGGGGCCAGGGGGTCCAGAGGGGCTCAGCGCTGGTCGAACCAGACGGTCCGGGTCGTGTAGTCGTAGCAGGCCAGGTAGGAGACGCCGCCGGCCTGCACGACCTCGTTGTGGAAGCCCAGCGCCCCTTCGGCGCCGGTCACCGTCTCGACCTGCCAGGTCTCGCCCACCTTGGTGGCCAGCTTCATGTCGTTGTTGCGGCCGTCGAAGTAGGCGATGGCCGGCTGGGTGCCGTTCATGAAGATGGCGGCGTCGGCGCCGACGAACTCGCCGCTGTCGACGGTCTCGACGGTCCAGTTGCCGGGGGTGCCGTGCGCCAGCCGCAGGTCCTGGTTGCCGACGTCGTGGTAGGCGATCCAGAGCTGGCCCTCGTGCACGAGCATGTCCGGCCACTGGCCCACGTCGCCGCCGCCCTCGACGTGGCGGCTGCCGCCGCCGTCGTCCACCACCTCGAAGCTGTAGTTGCCGGCGGTGCCCCAGGCGAGCTTGAGGTTGCCCAGCGCCCGGTCGTAGTAGGCCAGGTACTCGACCCCGTCCTGGATGAGCAGGTTGGCGAACTCGCCCACGTCGGCGTCGACCGTGGCCCCCTCGGCGTCGGTGGTCGCCTCGCCCTCGTCGACCACCGTGTTGGTGAAGCCGCCGCCGTTCCACCGGGAGACCCGAAGCGTGCCCGAGGCCTCGTCGTGGTGGGCGATGACCGGGCTGCTGGTGGCGTCGATGGCCAGGCTGTTGAAGAAGCCGGCGTTGCCGCTGGGCTCGGCGCCGGCGTCGGCCAGGTTCGACTCCCAGGTGGCGGTGGCCGGGTCGCGGCGCGCCCAGCGCAGCAGCTCCAGGTTCACGTCCTGCTCGGCGATCCAGACCGTGCCGTCGGGGGCGACCGCCATGCTGGCGTACTTGCCCCGGTCGCCCGAGTCCGCGCCGTTGACCGTGTAGCCGTCGGCCTCCTCGCGGATCCAGGTCACCGGGTCGGTGCTGGTGTCGGCGATGGCGAAGCCCAGAGCGCCCTTGGTGCGGTCGTAGAAGGCCAGCGCCGGCCGCCCGTCCTGGAGCACGGCCATCGTCAGCCACTGGCCCCAGTCGTTGGTGTAGGGCTCGTCCTGGGGGGTGGTCCCGGGGGTGCCCGTGTCGTCGGCGCCCTGCGGGACGACCTGCGTGTCCGAGGCGCAGCCCCGGCAGGCGAGCTGCGTGGGCAGCAGCAGGGTCGCGGTGGCGAGGCCGCCGAGGGCGAGCAGGCGGGGCGAGGCAGGGGCGGCCATGGGCGGCTCCGTGGTGGGCGGACGGGCGAGGGGAGGGTGGGCCCTGCTATCGGGCCGAGGCGCGGATCCGGATCGGGTTGCCGTAGACCCACGGGTAGGAGTGCATCCACGGCGCGGCAGCGTCCGCATCATCACCCAGGAAGGGGCCCAGGTGCCACGGCGTCATGTCCACGCGCACGCGGTAGCTGCCCGGCTCGGTGACCGGGAAGCTGCCGCAGCCGGCCTGCCACGGGGCGCCGTCGCGGATCACGGTGGCGGTGATCTCGGGCGCCTGGGTGCCCTGGGGGGACGGCGCCGACAGCGTGGGGCAGGTGACGACCAGGGTCGCGGGCAGGGCGGCGTCGGTGAGCGCGCTGCCCATCTCGTGGGTGGTGCCCTGGGCGTCGACCAGGTGGAAGTCGAAGCCCTCGGGCGTGCCCAGGACCTCGAAGGCGACGTGGAAGCGGCCCGCCGCCAGGGCGGCCTCGGCGCGGTCCAGGTCGGCGCCGCCCCGGTCGTCGCCGCGCCGGTCGTCGCCGCCGATCCACAGGTGCTGGGAGAACCAGCGCAGCATCCGGCGGTAGCTGTCGACCCGCTCGCCGTCGCGCATCGGCATCGGCAGCACGTTCTGGTGGGCGTCGGTGCCGGCGGTCGCGACGATCACGCGGTCGTCGGGGCCGCTGGCGTTGAGCGCGTCCCAGGCGGCCTCGGACGGGGGCTGGGCGGCGAGCACGGCCAGGACGAACAGGTCGGGCTCGGCCGTGCCGTCCTCGTCCATGAAGGGCGCCATGTCCTCCAGCCAGCCGGCGCGGTCCAGGCCCAGGTCCTCCTCGCGGATGTCGGGGTCGAACATCGCGTGCAGGTTGAAGACCTCGACCCCCTGCAGCCCGGCGTCCACCAGGGCCTGCAGCGTGGCGACGTCGCGCCCCTCGGTGTGCGCGATGAGCCGCAGGGCGCCCGCCTGCTCGAAGGCGGCCAGGGCCTGTGCCGTGGACTCGTTGTAGGTGGCGTCGCGCTCGGCCGCCTCGCCGGGAACGTGCCGGTCCAGCGCCACCGGCATCAGCTCGTCCTCGACCCCCGGGTACCAGGTCAGGCTGCGGCCGTCCGGGCAGGACCAGGACAGGGCGCGCGGGGCGGCTGCGTCGGGCAGCAGCGTGGTGGCGTCGTCGGGCAGGAAGGCGCCGTGGTCGGGGTCGGCGTCCCAGGTGGCCTGGGCGAAGTGGGCCGGGTGGTCGGAGAGGAAGGCGTGGTCGATGCCCGCCTGGCACAGGCCGGTGCGCAGGTCGTCCAGGCAGTCGCGGCGCGGGTTGCCCTGGTCGTCCAGCGGGTCGCCGTCGCAGGCGTCGTGGCTCCAGGTGCTGTGCAGGTGCACGATCGCCCGCTCCAGCACGTGACCGCGGGGGCCCACCACCTCGGAGGAGAGCGCCGGCAGCTCGCGGCGCCAGGGGCGGCTGCCGTCGGTCGGGGGCGCGCTGGTGTCGTCGGTCGCCCCGTCGACGGGGGCGCCGCCGTCGGGAGCGCAGGCCAGCAGGAGGGCGAGGGGCAGGATCACGGCGCGAGTGTAGCGCGCCGGGCCCTGCATGGCGTGCCCGCCGAGGTCGGCATAGCGGTGCCGTCCGCCCCCGTAGCTCAGTGGATAGAGCAACCGCCTCCTAAGCGGTAGGCCACAGGTTCGATTCCTGTCGGGGGCGCCACGTCCCGCTCGGTCCGCGGGCGCCCCCCCCCGGTCAGGGCGGGGGCGGTCGCACGTCGCGCAGGTCCACTGCCTCGACCGGGTGCAGGGTGGCGACGCTGCCGACCAGGTTGGGGCCCGGGTCGAAGGAGAGGAAGCGGACCTCGGGCGGCGGGTCGCCGGGCGCCAGGCTGATCCCCTCGCCGCGCGCCTTGGCCCACGCCTCGTAGCGGGTCCAGCGCTCGACGGCGCACCGCCAGCGGTCGGCCTCGGCGGCGCCCCGCACCTCGGCGGCAAAGGTGGGGGGGAGGAGGTCGAGGAAGGTCGACAGCTCCACCGAGCGGGGGCCGCAGAAGGGCTCGACGTCGATGCCCAGCAGCGGGCCGACGGTCAGCGCGACCCAGGAACGGCCGGGGGTCCGGGCGCGCGCGAGCTGGAGCTGGCGCCAGCGCGACGGGAGGCGGTCTCGGTCCAGGTCCGGGCGCAGGGTGACGTGCCGGTCCAGCAGGGGCACGTCGGAGGGGTCGCAGCCCAGCAGGCGCGAGAGGTACCAGCGGGTGACCGCCGGCCCGATGATCGCGCGCTCGGGGTGGACGCGCGGCACCGCCTCCCGCGCGGCGTCGCCGCCCCGGCACCAGGCGCGCCAGCCCGGGGCGTCGTCCACGCGCGCGCGCAGCACCAGGACCCGCGAAGCTCGGGGGTGGGGCAGATCCCCGTGGCTCAGAGCTGCCCTCGCTGCGCCTGGTCCAGCTTGTCGACGACCTGCGTGATCGTCGGCACGTCCCGGAGCTGGACCTTGTCGCGGGGGATGGTGATGCCCAGGGCCTTGGCGGCGGCCGTGAGCTGCTCGGCCACCTCCAGGCTGTTGCCGCCCAGCGCGACGATGTCGTCGTCGTCCTTGACCCGGGAGATGTCCACGCCCTCGATCCGGTCGAGGTGCTCGCGCACCTGGGTCCGCAGCTCGTCCTTGGAGTGCAGGCCCGAGGCCCGGGTCACCTGGTCGCGCGCCTGGGCGGGCGCCGCCGGCGCGGCCGCGACGGAGAGCACCGCCAACCCGGCGGCCAGCGAGAGGGTGCGGTTCATGGTCCCCATGGTCGCCTCCGGGACGGTGGGCAGGGTGCCCGGCCTGTCCGTGCCCGTCTCCTAGTCGCTCGCCGCCGGCGCGGGGGGGAGGGTGGGCGCACCTGCCGCACCCCGCGGCCTCCCTGCCGGTGGGCCGGCACCCCCCTGCCGGCGGGCGGCCACCCCGGGGGGCAGGATCCGCGCCGCCGCGGGGCCTCGGCGCGGCCCGGCTCGTGCATGGGCGCGCCCTCCCCCCCCCGGAGGTCCCATGCTCGCCCTGCTCCTGGCCTGCCAGCCGCCCCACCCCCTCCCGCCCGCCACCCTGCCGCCGGACACGCTGCTGCTGCGCCAGTGGCTGCCGTTGACCACCGAGCGCAGCCTGGGGCGGCAGGAGCGCTTCGACCAGGACGGCTGCTGGAGCCAGGCGCCCAACACCTGGCTGTGGGTGCACGACCCGGTCCTGGCCGGGGCCGGGGCCGAGGCGCTCTTCCTGAACGGGGCCTGGGAGCCGGCGCCCTGGTTCTGCCTGGACGCGCGGGACCGCTGGCGCCTGGAGCAGGCGCTGACCAGCCTTCCGCCGGCGGGGGAGGCCCTGGCCCCCCGGGGTGCGGAGGTCGTCGTGCGCTACGTCGCGCGGGTGGACGGGCAGCTCCGCGTCGGCGCGGCGGCGCTGGGCCGGGAGGAGGTGGACCCGGCCACGGCCGAGCTGACGGCGCTGCTGGGCAGCCTGGCGGCCGAAGGCGCGTGGGCCCGGTCGCCCGAGGAGGTCCAGGCCCGCCGGTGACGGGCGCCGCTTTCTCTGCGCCCACCCTTGCCGGCCTGGCGCGGGCCGATTACACCTGGGGTGTCAGCAGCGATGCTGGCCCACGCTGGTGCGGGGTGGAGCAGTCCGGTAGCTCGTCGGGCTCATAACCCGAAGGTCGTCGGTTCGAATCCGGCCCCCGCTTCCACATCGACCCCGTCCTGGGAAACCAGGACGGGGTTGCTGCGTTCGGCCTCCGCTGCCGTGGTCCGGCCCCGCGGAGGGGGGCGCCCCCTGGCGGCGCTCAGCGGTCGGCGGGCTCGTCGGCCTCGACGACCTGGCCCTCCTGCCAGCAGGACAGGGGACCCAGGCGGGCGTAGGGCCGATCCTCGCTGTGGACCACGCGGGCGGACCGGCGGGTCAGCACCTCACAGCCGTGATCGGTGACGACCACGGTGTGCTCGAACTGCGCCGAGAGCGAGCGGTCGCGGGTGAGCACGGTCCAGCCGTCGTCGAGGTGCTCGATGTCGAAGCCGCCCAGGTTGATCATCGGCTCGATGGTGAAGGTCATGCCCTTGCGCATGCGCGGGCCCTGCCCTCGCAGCCCGTAGTGCGGCACGCTGGGCTCGGAGTGGAAGACCCGGCCGATGCCGTGCCCGGTGTACTCGCGCACCACCGAGCAGCCCTTGGCCTCGGCGAAGGCCTGGATCGCGGCGCCGATGTCGCCGATGTGGCCGCCGGGCCGGACCTGGGCGATGCCGATCTCCAGCGCCTCGCGGGCGACCTCGACCACGTGGCGGGCCAGGGGGCTGGGCTCGCCGACGTAGAAGGTCATGCTGCTGTCGCCGTGGAAGCCGCCGCGCCGCGGGTAGATGGGCGTGACGTCGACGTTGATGATGTCGCCATCCTGGAGGACCTGGGGCCCGGGGATGCCGTGGCAGACGACGTCGTTGACGCTGGTGCAGACGCTCTTGGGGAAGCCCTTGTAGTTCAGGGGCGCGGGCGTGGCGTCGTGCGCCAGCGTGTAGTCGTGCACCAGGCGGTTGAGCTCCTCGGTGGTGACGCCGGGCCGGATGTGGGGCCCGATCATCACCAGGGTGTCGGCCGCCAGCCGACAGGCCCGGCGCATCTGCGCGATCTCCTTGGGGTTGTGGATGGTCACGCGACCCATGCTTGGCTCCACCGGACGGACCGGACAGAAAGCAGAAGGGCCGGCCCCGTGGGGGGTCGGCCCGCAGGTTGGTCGAAGGCGCCCCTCAGAACGCGCGGCTGCCGCGCTCGAGCTGCTCCGCCTGCGTCTTGCAGTCGATGCAGACCCGGGCGACCGGCCGGACCATCAGGCGCTTGAAGCCGATGCTCTCGCCGCAGTTCTCGCAGGTCCCGTACTCGCCGTTGTCGATGCACTCGAGCGCGTACTTGATCTTGCTGAGCATCCGGCGCTCGCGGCCGGCCAGGCGCAGCGAGAAGTCGCGGTCCGACTCGGTCGTGGCGACGTCCAGGCTGTCGGCCTCGAGGTCCCGCTCGTGGGTCAGCGCGCTGACGGTCTGCTGGCCTGCGTCCAGCAGCTCGTTGGCCTGGTCCACCAGCACCTTGTGGAGCTCCCAGAGCTCCTGCGGCTTGAGGTAGTTGTCGGCTGGGAGGTCCGACGGGTCCTTGACGTGCTCGAGCATGGGTCTGCCCCGGGAGATTGAAGCGCCGCGCCCTTTAACAGGGTTGTGCCGGAGGGGAAGGCAACGCTTCGTCGACAGGCGCCGCGGTCCGGGGAGCGGGCGCCGCGGTCCGGCCCCATGCCACGGGGAGGGGCTCAGGGGCGGAGCATCGCGCCCAGCGCGGCCAGGCCCGGGGGCGACCCGGCCGTCGCGCTCAGCGCGAGGCGCAGGGACATGGGCGCCTCCAGGAACATGCGCGCCATCATGGCGCCGGCCTGCCGCGCGGTGAGCCGGCCGGACAGGAAGGGGACCCACCACGCGCGGGGCATGGCGAAGAAGGCCCGGAAGAAGTCGTCGGTCGCCGCCGGGGAGAGCGAGAGGATCGCCTCGCGGCCGTAGGTGAGGACCGTCCAGGCGGCCCGGCGCTCGGCGGGCCACAGCACCTGCCAGCCGGCCTGGGAGGCGGCCGTCGGGCCGGCGTCCAGCCCCGCGACCAGGGCCTGCGCCAGGACGGGCGCCTCGCGCAGGGAGGCCGCCACCGAGTAGCCGGTGGCGGGGTGGACCATGGAGGCGGCGGCGCCCAGGGCGAGCACCCGCTGGGGCAGCACCGGGGGCGGCGGGTCCATCGGGAAGACGCAGCGCTCCTCCTCCTCCTCGTCGGCCAGCCGCAGGCCCATGGCCTGCAGCCTCCGCAGCAGCCGCGGGCGCAGGGCGCCGGGATCGGGGACGCCGCGCGCCACCAGGATCGTCTCCTCGACGAAGACCCGGTCGCCGCCGAGCGGCATGGCGTAGAGGAAGGTCGCGGGCCCGTCCCCGGGGGGACCGTCGAAGTCCATCAGGGTCATCGTGTCGCCCTGCCAGGGGTGCCCCTCGATGTGCGCCACGAGCCCGTAGGCGACCTGGAAGGCCGACGACGGGGGGCCCCGGCGCTCGACCAGGGCGGGCGCGTGCCCGGAGCAGTCCACCACCAGGCCCGCCCGCAGCTCCCGCCCGTCCCGCAGCGCCAGCAGGGAGCCCCGCTCGTCGTGGGTGGCGCCCGCCACGACCCCCTGCTCCACGCGACCGCCGGCCCGCTCCAGCCGGTCCAGCAGCCGCGCGCGCAGCGCGGGTCGGTCCAGCAGGCCGTAGGGCCGGTCCAGGCTGCGCCGCCAGCCGCGGCCGGCCACCTCGACCGTCGACCAGCGGTGCGCCAGGGGCAGGTCGGGCGCCACCTCGTCCAGCCAGACCCCGAAGGTGTTGGGCCAGGGCCGGGTGGGCTCGGGGTCCAGCACCACCACGGCCAGGCCCAGGGTGGCGGCCTCGGCGGCCAGGGCCAGCCCGGCCAGGCCGGCGCCGACGACGATCAGGTCCGGGGAGGTCAGGGCGGCTCCAGGCGGTGGAGAGGGGGGTATCGTTCCCCTCGGGCCACGCACGCCGGGCGCCCCGGAGGCCCCCTTTAGTCCTCGCGCACCGCCTGCATGTGGGCCAGGTGGGCCTCCAGCTCGGGCGGCAGCGGATCCTCGACGATGGTGCCGTCGGGCAGCTCCAGCGCCAGGGCGTGCAGCCACAGCCGGCCGGGGAAGCCGGGCACGGCGCGGAAGCGCGGCGGCGGGTAGCGCTCGTCGCCGACGACGGCGTGCCCCAGGCCCTGCAGGTGGCGGCGGATCTGGTGCTTGCGCCCGCTCTCGATCCGGACCTCGACCAGGGTGAAGGCGCCGATCCAGTCGATGCGCTTGTAGCGGGTCACCGCCGGCAGCGGCCGCCCCCGGCGCTGGTCCTGCAGCGGGCGGCGGATGATGCCCTTGCGGTGGGTGCGGCCATGCACCAGGGCGACGTAGAGGCGGTGGATCTCGTCGCGGGCCAGCATGCCGGAGACCTCGGCGCGGGCGTCGGCGTCGGCGGCGCACAGCACCAGGCCCGAGGCGCCCGCGTCCAGGCGGTGGATCGGCTTGCAGCCGGGCGGGACGTCGGGCTGGGCGTCCAGCCAGGCGACCAGGTCGGGCCCGCCGTCCTCGTCGGCGGGGTGGACCCGCATCCCGGCGGGCTTGTGCACCACCAGGATCTCGCCCCAGGTGCCCAGCAGGGCCGGCGCGTCCGGCGCGGGGGGCTCGGCGGGAGGGAGGGGGGAGGGGGGAGGGGAGGTGTCGGAGGCGGACATCGCCGCCGGCTAAGCGCCCGCCGCGGAGAGGGCCATGTCCCCGCGCGAGGCGCAGGGGCAAGGGGCGAATCCGGACATCGCCTGTCCGGGGCCGCCGTTGCCCGCGAGGGGGTGCGAGATACCGGGACCCCTCCGCGGGAGCCTCGTGTCCGACCCTTCGCCCATCGACCCCTCGTCCCTCGACCCCAAGCCGCCCTCCGCCCCTCCGGCCCCGGCGCTGCCGCTCGATGCGCTGGCCCAGGCGGCGTCGGCGCACAAGGCCCACGCCCGGGCGCTGGAGCAGCTCGCCCAGGCCGGCGACCGGCCCGACGCCCTGCGCCGCGCCCGCGCCGCCGTGGACAGGGCCCCCGCGCCGGACCTGGCGCCCCTGCTGGCCCAGGTGGACGCCTGGCTGCTGGACGAGGCGGCCCAGCGTCGCCCCCGCCTGGCCCGCGCGCTGCGCGACGCCTGCGCCGCCGCCGGGATCGACCTGGTCGTGCTCACGCGCGAGCCGCTGGAGCTGCGCCTGCCGCCCCTGGGCGTCCAGGTCGACCTGGACGCCGACCGACCCGATCCTCGAGGCGCGCCGCCGCGCCCTGGCCGAGCTGGAGTCCGGCGCCTGGGACCCGGCCGCCTTCCTGCGGGCGCTGCTGGCCGCGTGGCGCCGCACGGGCCCCGACGACTGGCGCGAGCTGGGCGAGGTGCTGCCCCAGCTCGCCCTCGAGCTGCAGGACGACCGCTTCCGGCGCGAGCCGAGCGCCGCGCACTTCCGGCCCTACAGCCGCGCCCGGCTGTGCTGGGACCTGTGGCGCCTGCGCCGGGATCGCTGCCTCGCGGTCGACGGCTGGCGCCTGTCGCTCGGCCCGGCCACCGGCAGCTCGACCCGCGACAAGAAGCGGGTCTTCTGGCTGGAGGACGACCAGGGTCGCGGCCAGTACTACTTGACGCTGCGCTTCGTGCGGGAGGACGCCGATGTCGGGCCTTGACCCCGCGCTGGCGCGCCAGATCCTCCAGCGCGTGGGCGAGATCGGGCAGCCGCCCGAGGTCGGGGTGGAGTACCTCAACGTCGGCAACGAGACGCTGCTGGCCGTGCTCGACCGCGAGTACCTCGAGCCGATCGCGACCCTGGGCCGGGGCTCCTCCTTCAAGCTGGTCCAGGCCTACTTCGGCGGGGGCAAGACCCACTTCCTGATGTGCGTGCGGGAGCGGGCGTGGCGGCGGGGCTTCTGCAGCGCCCTGGTCGGCCTGTCGCCGGACGAGTGCCCCTTCGACGACCCGCTGCGCATCTACCAGGCGGTCGCGCGCGAGCTGTCCTGGGCGCCCGGCGACCCGCTGGTGCCGCCGGCCCGGGGCCTGGAGCACGCCCTGCGCGTCGCCCTGGACGAGCGGCGGGAGCAGCTCGGCGCAGAGGGCGTGCGCCTGTGGGTCGACCAGGAGCTGCGGCGCCACCCGGTCGACGCGCCCAGCTACCGGGCGGCGGTGCGCGGCCTGCTGCTGGCGATGCTCGACGACGACGCCGAGGGCGAGGAGCTGGCGGCGGCCTGGCTGCGGGGCGAGCCGGTGGGCGCGCAGGAGGTGCGGCACCTGGGCGTGCGCGAGGTGATGAGCCGCACCAACGCCTTCCGGATGCTGCGCAGCCTGTGCCAGGTGCTGCTGGCGGTGGGTGCGCCGGGGCTGCTGCTCTGCTTCGACGAGCTGGACCGCAACCTGTCGCTGGCCCCACGGCGGCGGCGGGCGGTGGCCGACCACCTGCGCCAGCTCATCGATCTCTGCGGGCGGGAGGCCCTGCCCGGCCTGCTCTGCCTGTATGCGGTCCCGCCGGAGTTCATGCGCCACGTGGTGACCGAGTACCCTGCCCTCCAGCAGCGGCTGGAGGGGCCCTCGGCGCTCAGCGAGCGCAGCCCCCAGGCGGCCGTGATCGACCTGGAGCGCCTGGACCTGTCGGCCCAGGAGCTGCTGGTGCGGATCGGCCTGCGCATCCTGGAGCTTTACCGCCTGGGGCGCGACCCGGACCTGGACCCGGGCCTGCAGGAGCGCAACCTGCGCGCCCTCGCCGACGAGGTGCTGGCCGGCTCCTTCGAGGTCGCGCACCGCCGGGCCTTCGTGAAGGCGGCCGTCGACCTGCTGCACCGGCAGAGCGGCGACCCGCACCCGGTCGCCTCGGGCGAGCTGACCGAGCTGGCCGGCCACGGCGGGCAGGTCGTGATGCTGCGCGGCGCCGACGGCTTCGAGGACTTCTGAGGTGGCGGGACCCTCGCAGGCGCCGGGGACCGTGGGCCTGGTCGCGGGGCAGCGCGTGCGCCACCCGGTCCTGGGCGAGGGCGGGGTGGCGCGCGTCCTCGACGGCGGGCGCAAGGCGCTGGTGCGCTTCGACCTGCGGCCGGCCGTGCCCGCGGTCGTCGCGGCCGACACGCTCCAGCCGCTGTCCTCGGCGCCGGCGCCCCCCGCTCCGCCCTCGCCGCCCGCCGCCCGGCCCACGCCGCAGGACCCGCCCGATCGGCAGAGCCTGGAGGCCCTGCGCCTGGGCGTGGTGCCGGCGCGGGGCCTGGACGCCCTGACCGTGGGCCGGCACGAGGAGCTGGGGCGCCTGGACGCGCTGCTCCAGCAGGCGCGCGGCATGTTGGTGCTGTCGGGCGGCTACGGCACCGGCAAGACCCACCTGGTCGAGCTGGCCGAGGCGGCGGGCCTGCACCGGGGCTTCCTGGTGGCGCGGGCCACCTTCGACCCGCTGGAGGTGCCGCCCAGCCACCCGCTGCGCCTCTACGGCGCCTTGCTGCGGGACCTGCGCCACCCCGGCGGGGCGTCGGGGCTGCGGCCGCTGCTGGAGCGGGTGGGCGACAGCGACGAGCACCTGCACGGCGCCCAGGCGCACCGCTGGCTGAGCCCCGCCCTGTTCGCCGCGCTGCACGCGCCGCCCGAGCTGGCGGACGAGGTGCTCGACTTCGTCAGCGGCCAGGGTCACGACGATCACCAGCAGCTCTCGCGGGACCTGCGGCGGCTGGGCTTCCGCGGCCCGCCGATGCTGGGCCTGCCCGACTACCGCACCTTCGGCCAGGTGATGGCCCACCTGCTGGGCGGGCTGGCCGTCTGGGCGCGCGACGCCGGCCACGCGGGGCTGCTCGTGCTGCTGGACGAGGCCGAGTACCTGGACCGCCTGGGCCACACCTCGCGCGAGATGGCCGAGAACGTGCTGCGCTACCTGGCGATGGCGGCGCTGCCGCCGGAGCGGCTGGCCTTCCACGAGGGCGGGGTCTACAAGGGGGGCCAGGCCGCCCACCGCGAGGTCCCGCCCCGCTACCGCCCGGACCAGCCGCTGGCCGTGGTCTGCGCCTTCACCCCCGACCCCCAGGTCGACCGGGTGCTGGCCCGGATCCTCGCCGACCCGGCGGACCGCCTGCGGCTGGACCCGGTGCGGCCCAGCCTGCTGCCGGTGCTGGCCGAGAAGGTCTACGGCCTGGTCAAGGCGGTGTACCCGCAGCTCGACCCCGCGCCCGAGCATCGCCAGCGGGTGACGCGGGCCCTGGACCAGGCCTTCCGCAGCGGCCAGGTCGACAGCACCCGCCAGGCGGCGCGGCTGGTCGTCGAGTTCTGGGACCTGTACCGCCAGGATCCGGCGCGGGCGCTGCGGGCCCTGCACGGCGCGGACGCCGCGGCCCCCCGATGACCCCGGCGCAGTACCGCGCGGCCCACCCGCGGCTGTACGGCGCCCTGATCGCCCGGCACGGGGGCCCCAACGCCGTGCAGCTCGCCGCCGCGGCGCCGCTGACGGCCGGTCGGGACGTGCTGCTCTGCGCGCCGACGGCCTCGGGCAAGACCGAGGCGGTGCTGGTCCCCCTGGTCGAGCGCCACCTGCCCGCCGCCCGCGCGGTGGACCCGGCGCCGCGCCTGCTGCTGGTCAGCCCGACGCGGGCCCTGGTCAACGACCTGGCGCGGCGCCTGGCCGAGCCCCTGGCCCAGGTCGGGGTGGCCGTGGGGCGCTGGACGGGCGACCACCACGACGCTGGCCGGCTGCAGCCCTTGACCGTGCTCACGCCCGAGGCGCTGGACGCCCGGCTGGCCCGCAGCCCCGCCGCCCTGGCCCAGGTGGGCGCGCTGGTGCTCGACGAGCTGCACGTGGTCGACGGCGGCGTGCGCGGAGACCAGCTCCGGGTGCTGGTGCAGCGGCTGCGGGCGGCGCGCGCGGCGACGGGGGGGGGCCTGCAGGTGGTCGCCGCCAGCGCGACGGTCGCCGAGCCGGCCCGGATGGCGGAGCGCTACCTGGTGGAACCCCTGGTGCTGTCCCTGGGGGAGCGGCGACCGGTGCGGGCCCGCGTGGTCCCCGGGCGGGAGCCCGCGGCGGTCGTGGCCGAGCTGCTGTCCCTGGCTCGCCAGGGCTTTCGCAAGGTCCTGGCCTTCTGCGACAGCCGCGAGGAGGTGGAGACCCTGGCCCGCCACGCCGAGGGGCGGCCTCCCTTCGGCGGGCAGGTCTTCGCCCACCACGGCAGCCTGTCGCGCCAGGTCCGCCTGTCGGCCGAGGCGCGCTTCCGCACGGCGCCGGTCGGTCTCTGCGTCGCCACCAGCACGCTGGAGGTGGGGCTGGACATCGGCGACGTCGACCTGGTCGCCCTGGTGGGGCCACCGCCGGACGTCGCCTCGCTGCTGCAGCGGATCGGGCGCGGCGGGCGCCGGGTGGGCCAGACGACCGTCGTGGCATTCACGGCCGGGCCCTTCGAGGCGCTGGTCGCGCGCACCCTGCTCGACGCCCAGGCCAAGGCCGCCTGGCTGCAGGACCCGCCCCTCTTCCACCCCGGGGTCCTGGTCCAGCAGGCCGTCGTCCTGGCCGCCAGCCGCGCGGGTGGGATCCACCCCCAGGCCCTCTGGCGGCGGCTGCCCGAAGACCTGCGCCCGGACTGGCCCGAGCCCCGGCTGCAGGCCCTGTTGGTCCACGCCTGCGACCAGGGCTGGCTGCTGCGCGTCGGCCCGGGGCCCACCTGCGTGCTCGGCCCGCGAGGGGAGCGGCTGTGGGCGCGGGGCGAGGTGCACGCCAACCTGGGCGCCCGGCGCATGGTGACGGTCGTCGACGGCGTCACCGGCGACGTGGTGGGCGAGGTGGCGCCGGGCAGCGAGGACCGCGTCAGCGTCGGCGCGCGGGGGCGGCGCGCCCTGCGCAGCGAGGAGGGCCGGGTGGTGACCGAGGCGGGCCGCGGGCTGGGCCTGCCCTCCTTCGGCGGTGGCGCCAAGGCGCCCATGCACGCCGCCCTGGCGCGCGCCCTGCTGCACCGCGCGGGCATCCCCGCGCCCTGCCGCGCGCGGCTGGACGGGGGTGAGACCGTCTTTCATGGCCTGGGCTCGGCGGGGGGCGCCCTGCTGGCCCGGACCCTGCGCGGCCGCAAGGTCAAGGTCCGCCACGCCGGCCCGCTGGCGGTCGTCGTCGACGGCGCGCCCTTCTCGGACGGCACCCCGGCGATGGCCGCCGACCGCTGGCCGGCCCCCTCCCGGGTGGCGCTCACCTTGGACCTGCACCACCCCGGGCTGGCCCGCGACCTGGGCCTGGGCGCCTTCCACGGGGCGCTGCCCGAGGACGAGCAGCGTCGCGCGGTGGCCGAGCACAGCGGCGCCGGCCGGGTCGAGGCCCTGCTGGCGCTGGGCCTGCCCCCCGCGGTCGATCCAGCCGACCCCGCCCTGTGGGACCAGGCCGCCTGGTCTTGACCGTCGCGGGTGCGGACGGGCCCGGCCCGTTCGGGTACATGCCCCAGACCCTCGCCGAGCGCCGATGTCGGACCCCGTCGCTGACGCCCCCCCACCGCCGATCCCTGTCGACCGCCTGCAGGCGGCGCTGTCCCTGTTGGAGCCCCACGGCGCGCACCCGCAGACGGGCCCGCTTCACGATCCGCTCTACGAGCTGCTGCGCGGCGGTGGTGCCAGCGAGGTGGACACCCTGCGCCGGGCCCTGCTCCGCTGTGCCGATCACCCCGCGGCCCCGGCGCTGCGGCGCCTGCTCGAGGCCGACCTGGGCCTGGAGCGGGACACGGTGGAGCAGGTGCTCACCCGCTTCGGGCCCTGGCGGCACGATCACGTCGCCGACGAGGTGGCCGAGCGCCTGCAGCGCGCCGGGGACCTGCGCCGGGCCATGGAGCAGCAGGCCACCGCGCAGGCCGAACAGATCGCGCGGCTCTCCCGTACCGTGGACGCGCTGTCCCTGGTCGGGGCCGTGCTGGCCGTGCTGGCCCTCGTCGGCTGGCTCGGCGCGATGGACGTGTGGACCGTCGACTGGATGACCCCGCCCCAGCCGCCCCCCGAGGGCACGCCCCAGGAGCAGAAGCCATGATCCCCTCCGGCTCCCTCTTCCGCGTCCAGATCCTGGGCGTACCCGTCGAGGTCGGCATGACCGCCGTGATCCTCGTCGGCTTCCTGGCCCTGTCGGCGGGCCGCGCCGGCACGCAGGGGCTCATCGCGGGCGCGGCCTACGCGGTGGTGCTGCTGGGCTCGATCCTGGTGCACGAGCTGGGCCACGCCGTCGTCGGCGGCCGCCTGGGCCTGCGCCCCCGCCGCATCGTGCTGCACGGCTTCGGCGGCTTCTGCGAGTACGGGCGGGCACCGCGGCCCTCGGAGGGGGTGATCTCGTCGCTGGCGGGCCCCGGCGCGGGCCTGCTGCTGGGCGGGATCTTGCTGGCCCTGCGCCTGGCGCTGGGCGGATCCATGCCGCCGCACGTGCTCTCCCTGCTCGACAGCGCCGTGTTCATCAACATCTTCTGGAGCCTGTTCAACCTGCTGCCGATGTTCCCCCTCGACGGCGGGCAGGTGCTCTGGCACGCCCTGCGGCTGCGCCTGCCGCCAGCCCAGGCCGACAAGATCACCCGCACGGTGGCTGTGCCCGTCGCCATCCTGACGGGCATCGCCGGCTACGCCGCGGGCTTCATCTTCGTGCCCCTCATCTGCTTCTTCGCGCTGATGCGGGCGCTGCGCATGTAGCGCCGGGCGCCGTGCCGGTGGTGGCGCCGCGGCCGCCGCGCTACGGACGGCCGCCTCCCGGAGCCCCGATGCCCTCCATCCGTCGCCAGATCCTGGTCGCCGCCACGCCCCGCCAGGTCTGGGCGGCCCTCACCACCGCCGAGGGCCTGCAAGGCTGGCTGGTGGACGAGGCGCGGCTGGACGGCCGCAAGGGCGGGCGGGTGGTGCTGGTCAGCCAGGACGCCGAGGGCAACCCGGTCGAGGACCGCGGCTTGGTCCACACCTGGCGGCCGACCAGCCACCTGGAGATCGCCTTCGACACGGTGGGCAAGGCGCCACTGAACGGCACGCGCCTGTCCTTCCAGGTCGCCGTCGACGGCAAGGAGACCCGGGTGGCGCTCGTCCACAGCGGCGCCCTGCTCGACGACCCCGAGCAGCACGCCCGCCTGGAGAAGGAGTGGCGCGCCGCCTTCAAGGCCCTGCAGGCGCTGCTGGACGCCGGCGAGTAGCCTCTCCCCCTGCCTCTCCCCCGCTTCCCTCCCACCACGCTGGAGTGCCCATGCCCGGCTTCGATCCCAACAACCTCGGCGGCCTGATGTCCGGCCTGCAGGCGCAGATGCAGCAGATGCAGGCCCGCGCCGCCGCGACCGAGGTGGAGGGGCAGGCGGGCAACGGCCTGGTCAAGGTGGTGGCCAACGGCGCCCAGGAGGTGCTGCGGATCAGCATCGCGCCCCAGGCGATGGAGGACCGGGAGCTGCTGGAGGACCTGGTCGCGGCGGCCGTCAACGACGCGATGCGCAACGCCAAGGAGGTCGTGGCCGGGCAGCTCGGCGCCTTCGCCGGCGCGATGGGCCTGCCGCCGGGGCTCCTGGGCTGAGCGCGCGGACGCCGGCCGTCTCCTGGCTGATCCCGGTGCGGGACGGCGCCGACACGCTGCGCGCCGCGGTCGACAGCGCCCTGGCGCAGTGCCACGCCGGCGACCAGGTGGTGGTCGTCGACGACGGCAGCCGGGACGACCCGGCGCGGGTGCTGCCCGCCGACCGGCGCCTGCTGCTCCTGCGCCAGCCGCCGCTGGGCATCGCCGCCGCCCTGGAGCACGGCCGCGCCGCCTGCCAGGGCGAGCTGATCGCGCGCCTGGACGCCGACGACGTGGCCCTGCCCGGGCGCATCGACGCCCAGCGCCGGGCGCTCGCGGCGGACCCTGAGCTGGCGGGGGTGGGCGGGCAGGCGCTCCTGCACCGCGCAGGCGGCGTCGCGCCCGAGGGCATGGCCCGCTACGTCGCCTGGGTCAACGGCCTGCACAGCCGGGTCCAGCTCGCGCAGGCCCTGCTGGTCGAGAGCCCGCTCTTCCACCCCGCCGCGACGCTGCGGGCCGACGCCCTGGCGCAGGTGGACGGCTGGCGCCCGGGCGACCTGCCCGAGGACTACGACCTGTGGCTGCGGCTGCACCGCGCGGGCTTCGGCATGGCCAACGTGCCCCAGCCGGTGGTGCGCATCGAGGATCGGCCCACCCGGCTGACCCGCACCGACCCCCGCTACCGGCGGGCCGCCTTCACCCGTCTGAAGCAGGAGCACCTGGACGGCGCGCCGCCGCGCATCGCCGTGTGGGGGGCCGGCCGCACCGGGCGCCCCTGGCTGTCCTGGGCCGCCGCCCGCGGCGCGCTGGTCGCGGTGGTCGACGCCTTCGCCGCCGGCTGGCGCCAGGGCCTGCCCATCCTGCCGCCCGGGGGCCTGGTCGGGCGGCAGGTGGACCTGCTGCTGGTCGCGGTGGGCGCCCGCGGCGCGCGCGAGGAGATCGCCGCCGCCCTGGCCGACCTTCGTCCGGACCTGCCGCCGGGGCCTCGGCCGGGCCCCTGCTGGATCGCCGTGGCCTGAGCGCGGGAGCGTGGCCCGGCGTTAGGCGGGCGGCTCCACACCGGAGCGGAACGTGCGTCGGCTGCTGCCCCTGCTGGCCCTGGGCGTCGCCTGCCAGGAGCCCTTCGACGTCCAGCGCAAGGACCTGGGCCCCTTCCGGATCGCGGCCCTGGGCGTGGTCGACGGCACGGCCGAGGCCGCCGTCTGGAGCGGGCTCGGCGCCTACCACGACGTCACGCCGATCCTGAGCTGGAGCCTGGACGGCCAGCCCCTGGGCGAGGGCTGGGAGGTGCCGGTGACCGGCGAGGGGACCCTTGCGCTCGACGTCACCGATCCCGACGGCGTGGTGCACCGGGCCACCGTCAGCGTCGGCGCCGCCCCGCCGGCCTTCACGGTCGACCGCGCCGCCGTCGCGCTGGGCGAGGACCTGTCGCTGGAGGCGCGCCGCGCCGCGCCGGCCGAGCCGGTGGACGCCACGGCGCCCTCGGGCCAGGCGATGCGCCTGTCCCTCTCGTTCCCTGGCGGCACCGACGCCGAGGCACTGTCCCTGCGCTGGATGAGCGCGGGAGGGCAGGGGACCCTGCTCGAGGTCGAGCCGCTGGCCGCCGACGTGCTGGCCGAGGAGGTGGTCTTCGACGACGGCGAGGTCGCCTCCCGCGTGGACGCCGGCGACGGGATCTACACCCAGCTCGCCCTGGTCCTCGACGGCCAGGGTGGCAACCGCTGGTCCTGGGTCGACGCGGCCATCGGGGTGGACGGGGCCCTGCTGCACCACGAGGACCGGCTGCTGCCGCTGGACGCCGACCCCTCGACGGGCCTGGTGGCCGTCACCCTGGAGGAGAGCGACGACCTGTGGGGCGTGGCGCTGACCGACCCGACGCCGGTCGGCGACCTCTCCGCCCAGCAGGCCCTTGCCTGCGCGCCCGCGGGCCAGCCCTTCCGGCTGGCCTGGGTGGTGCAGGGCCGCTGCACCCGCGGCGAGCTGCTCGGCGCCCGCGTCGTCCTGGGGGTGCGCTGATGTGGTGGGCGCTGCTGGCCCCGGCCTGGGCCGAGCAGGTCCAGGTCGAGCTGCGCGAGCGCGGCACGGCCGAGCTGGTCGAGCAGGGCTGGCTGGTGGTCGGCGACCTGCGGATCGAGGCGCCCCAGGGCCGGGCGACCCTGGACCTGCCCCCCGGCAGCCACGAGGTGCAGGTCGCCTCGCCGCTGCACGCGCCGGCCACCTTCGCCGTCCAGGTGCCCGCCGACCAGGTGCTGCGCCTGTACCTGCGCCGCGACCTGGCGCCCCTGGAGGTCGTGGTCGAGGCGCGCCGGCCCTCGCCGCACGCCAGCCGCCAGGTGCTCGACCGGGAGCGCATCGAGGAGACCCCGGGCGCCTTCGACGATCCCTTCCGCCTGGTCCAGGCCCTGCCCGGCGTGCTGATGACCCGCGAGTTCGGTGCCGGCGCCGGCGACATCGCCCTGCGCGGCGCGCCGCCCGCCGAGAGCCGGGTCTTCCTGGACGGCGTCGAGCTGCCCTACCTCTACCACTTCGACCAGTACGCCAGCGTGGTGCCGGCGCGCCAGCTCGAGGAGCTGGCCGTCTACCCCTCGGCCTTCGGCCCGACCTGGGGCGACGCGGTGGGGGGCGTCGTGGCCGCGGAGAGCCGGGTCCCGTCGCCCGGCGAGCTGCACGGCCTGGTCGACGTGAACTTCATCATGGCCGGCGCCGAGGCCAGCGTGCCGGTGGGGGAGCGCTGGACGATCAGCGCCTCCGGGCGCCGCAGCTACCTGGACCTGGTGACGCAGAGCAACGACCAGTACACGGCCTGGCCGGTGTTCTACGACGGCAACGCCCGCGTGGACTTCCACCCGTCGCCCGAACACGACCTGTCGCTGGTCCTGCTGGGCGCTGGCGACGCCTACGGGCGCTACGCCGGCGACACGGCCGCGCTCGACCCCCTGGAGGCCGAGGCCGAGCCGGCCTTCGAGAGCGACCGCGACTTCCAGGCCGTCCTGCTGCGCGCCGACGACCGGGTGGGGTCGGCGCGCCTGCGCACCACCGGCGGCCTGGTCCGCGACCGCTTCCTGGGGACCGTCGGCACGGCCAGCGAGCGGCTCGACCTGCTGCGGGGGGCCTTGCGGCACGACACGACCCTGACCCTGGGCCCGCACGCCCTGGCCCTGGGCGCCGACGGCACCTGGGAGGAGGTCGACCTGCGGGGCGACACCGACCGCACCTGGCCCGAGCTGCAGGGCGAGGCGCGGCTGCTGGCGGCCGGCTTCGACGACGAGCTGTCGCTCACGCGGATCGTCGGCGGCGCCTGGGTCGAGCCCCGCGTGGTCGGCGGCCCCGTCACGGTCCAGCCGGGCCTGCGCCTGCAGGCGGCCGAGGACATGGGGGGGCCGGGCCTGGACCCGCGGCTGACCGTCCAGGTCGAGGCGACCGAGGACCTGCGCCTGCGCGCGGCGGCCGGCCGCTACCACCAGGCGCCGCGGCTGGAGGAGCACCTGGGCGCGGACCTGCCCCTGGGCTGGCTGCGCGCCTGGCACGGCGTGGTGGGCGCCGACGCCGCCCTGGCCGGCCGCCTGGAGCTGTCGGCCGAGGGCTGGGGCCGCCTGCGGGACTACGAGGTGAGCCAGGGCATCGACGGGGAGCGGACGGTCCGCTCGCGGGCCCTCGGCCTGGACCTGGTGTCGCGCTACCGCCTGCGCGAGCGGATCTTCGCCGCCGCCTCCCTCTCTCTGGCGCGGGTGCGGGAGGACGGGCACCCCACGCCCACCGACCAGCCCTACGCCATCAACGTCCTGGCCTCCTGGGACTTCCTGCCGCGCTGGAACGCCGGCCTGCGGTGGCGCTACGGCGCGGGCACGCCCTTCACCCCGGTGGTCGGCGCCACCTACGACGGCGACACGGACAGCTACCTGGCCCAGGAAGGCGAGCCCTACGGCGACCGCATGCCGCCCTACCAGAAGGTCGAGGCGCGGGTGGAGCGCCGCTGGGACCTGCGGACCTGGAACCTGCGCGCCTACTTCGAGCTGTGGTGGGTGCCGCCAGGCAACAACACGCTCTACCCGGTCTACAGCTACGACTACAGCGAGCGGGCCTACGTCGTCGGGCCGCCGCTCGTGCCGCTGGTGGGCCTGCGCGCGGGCTTCTGATCCCCGGTCAGGGAGGGGAGAGGTTGGGATCCACGTAGCGGGGCACGGGTCCTGTCGCGCCGGGCCCCATCACGCGCCCCCCGTCCGGCCAGCCCCGCTGCGTGAGCAGCGTCGCCAGCTCCCGGGCGATGATCCGGTGGCCCGCGGCGCTGGGGTGCATCTCGTCGACGAACAGGGCCTCGGCCGACAGCCCGCTGTTGCGGAACAGCGCGGGGACCTCGACGACCGGGGCGCCGTGGCGGGCGGCGGCGTCGCGCATCACCTGCCGGTAGGGCTCCCAGGCCGGGCCCGACGCCGGCGCGCCGACCGGGACGGGGGCCAGGTCCTCCCGGTTGGCCAGCACCAGGAAGATCACCTCCGCGCCCGCGCCCACGGCCAGGGCGCAGAGGGTCTCCAGGTTGTCGGCGTAGTCCTGGATGGCCACCCGCCGCGGCCCCGCCTTCTGGCCGCTGCCCAGCATGAAGCCGACCTTGCGGACCGCGGTCGCGCGCCGGGAGACCCGCAGGTGCCAGTCCAGCACGCCGAACAGGGCGCTGTGGTCCAGGGCGCGCCGGGCCTTCGCGACGGACCCCTCCTGCCAGGCGGCGTAGGCGGTGAGCAGCTCGCGATCGACGAAGGCGTCGAAGTTGTTGTCCGACCACAGGCTGGCGATGACCAGCAGGTCCGGCTCCAGCGCCAGCACCCGCATCCGCAGCAGGTTGATGCTCTGGAAGGTCGAGTAGCCGGGCACGGCGGCGTTGACGTGCTCGACGCCGGGCCCCAGGCGGGCGGCGACCTGCACGCCGAACACCTCGTCGTCGCCCACGCCGTCGCCGAAGACGCTGCTGTCGCCGACGCTCACCAGGCGGCGGATCCCCGGCGGCTTGGGCACCTGCACCTCGGGCCCCCGCAGGCCCAGGCGGTTGATGTGCACGAGGTGGCCGCGCTGCGATCGCAGGCCCGGGGCGAACTCCCACAGCAGGTAGGGGTTGCCGTGCATGAAGGGGGCGTCCTCCGCCGGCGGAGGGGGAGGGGCGCGCCAGGCCTGCAGCGCGTCGGCGAAGAGCGCGCGGGACAGGACCTCGCCGGCGAGCAGCGCCGCGACCACCAGCGCCGCGGAGAAGGCCAGGCGGCGTCGCAGCGGGGCGCTCACGGCGGGGCGCCGCGCGCCTCGGCGGCCGCGATGTCCTCCTCGATGCGCCGGAGGGTCTCGCGGGCGGTCCGGTTGTCCGGCGCCAGGCGGATGACCGCGCGCCACGCCTCCGCCGCCTGCTCCAGCTCGCCCCGCTCGGCCAGCACCAGCCCGATGCCGGCCCGCGCCTCGTACAGGTCGGGCGCCAGGAGCACGGCGCGGCGGAAGTCCTCCTCGGCGCGCTGGGCCTCGCCCATGTCGTAGTGGGCCCGGCCGCGCAGGTACCAGGCGTGTCCGCTCTCCTGCAGCTCCAGCGCGCGCTCGGAGGTGAGCAGGGCCGCGGCCGGACGCCCGTCGCGCAGCAGGAGCTCGGCGAGGGCCAGGTGGGCCGCCGCCTGCTGGCCGTCGCTGCGCAGGATGGCGGTGCGCAGCGTCTCCTCGGCTTCGGGCAGGCGCTCCCGCTCCATCAGGAAGACGCCCAGGTTCTGCCAGGTCCGCCAGTCCTGCCCGGCCGCGACGGTGGCCTGGCGCAGCAGCGCCTCGGCGCGGGGATCGTCCCCTCGAGCGCGCGCGGCCCGCGCCTGGCCGGTCAGGGCGGGGACGTGGTCGGCGTCCAGCGCCAGCGCCTGCTGGAAGGCCTCGTCGGCGTGGGTGACCTTGCCGCGGGCCAGCGAGATCTCGCCCAGCGCGACCAGCGGGCGCGGGCTGGTGGGCGCGAGCATGCGCGCGGTGGTGGCGAAGCGCATCGCGTCGTCCCAGGCCGGCGAGGCCAGGCCCTCTGCCTGGGCGGTCGCGAGCGCCCGGCTGGCGTCGCGCAGGTGGGGCTCGATCAGCGGCTCGAGGGCGGCGGCGCCCAGCCCTCCGCCGGCCTCCTGCAGCGCGCGGGCCCGCTGGAAGACGGCCTCCATGTCCCCGGTGGTCGCCTGGGCCAGCAGCTCCAGGAAGGAGCGGCGGGCCTGGGCACGGACTTCCAGGCGCCCGCGCGTCTCCTCGTCGTCGAGCTGCCAGACCCGCTCGGGGGGCGCCAGGTGGGTGGAGAGGTCGGCCAGGTGCAGCACGGGCCGGTCGAAGCGGGCACCGCCCAGGGCCAGGGGGGAGGGGAGGGCGCCGCCCGCGGCGGAGCGCCAGTCCCGCAGGCCCTGCGCGTCGGTCACGGCCAGGCTGGCCAGGTCCTCGGGCAGGGTGGCCCCCAGCTCGGACAGCAGCGCCGGCGTGGCGGACAGGCGCTCCACCAGTCGGGACAGCGGGACCGGGGCGGCCCCCGCCACCAGGATCAGGCTGTCGGCCCCGAAGGGGGGCAGCCAGGCCTGGACGTGCCCGAAGCGGTCGGCCAGGGCGGCGGCGATGGCCGGGGGCTCGCCGGCCTGCATCCAGCCCAGGTGGAGCACGAGCACGTACAGGCCGTCGCGGTGCAGCCGGGCGGCCACGCGGTCGAGGTGGGCGGGTGTCGGCGCGAGGTGGGCGGAGTCGGCCCAGGGGGCCCGCACGACCTCGACGATCGCGTCCTGCTGCGGCGCCCCGAGGAGGACGGCGCCCGGCGCCGCCGCGGTCAGCCGGACGCGGGGGTCCAGCCAGAGTCCGGCGAGCTGCGGGTCGGCGGCCGCCATGGCGCGCACGCTGGTCGGCGCCGGGGTGCTGACGGTCAGCGCGCCGATCGGGTGCTGGACGAGCCCTCCAAGCACCCGCGCCAGGGGGTCACCCAGCACCAGGACCTGCTCGCGCCGCGGCGCCAGCAGGCCGACCAGGTGGCCGGCCAGGGTCTCGGCCTCGGCGGCGCGCCCGACCGACTCGGTGACCAGGCCGTCCAGCTCCAGCAGGCGCGGCAGGCGCACGCCGGGTCGCGCGCGGCCGGCCGCCGCGTCCCAGCGGTCGGTCGGGACCCGGAGCTGGACCGCGCCGGCGGCGTCGACCGAGGCCAGCAGGACGGTGGTCGACGCGCGGCTCTCGGCGTCCACGAGCGCGGCGTGGCTGCCCCGGAGTAGCGGCCAGCTCGCCGTGGACAGGGTGGTGGGGTCCGGCCGTCCGCCGGTCCAGGCGACGACGAGGGCGCCCGCCGCCAGCGCGAGGCCCGCGCCCTGCACCGGCCGCCGCAGGGACCACAGGGGGGCGGAGGCGCCGGCCAGCCCCGAGAGCCAGGCCGGAGCCCAGGCGCCGGGCAGGCCCGTCAGCGGCAGGGCCAGGGCGAGGCCGAGCCACGGCGCGGCCCCGAGGGGGCGGGGACCCCAGGCCAGGCCGAGGACCAGGCCCAGCGCGGCGCCCAGGCCGACCAGCGGCGCGTTGCCCAGCACCGCGCCGGGGACGAGGTGACCGTCGGAGACGGCGGTGAGCACCGCCATCCGCGCCAGGCCGGGGCCCTTCCACGCCGCGACGTGGGCCAGGAGCGGACCGGCGGCGCCGACCACCAGGGCCATGTCCGGTCGCCGGGGGCCCCACCGGCGCGCGAGCGCGGCCGCGGCGCCCGCCCCCGCCAGGTAGGTGACGGCGCCCGCAGGGCTGGGGTCCACCAGGCCCCGCAGGCCGATCCATCCCCAGGCCAGCGCCGCCGTCGCGCCGGCCACGGCGAGCACGCGGAGGGGGTGCGGGTCCTCGGGGCGGACCGGCGCGGGGGGGGCGGCGGGCCGCGCCGCGAGCCCCAGCACCACGACGGCCAGGGTCCCGGTCGCCCAGCCCGGCACGAGCGTCGCGGCGGCGGCTCCGGCGACGAGCCCCAGCGCGTCGGCTGCCGGACGAGCGGGCAGGCGGCGCCACGCGCGCCACGCGGCGGCGCCGACGGGGGCGGTCGCCAGCGCCGCGGCCAGGAGCACCCCCCCGCTCCACGCGCGGGCGTCGGGGGCGATCCGGCCCGCCAGGGTGGCCAGCGTCGGTGCCCCGAGCAGCACGAGGGGGAGCGCGAGCAGCACCGGGCGATGCCACCGCCCTGCCAGGGCCGGGAGGGCCGTGGCCGCCAGGGCGAGCGGGACGACGACCAGCGCGGCCAGGATGACCCGGGGCGCGCCGCCCGCCAGCTCCACGGCCAGGCGCACCCAGGCCACCGCCGTCGCGCCCAGCGCGAGGGCGACCAGCATCCGCGCCGTGACGGGTCCGGGGGTCGGCATCCGGCGAGGATATCCACGGCGGTGTGCTCCTGCCGGGCGGCCCCGGCGCCTCCTGCTCCCGCCCCCCCCGCGCCGCGTGGCGGGACCAGCGGCACGGCGGCGGCCACCCTTGACCGCAGGCCCCGTGTGCTGCTAACAATGCGCCGCGGCTTCCTCCTCGTTCCCCAGGCGGCGTCTCCGAGCGGTTGACCAGTCAAGCAGCGGGTCGGTAGACTCGCGACGCCTCGGCCGACCGGCCTCCCGCACCTCGATCGCCCGACCCCGGACTCCCACGATGGCGCTGTTCTCGCGAAGCCGCCCCTCCCTCGGCCTGGACATCGGCTCCTCGCACGTCAAGCTCATGGAGCTCGAGCAGGACCCGAAGTCCGGTCGGCACCGCCTCGTGAACTTCGGGATGGCCAAGCTGCCCCCCGAAGCCATCGTCGACGGCGCCGTGATGAACACCAACGTCATCGTGGACGCGATCCGCGAGCTGGTGCAGCGGCACCGCGTGAAGACGAAGAACGTCGTGGCGTCGGTGTCCGGCAACTCGGTGATCATCAAGCGGATCAACCTCCCGCAGATGACCGCCGACGAGCTGGAGGAGTCGATCCAGTGGGAGGCCGAGCAGTACATCCCCTTCGACATCAACGACGTCAACATCGACGTCCAGATCCTCGAAGGCGCCTCCGATGACCCCGGCCAGATGGAGGTCTTGCTCGTGGCCGCCCGCAAGGAGCTGGTCAACGAGTACCAGGCCCTCATCCAGCAGGCCGGCCTGAAGCCCTCCGTCATCGACGTCGACGCCTTCGCCATCAGCAACATGTTCGAGCTGAACTACGACGTGCCCGCGGAGACCGTCGCCCTGGTCAACGTCGGTGCCAGCAACGTCAACATCCACGTCGTGCGGAACGGGGTCTCGGCCTTCACCCGGGACATCGCGGCCGGCGGCCGGCAGTTCACCGAGGAGATCCAGCGCAGCCTGAACATCTCCTACGAAGAGGCCGAGGCGATGAAGGTCGGCGGGGACGAGCGCGACAAGGCCTCCGTGGTCCCCGAGGAGATCGAGCGCGTGCTGGCCAGCGTGGGAGACAACCTCGCCACCGAGGTCCAGCGCTCCCTCGACTTCTACCTGTCGACCTCCGCGGACGGTGGCCTGGCGCGGGTCTACCTGTCGGGCGGCGCCGCGCGGACCCCCGGCCTCGCCCGGGCCATCTCCCGGCAGACCGGGTTGCCGGCGGAGATCGTGGATCCCTTCCGGCGCATCCAGATCGACGAGCGGGCCTTCAACCCCGCCTTCCTCAACGACATCGCGCCGCAGGCCGCCGTGGTGGTGGGCCTCGCGCTGCGGAGGCCCGGCGACAAATGATCCGCATCAACCTCCTCCCCATTCGCACCACCAAGCGGCAGGAGGCCGTTCGCGGCCAGATCCTGCTGGCGGGCGTGGGCGCGGGCGTCCTGGTCGGGCTGTTGATCTTCGTGCACGGCGTGATGGTGGCGCGCGTGGCCTCGGCCGAGTCCGAGGTGCGCGAGCTGCAGACGCAGGTCGACCAGATGAAGGCGATCGCCGCGCAGGCCGAGCAGGCCGAGAAGCTCAAGGGTGAGCTGGAGAAGAAGCTCGACGTCATCAAGCGCTTGAAGGCGAACCGCTCCGGCCCGGTCCAGCTCCTGGACGAGCTGGCGGACGCGACGCCCGAGAAGCTGTCGCTGACGACGGTGGACGAGGAGGACAGCAAGATCAAGCTGGCCGGCATGGCCGTGAGCAACGAGGTGATCTCGCAGTTCCTCAGCAACCTCGAGCAGTCGAGCTTCTTCGACGACGTGTACCTGAACTCGATCGAGCAGGCCAACAAGGACGGCGTGCAGGTGAAGGTCTTCTCCATCACCGCCCGCTTCGTGGTCCCCGGCCTGGCCGAGGAGGCTCCGCCGGCTGAAGGCGAGGCCGCCCCCCCGCCCCCTCCTCCCCCCGCTGGCGAAGAGTAGACCCGCCCCCGCGCCGGTCCGGCCGGTCGCATGGAGCCTCCCGTGAACACATCCCGGATCTTCGAACAGCTTGGCAGGCTGCCGCGTTCCCAGCGGCTGCTGCTGTTCGGCCTGGTCTACGTGCTCATCGCCGCCGCCTACGTCGGGTTGCTCTACATGCCGGCGTCGACGCGCCTGTCGGAGCTGGACGCCGAGCAGGAGTCCCTGGCCCAGCAGCGCACCCAGCTCGAGCAGCGCATCCGGGACAAGGAGCGCTACGAGGCCGAGCTGGCCACGCTGATGGCGGACCTGAAGGAGGCGCTCAAGGAGCTGCCCAACGACCGCGAGATCCCCGGGCTGCTCAAGGCCATCAGCGGCATGGGCAAGAAGGTGGGGCTCGAGGTGCAGAAGTTCCAGCCGCTGCCCGAGAACCAGCTCGACTACGTGGCCGAGGTCCCCGTCGCCCTGCAGGTCGAGGGCTCGTACCACGAGGTCGCGATGTTCTTCGAGCGCCTCGCGAAGATGAACCGCATCGTCTACGTGCGGGACATCGAGATGGGGCAGCCGATGCTGGCCGGCGGTGAGGTCAAGCTCAACGTGACCGGCAAGGCGGTCACCTTCCGCTTCCTGACCGAGGAAGAGATCAAGGCCAACGCCGAGCGTGGAGGTCGTCGGTGACCATGGACCGCAGCATCCCGCTCCTGCTGGTCGGCGCGTTGCTCGCCGGCTGTGACCTGCTGGTGGACGGCTCGGGCACGCCGCAGCAGGCCCCCACCGCGCCCGTGGCCACCCCTCCGCCCGTCAAGGAGCTCTCCGAGCTCGACAAGGCGATCCAGGCGCAGGACGCCTATGCCTACAACCCGGTGGGCAAGCGGGACCCGTTCCGCAGCTTCCTGGCGTCGGGGGAGGGGGCCGGCGACGACGTCCCCACCACGCCCCTGCAGCGCTACGAGGTCGACCAGTACCAGCTCGTCGGCATCATCTGGGGCATCGAGCGCCCCCGGGCGCTGGTGCAGGACCCCGAGGGGGTCGGCCACGTGATGGAGGTCGGCACCTACATCGGGAAGAACTGGGGCAAGGTCACCCGCATCAACGCCAACGAGGTCGTGGTCACCGAGGAGTACCAGAACATCCGCGGCGACCTCATCGTCAACGACATCCGCCTCGCGCTCCCCGTCACGGAGGGTTGAACCATGACCGCGCACCGCCCGCCGGCCGTCCCCTCCCTCCGCAACCCCGCGTCTCGCACCTCGGGCTCCGCACACGGTTCCCCCAGCATCCCCTCCGTGGGAGGTCCTTCGATGAATTCCGTCACATCCGTCGTCCGGAGCCTCGGGGCCATCGGCCTCGTCCTCGGCCTGTCGCTCGTCGCCGGTCCGGTGGTCGCCCAGGACGCACAGCTCCAGTCGGTGCAGGTCGTGGCGGGGGACTCCACCCAGGTGGTGCTCACGCTGGATCGCGCCGCCGGCGGCACGGCGGTCAGCAGCTTCACCATGTCCGATCCCCACCGGGTCATCGTGGACATCGCCGACGCCAGCCTGGTGCAGGGCCTGGGCTCGATCGCCGGGTCCGGGGACCTCGTGGAGCGCGTCGAGACCGAGTCCTTCGACGATGGAAAGGGCCTCATCACCCGGGTCCGCATCTACCTGAGCCGCGCCGCGGACCCGCGCGTGGTCAGCGAGGGATCGACCATCCGGGTCTCGCTGACCCCTGGTGCCGCGGCCGCCCCGGACGCGCTGGCCAGCGCGCTCGGTGGCGGGACGCCGGCCGCGGACTCGGGCGCGGCCAACTACACGGTGCCCGGCCAGTTCGCCCAGGCGCCGGACAGCGCGGGCGGCCTGCCCAGCGGCCCCTGCCTCTCGGGGAGCGGCTGCGACGAGCAGGACCTGCCCGGCGGCGCCCGGCTGCGTTCGCTCGACTTCAACCAGCTCGACACCGTGAGCCGGGTGGTCATCGGCACCCACGCGACGATGAACTTCACCTCGTCGCAGCCGAGCAGCAACCTGATCGTGGTCGACCTGCCCGGCGCCTTCGCGCCCGAGAGCCTGCGGCGCGCGGTCGACACCAGCCAGTTCTACTCGCCGATCAGCTCCTTCCGCGCCTACCCGACCAGCACCGGGACGCGGGTGGCGATCAACCTGCGCCAGAACGCGGCCTTCAGCGTCCGCCAGGGTGGAACGGACGAGATCTTCGTCGACGTCGAGGTGCCGGCCGCGATGCGGGCGGCCGCTGCCAGCGGCGGACAGGGCTTCGCCGAGGTCGCGCCGGCCGGCCCCGCGGACGAGGGGCTGAAGAGCGCCTATGCGGCCGAGGTCTACATCGGCAGCGGGGGGCGGGCCCAGGATCCGCAGGCCACCTTCAACCAGGGCGTCGGCCTGGGGGACCCCTCCTCGATGCTCGGGATGGCGGGGGGCTTCATGGTCGACCAGGCCGCCGGCACCGGCGTGACCTACACCGGCCGCAAGATCAGCCTCGACTTCGTCAACGCCGACATCCACTCGATCTTCCGCCTGATCTCCAGCGTCTCCCGCCTGAACATCGTCGCGGGCGACGACGTGAAGGGCAACGTCACGGTCCGGCTGGAGGACGTGCCCTGGGACCAGGCGCTGGCCGCGATCCTCCAGGCCAAGGGCCTGGGCTCGCAGCGCTACGGCAACATCGTGCGCGTGGCGCCCCTGGAGACGATCAAGGCCGAGCAGCAGGCGAAGCTCGAGGCCAAGCGGGCGCAGGAAGAGCTCAAGGATCTCAACATGATGGTGATCCCGCTCAACTACGCCACCGCCTCCGGGATCGTCGCCCAGCTCAAGATGATGGTGACCGCCAAGGGCAGCGTCGAGGTCGACAGCCGCACCAACCAGCTCATCGTGCGCGAGACCGACGACCGCCTGGCCCAGGTCCGCGAGCTGGTGCGCCAGCTCGACATGTCGACCCCGCAGGTGCTGATCGAGGCCCGCGTGGTCGAGGCGAGCAGCTCCTTCTCCCGCGCCCTGGGCATCCAGTGGGGTGGCAGCCTGGATGCCAGCACCAGCACCGGGTACCCGACCGGCCTGTTCTTCCCCAACAGCGTCCGCGCCAACGGCGGCATCGACCCCGAGCAGGGCACCGACGTGTTCTTCGACGAGGCGACCGCCGGCGAGTCGCTGCTGGTCGACCTGGGGACGCCGTCGGGCTCGACGGGCGCCATCAACATCAGCCTGGGCAGCATCCCGGGCCTCATCGACCTCGACGCGCGCCTGTCGGCCATCGAGGCCGAGGGCTGGGGCAAGGTGGTCAGCGCCCCCCGGGTGACGACCGTGGACAACGAGACGGCCACCATCACCCAGGGCGCGCGGGTCCCCTACCTGTCGACCAGCGCCGGCGGCACCGCGGTGCAGTTCGTCGAGGCCGCGCTCGAGCTGGAGGTGACGCCGCACATCACCTCGGACAACAAGATCTTCATGGCCGTCAGCGTGACGAACAACCGCGCGGACTTCTCCAACCAGGTCCAGGGCCAGCCGCAGATCCAGATCAAGGAGGCGGTGACCGAGGTCCTCGTCGCCGACGGGGACACGACGGTCATCGGCGGCGTGTTCTCGACGGAGGAGTCCGAGTCGCAGTCGCGCGTGCCGGGCTTCTCCAAGATCCCCCTGCTCGGCTACCTGTTCCGGAACAGCTCGCGCAACATGACCCGCAACGAGCTGCTGGTGTTCATCACGCCGCACATCGTCGCCGCGCGGGAGTAGGGCAGGCGTGACCGGGGTGGCCATCGGTGGCTTCATGGCCACGGGCAAGAGCACCGTCGGCCCGCTGGTGGCCGCTCGGCTGGGCGTGCCCTTCGTCGACCTGGATCGGGCGGTGGAGGGCGCCGCGGGGGCGTCGGTGGGGGAGCTGTTCGCCCGCGAGGGGGAAGCGGCGTTCCGCGCGCGGGAGACGCGCGCGCTGCGGGAGATCCTCGCCGGGCCCGACGTCGTGCTCGCGCTCGGGGGCGGCACGCTGCACCACGGCGACAACCTGGAGCGGCTACGAGCCCGCTACCGCGTGGTGGTGCTCGACCTGCCGTGGGAGGACCTGGCGCCGCGGCTGGACCGTGGGGCGGGGCGTCCCCTCGCGGGCGGAGGTCGCGCGCTCTGGGAGCAGCGGCGGCCCGGCGACCTGCGCGCGGGCACCCCGGTCGACGTGCGCGGCCTCGCGCCGGACGAGGTCGCCACCGCCGTGCTGGAGTGCCTGTGATCATCCCCGTGTCGCTGGAGGGGCGCGCCTACCCGATCCACGTGGTGGACGAGGGGCTCGGTGGCCTGGGAGCGGCCGTGGCCGCCACCCTGCCGACCGGGCCGATCATGGTGGTGACCAACCCGGTGGTCGGCGGCCTCTACCTGGACGCGACCCTGCGCAGCCTGGCCGCGGCGGGCTTCTCGCCGCGCGCCTTCGAGATCCCCGACGGCGAGCGCCACAAGTCCGTCGCCACCTGGGCCACGCTGGTGGAAGACCTGCTGGGCGCCGGCCTGCGCCGCAGCACCCCCGTCGTGGCCCTCGGCGGCGGCGTCACCGGCGACATCGTGGGCTTCGCGGCGGCCAGCGCCCTGCGCGGCGTGCCCCTGGTGCAGGTGCCCACCACCCTGCTGTCGATGGTGGACAGCGCCGTCGGCGGCAAGACCGGGGTCAACTCCTCCCACGGCAAGAACCTGGTCGGCGCCTTCTACCAGCCCCGCCTGGTCTACGCGGCCATGCAGACGCTGCGCACCCTGGAGCCCGCCGAGCTGCGCTCGGGCCTGGGCGAGGTGCTCAAGCACGGCGTGCTCCGGGACGAAGCGCTGTTCGCCCTCTGCGAGCAGCAGGGCGAGCGTGCCGTCGCCCTGGACGGCGCGGTGCTGGGCGAGATGGTCGAGCGGAGCTGCAGGGTCAAGGCCGAGGTCGTGGCGCTGGACGAGCGCGAGGACGGGCTCCGCGCGATCCTCAACCTCGGCCACACCGCGGGCCACGCGGTCGAGACCGCGGCCGGCCATGGCACCCTGCGCCACGGCGAGTGCGTGGCGCTGGGCCTGGTGGCCGAGGTGCGCTGGGCCGCCGCGCGCGGGGACTGCCCGCCCGAGGTGGTGCACCGGGTCGAGGCCGCCGTCGCGCGCCTGGGCCTGACCATCCGCACGCCGCCGCTGTCTCCGCAGGACCTGTTGCGGGCGGCGGGCTACGACAAGAAGGCCGCCCGTGGTATGCTCCGCACCGCGGTCGTCGAGCGGATCGGGGCCGTCAGGCTGGAGGCCGTCGGCCTCGAAGAACTCCCCCGGATGCTCGCACTCCTCCCCTGAGACCTCTCCGGAGACGCCATGCTCGCCGCCCTCCTCGTCGCGTCGCTCACCGGCTGCATGCAGAACGGCCTGCAGGCGCCCTACACCGCCTTCGTGCTCGCGCCCGCCTCGGTCTCCGTCGCCTGGGACGACTCCTACAACGGCCTCAACGACGGGATCGGCGCCATCATCCTGGGCGACTTCCTGGTCTACGACGCGGAGAACGACGAGCCGCTGCAGAACGTCAACCTCGAGATCCTCAGCAACTCGGCGGGCGCCTGCCTGGTGCCCTCCGAGGCGCTGCAGCTCGTGGACTACCCCACGATGCCCGAGGGCTCGTCGCTGGCCGACTGCGTCGATGAGAACGGCAACTTCGACAACACCGTGTACGAGTGGTGCGCCTGGCACTACGACACGCTGTCGGGCAACTACTACCAGTTCGGCTCGGACTTCGCCGACTCCGGCGGCTTCTGCCCCGGCTACCACACCGGCACCACCGACCGCTACGGCCTGCTGCGGGTGTACGTCTACCTGGACGCCCTGGCCACCCAGGGCGAGGAGTCGGACTTCCAGAACGCCCAGATCGTGGGCACCACGGGCTACGACTCCGACTTCTTCGAGATCGGCCCGGGCGACATCGAGTAGTCCTTCCGGCGGCGAGGGGTCTCGATGCACATCCTGGTCCTGCACGGGCCCAACCTGAACCTGCTGGGCGTCCGCGAGCCCCAGGTCTACGGTCGGCTCACCCTGGACGACGTCCGGCAGCGGCTGGACGCCCTGGCGTCCGAGCTGGGGGTGCGCCTCTCCCACCACCAGGACAACAGCGAAGGGGGCCTGATCGACCGCATCCACGCGGCGATGGGCCAGTGCGACGGCGTGGTCTTCAACCCGGGTGGCTACACCCACACCTCGGTCGCCCTGCGCGACGCGCTGTCGGGGACCGGCCTTCCCTTCGTCGAGGTCCACCTCTCGAACGTGCACGCGCGCGAGCCCTTCCGCCACAAGAGCCTGCTGGCCCCGGTCGCCGTCGGACAGGTGGCCGGCTTCGGAGTGGAGAGCTACACGCTCGGCCTGCGCGGCCTCGTGGAGTGGCTGCGCCAACGGAGCCCCTGATGGACCTGGAACGTGTCGAAGCCCTGCTGAAGCTGATGCACGAGTACGGTGTGGCCGAGCTCGGCTACGAGGACGAGCAGAGCCGCGTGGAGCTGAAGCTCCAGGGCGCGGCGCCCGCCCACGTCGCTGCGGCCGTGCATGCGCACCTCCCCGCGCCGGCGCCGGCTCCCGCCGCTGCCGCGCCGGCCAGCGACCCCGCCACCGTCACCGTCGACTCGCCGATGGTGGGGACCTTCTACCGGTCCTCCAAGCCGGGCGCCAAGCCCTACATCGAGGTCGGCGACCGCGTCAGCCCCGGCAAGGTGCTGTGCATCCTCGAGGCCATGAAGCTCATGAACGAGCTGGAGTGCGAGGTCTCCGGCACGGTCGTCGAGATCCTGGTCGAGAACGCACAGCCGGTGCAGTTCGGCCAGGCGCTGTTCCGCGTCCGTCCGGACTGACGCATGTTCTCCAAGATCCTCGTCGCCAACCGGGGCGAGATCGCGCTCCGCGTGATCCGCGCCTGCCGGGAGCTGGGCATCCGGACGGTGGCCATCTACTCCGAGGCGGATCGCAACGCGCTGCACGTGCGCTTCGCCGACGAGTCGGTGTGCGTCGGACCCGCCCAGGCGGCCCGGTCCTACCTGAACATCCCGCACGTCGTGACGGCCGCCGAGATCACCGGCGTCGACGCGGTGCACCCCGGCTACGGCTTCCTCGCCGAGAACATCGCCTTCGCCAACTCGCTGCAGGCCCACGGCATTGGCTTCATCGGGCCCCGGCCCGAGACGCTGGCGACCTTCGGCGACAAGCTCTCGGCCAAGGAGGCGGCGCGCGACGCGGGGGTGCCCCTGCTGCCCGGCAGCCAGGGCTCGGTGGAGGACGTCGAGCAGGCCGTCGCCCTGGCCGAGCAGATCGGCTTCCCCTTGATGCTCAAGGCCGCCTTCGGTGGGGGCGGCAAGGGCATGCGCGTTGTGCACGACGTCGCGGCCCTGCGGCGCGCCTTCGAGCTGACCAGCACCGAGGCCGAGGCGGCCTTCGGCAACGGCGCGCTGTTCCTCGAGCGCTTCCTCGCCACGCCGCGCCACGTCGAGATCCAGATCGCGGGCGATGGCCAGGGCGGTGCGATCCACCTGGGCGAGCGTGACTGCTCGATGCAGCGCCGCCACCAGAAGATCATCGAGGAGGCGCCGGCGCCGGGCCTGTCCGACGACCTTCGCGGCCGGATCCGCGACGCGGCGGTCCGGCTGGCGCAGCACACGAAGTACCGCTCGGTCGGCACCTGCGAGTTCCTGGTCGAGGGCGAGGACTTCTGGTTCCTCGAGGTCAACCCGCGCATCCAGGTCGAGCACCCCGTCACCGAGCAGGTGACCGGCATCGACCTGGTTCAGCTCCAGATCCGCCTGGCCGCCGGCGAGCCGCTGCCCTACACCCAGGACCAGGTCCAGATCACCGGCCACGCCATCGAGGTGCGCGTCAACGCCGAGGATCCCTGGACCTTCATGCCCTCGCCGGGGAAGATCACGGGCTACCACGCGCCGGGCGGCCCGGGGATCCGCATCGACTCCGCCGTGCACGAGCAGGCCATGGTCCAGCCCTACTACGACTCGCTCGTGGCGAAGCTCATCGTGACCGGGGCCGATCGCGACGCGGCGATCCGGCGCCTGACCTGGGCCATGGACGAGTACGTCGTCGAGGGCATCCGCACCACGCTCCCCCTGCAGCGCGCGCTCGTCGCGGATCCAGCCTTCCGCGAGGTCCGCTTCCACACGCGCTACATCGACGACTGGTTGGCTCGCCGCGCGCGCTGAGCGCCGTCACCTCCACCGCCTCTCCTCCCCCCCGCCCGAGGGCAGCGTGAACCGCGACATTCTCGAGCAGCAGGCGATGCAGCAGCTCCAGCGGGGCAACACCGAGAAGGCGCTCGACGCCTACCTGCAGGTCCTGCGCCTGGACCCCAAGGATCGGCGCATCCGGCAGAAGGTGGCGGAGCTGTACATCACCCTGGGCCGCAAGCCCGAGGCGATCCGCCACCTGACGGACGTGGCCCGCAGCCTCAAGGGATCGGGCCAGGAGCGCGCGGCCGTCAGCCTGTACATGCAGCTGCTGAGCCTCAAGCCCGACGACTTCGACGCCCGGGCCGAGCTGGCGGAGTGCCTGGAGGTGACCGGTCGGCGCCAGGAGGCGCGCAAGGTCTGGGAGGAGGCCTTCCACCTGGTGGACCGGCGGGAGCCGCGCAAGGCCATCGACTGCGCGCGCCGGGTGGCCCGCCTGAGCCCCGGCGAGGTCCCGGCGCAGGTGCGGGTCGCCGAGCTGCTCGAGGCCAGCCGCCAGGAGGCCGAGGCCTTCCAGGCCTGGTCCCAGCTCGGGGTCGAGGCCCGCCGCTTCGGGCGCGCCGACGACCAGGCGCGCTTCCTGGAGCGGGCCCTCAAGCTGCGGCCCGACGACCAGGCGACCCTGCTCTCGGCCGCCGAGGCGCGCATCGTCCAGGGGGAGCCGCGCCTGGCGCTCGTGCACCTCCAGCAGGCCTACGCCAAGGACCCGCGCGACGTGGGGCTGCTCACGCTGCTCGGTCGGGCCCTGCAGGCCCTGGGGCAGCTCGACAAGGCCCGCAAGGTCTGGCTGCAGGCCGCCCGGCGCCAGGTCGAGCTGGGGGACCGCGAAGCCCAGGTCGACGCCCTGCGCCACGCGCTGGAGTGCGGCGAGGACGACCCGGCGCTGCGCGCCGAGCTGGAGCGCGCCAACACCGAGGCCCGCCGCCTGAAGATCCGCCTGACCGATCGGCCCTGGGCCCAGCCGGTCACCGAGGCCGAGGCGCGGGTGCTGGTCCGCGCACAGGTGCAGCACCGCTATGGCTTCTCCGACCGCGCCCTGGCGACCCTCGCCGCGGCTCCCGCCGAGATCCGTGGCGGCGTGGCCTGGCAGGTGCACCAGGGCGAGCTGTTGATCGCCATGGGACGCCTCGCCGAGGGCGTGGACCTGCTGCGGTCCGTCTCGCCGCCGGGAGCCACGGCGGGCATCGAGCTGTCCGACCGCCTCGAGGTGCTGGGGGTCCCCCCCGTGCAGCTCCCGCGCGACGACACCGAGGAGGTCATCGTCGACGAGGACACCCACGGGCCGGTGTCGACCATCGCCGGGCTCGAGGAGGCGACCAGCGAGAAATACCGGGCGGCGCTGAGCGCCACGTCCAACCCGACGCGCAGCGTGGCGCTGGCCACGGACCCCGACGAGGCGCGCGGCGACGAGCTGGCCGGGCGCGGGGACGTGCACGGCGCCATCGCCGCCTATCGCAAGGCCCTGGCGCGCAACCCGTCGAACACCGAGGTGCTGATCAAGATCGGCGAGGTGATGTCCGCGCCCGGCGTCGGCCCGGCCGCCACCATCCCCTTGCCCTTGCCCTCCGAGGAGCCGCAGATCTCGCTGGAGCTGGACGAGTCGGCGGTGGTGCCGGGGGGCTTCAGCGGCTTCGGGGACCTGCCGGAGGACGAGCCGCACGAGCCCGACCCGGTGGCCGAGGCCCGGGCCCTGGTCGCGGTCGGCGAGTTCGAGCAGGCGCTCGACCTGCTGCGCGGCAACGACGACGTCGAGGCGCTGGTCGTCTCCGCCCTCGCCAGCCGCGGCCTGGGCCGGGTCGACCAGGTCCAGGCGCGCCTGGAGCGCGCGGTGCAGGCGGGCGGCGAGCACCACCCCGCCTGGATCGAGGCGCTGTGGGAGCTGTCGGGCCACTACCTGCTCAAGCGCCGGCTCGGCAACGCCGAGCGCCTGCTGGACGACGTCGCCCGGCTGGATCCCTCCTGGCGACCCGTGGAGCTGCGCGCGCGCCGGCGCGGGATCGAGCTGTTGCGCGCGCGGTAGGGCGTCGCACTTGCCGAGGACCGGCCGACGTGGCATATAGACGTCGTTGCGGGCGTAGCTCAGCTGGTAGAGTACGAGCTTCCCAAGCTCGGTGTCGCGGGTTCGAATCCCGTCGCCCGCTCCAACCTCCTCTTCGGCGTCACCACTCGCGGAAGGCCCGCCGGTCCGGTCGGCGGGTCATGACCCTCGGGGGATCGGCATGACCGCCGCTCCCCGTCGGCGCCTCGTCCGCGGCTTCGTCCTGGCGACGGGCCTGGCCGCCACGGTCGGCGGTGGCCTCGCGCTGGTCCACTCCGCCTGGTTCGGCCGGCAGCTCGCGCGCTTGCTGGAGGTCGCCGTCGAGCGCGCCACCGGCGAGGAGGCGGTGGTGGGGGGCGTGCGCCTCTCGCTGCTGGACCGGACGGCGACGGTGCAGGGGCTGGTCCTGCGCCACCAGAGCCCCCGGCCGGAGCACGACGGTCGGACCATCGTCGCCGTCGAGGAGATCGTCGTGGCCGTGGGGCTGCGCGACGGCCGCCCCCGTGTGCGGCGGGTCGAGGTCGAGCGGCCCAGCCTGCACCTGCACCTGGACGAGGGGCGGCTGCGCGAGTTCCCCCTGCTCCAGGCCCGCGAGGGCGGCGGCGAGCGGGCCACGGAGCTGCCCTGGGACGAGCTGTACCTGCGCGACGGCGCGGTCTCGCTCGCCGCCACCTACGGCGGCAAGGCCCTGCTCCAGCTCGATCTCGAGGGGCTGGACGCCGCGCCCGGCGCCTCCGTGGGCACCATGATGGTCGACGCCGGGATGATCCGCTTCACGCTGGGCGAGGTGACCCAGGCCGCGACCGGCGTGCACCTGCCCGACCTGGTGGTGAACCCGCAGCGCCTGCGGGCCCCCGAGATCCGGCTGGACTTCCCCGACCTGACGGTCCACGGCGCGCTGGACCTGGAGCCCGGCGGCCCGGTGCAGGGCCTGTTCACGATCGGCACCCACCTGGACGCCTGGGCGCCGCTGATGCCGGGCCGCCTGACCGCCGCGGGCGTGGTGAAGGCCGACGTCGAGCTGTCGGGCCAGGCCAACGCGCCGGTCCTGGGGGGGGCCCTGCTGGCGCGGGACCTGGTGCTCATCCTGCAGCCGCCCGCCGCCCGGGCGGGGCGCCCGCCGCTGCACTACGCGCTGGGCGACCTCGTCGCCGCCTGGCGGGTCCACGAGCGCCAGCTCCTGCTGGAGCCGCTGGAGGTGGACTGGGCGGGCGGCAAGCTGCGCATCGACGCCGCCGCGGACCTGGCGAGCAAGGGCGCCTGGGCCTCGGTCACGGGCGTGGACCTGGACCTGTCCGACGCGCTGGTCGCCATGGACGTGTCCAAGGACCCGTGGGTCGACATGCGGGCGGACCTGGAGATCCAGGCGGCCGGCACCTTGCAGCCCCTGCGCCTGGCCGGCTCCTGGACCCTGGCCGCCACGGATCTGCGCGCCGCGAGTGGCCCCGTGTCCCGGACCCCGCCGATGCTCTCCATCCCGCGCATCCGCGCGCGGGGCCAGCTCGGCGTCGATCCCGAGGGCCTGGACCTGGTCGCGCGCCCGCTGTCGACCCCGCGCTCCCAGGGGCGGGTCGACGCCCGGATCGGCTTCGGGCCGGTCGGCCCCCTTGCGCTGGACCTGTCGCTGCACCACCTGGACCTGCGGGACCTGGCGCCGCTGGCGGACATGGGCCTCGCCGGCGTGGGCTCCCTGACCGGCCACCTCGGCGGCCCCTTCGACGAGCTGGGGGCCGACGCGGTCCTCGACGTGCGGGGGCTGCAGCTCTGGGGCCTGCCCTTCGCCGACCAGGCTCGCTCGCCCCTGACCTGGCGGGACATGGTGCACCTGGGCTTCCCCGACATCCGCGGGCAGCGCGGGGAGACGCCGCTGCTCGCCTCGGTCGATCTGGAGTTCCGCAAGGACACCCTGCTCGACCTGCAGCTCCTGGTCCCCGGTGGCCGCCTCTCGGACGTGATGGGCATCTTCCTGGACCTGCCGGGGGTCGACGCCCGGATGCAGGGCAGCCTGGAGCTGCGCGGGCCGGTGGGCGCCCTGGACGGCGAGTCGCACGTCGAGCTCCAGCAGGTGGAGCTGTACGGCGAGCGCTTCGATCGTGGAGAGGCCACCGGCTGGATGGACCAGGGTCGCTTCACCCTGGACGAGGCCGCCATCTGGCGCCGCGGCGGCCTGGAGTCGATCGTCGCGCGCGGCTCCGTCGGCGCGGGCTGGGCCGCCAACCTCGACGTCCGCGCCGGTGGCCTGCGCCTGGAGGAGATGGACCGCCTGGCCGAGCTGCGCGGCACCTTGCGAGGGGAGCTGCACCTGGACGCGGCCGTGGGCGGCACCCTCTTCGAGCCCGAGCCCCGCGGCGAGCTGCGGCTGCGCGACACCCGGCTGGCGCGGCAGCTCGTGCCCGACAGCGCCCTGTCCTTCCACACCCGCGACGGGGTGCTGATCTTCGGGGGCCAGCTCGCCTCGGGCGCGCCCGCCCCCCCCTACCGCTCGCTGGGGGGCACCCTCGATCCCCAGCTCCCGTCCATCCCCGGCAGCTTGCGCCTGGCCGGCACCCTCGGCCTGTGGGACGAGCAGCCCTACCAGGTGCAGGCCCGCCTCGACCGCTTCCCGGTGAGCCTGCTCTACGCCGAGGCGCCCGACGGCTCGCCGGTCGACCTGCGCCTGGGGGGCGAGGCGCGCATCGCGGGGCGCTTCGGCGACACGCCCACCCCCGTGGCCATCCAGGCGGCGATGGACCACACCACCCTGGCCTGGGGGCGCCACCAGCTCGCGGCGCCGGGCCCGTGGCGATGGGAGCAGGAGGGCGAGGACTTCGTCGTCGAGGACCTGGCGCTGGTCGGAGGTGCCACCGACCTGCGCTTCTCGGGCGAGCGACGCCGCGTCGGGAGGACCGCCTTCAGCGGCGGAGGCACGCTGGACCTCGACCTGCTGCGGATGGTGGTGCCCGGCCTGGAGCGCTCGGACGGCACGGGCCAGGTCGAGGTGCGCGCCGTCAGCATGGACGGGCGGATCCGGCCCGAGGTCGAGGTCCAGGCCGAGGGCCTGACCGTGCGGGGGGACTGGTTCCCCGCCACCTTCGAGGACGTCTCGGCGCGGGTCCGGGCCACTCCAGACCTGGCGGTGCTGGAGAGCGTGCAGGGCCGGCTCGGCGGCGGCCTGGTGAGCGGCCAGGGCTCCATCGACCTGGAGCGCTTCCTGCCCCGGCGCTACGACCTGTCGGCGCGCGGCGAGGAGGTCCGCGTGCGCTACTTCGACTTCCTGCCCACGGTGCAGGGGGACGCCGCCCTGACCTTCACCGGGCCCTCGGACTCCCCGCTGCTCTCGGGCCGCCTGACCGTGACCGACATGCTGTTCAGCGAGCGCATCGACTGGGAGAGCTGGATGCTCGAGCTCAGCGACGAGGTGCTCACCGGCGCGGTCGAGGAGGAGGGGCGCGACTGGTTCAGCATGGAGCTGGCCATCGACGCCGACCAGACCCTGCGGGTGCGCAACAACGTCGGCGACCTGACGGCCTCGGGCCAGCTCCGGGTGACGGGCGACACCGCGCGGCCCGGCCTGGTCGGGCGGGTGCGCGCCGAGCCCGGCGGCCGGGTCTACCTCAAGGAGCGCGAGTTCGAGCTGCTGCGCGGCGAGCTGCGCTTCGTCGATCCCTTCGCCTACGACCCGGAGCTGGACTTCGCGCTCACCACCGACGTGCGCAGCAGCGACCAGGACTACCGGATCGACGTGCAGGTCGCCGGGAACTGGACCGACTGGCACACCACCACCCGATCCGACCCGAACCTGCCGCAGGCCGACGTCAACGCCCTGCTGGTCTTCGGCATGACGCGCGAGGAGATGGAGCGCACCGGGGCGCTCGGCCAGGCGCTGGCCATCGAGGGCAGCGACGTGCTCTTCAGCAGCATCGGCATCGTCGAGCGCGCCGGCGAGGGCATCTTCCGCCTGCGCGGGCTCCAGCCGGTGCTGGACCCGCTGCGGCCCGAGCGCCTGGACCTGATCAGCGGCACGAGCGAGCGCGGCTCGGGCACCGTCAGCAGCGAGCTGCGGCTGTTGTACGAGAACGACCTGGAGGACGTCGGCTGGCGCGGCGGCCTGTTGCTCATCGAGCAGAGCGTCTCGGGGGGCCAGGACACCTACGTGGGCCTGGAGCAGCGCCTGGCGCGGCGCCTGTACCTGCGCGGCTTCTGGACCAGCGAGCAGGTCGAGCGCAGCCTGGACCTGCAGGGGGCCTTCGGCGCCGAGGTCAACGTCCGGTGGGAGCTCGAGTGAGCCCGCGCGGCCGGCGGGTCTCCCTGCCGCGGCTGGCGCTGCTGGCGGCGCTGGCGCTGCTGGCGCTGCTGGCGCTGCTGGCGCTACCGGCCCGGGCCGACGAGCCGGACCCTCGCCGGCTCGACGAGGCCAGCGAGGAGGAGCTCGCTCCGGCGCCCACGGCGCTCGACGGCCCGGCGCCCTGGCACGTCGGCCTCCCCGTCGGCCAGGTCAGCCTGGAGGCGCCCTTCGGCGGCCTGCCCCGCGAGAACCTCGAGCCGCTGCTGCGCGTGAGCCAGGGGCAGGAGTTCTCGCCCGCCCTGACCCGCCAGGACATCGCGCTGCTGATGCGGGCCGGCGACTTCGCCTCGGTCGAGGTCGACCTGGAGCCGTGGCTGGAGATCGACGCGCAGGGCGAGCCCCTGCCGGCCGTGCGTGTCGTCTACCGGGTCTACCCCCCCACGCGGGTGGAGCGGGTGGAGATCTCGGGGGCGCGGGGCGCCGCGCGCCGGCTGGTGCAGCAGAGCGCCGGGCTGGACCGCGGCCAGGCCTTCTTCGCCCGCCGGGACGCGCCCGCCGCCGCCCGCCGGATCCGCGACGCCCTGGTCGCTGGCGGCTTCCCCGAGGCCCAGGTCCAGGTCGACGAGCAGCGCCTGGTGGAGAACCGGGTGGGCCTGCGGGTCCAGGTCCGGCCCGGCCCGGCCCGGGTGCTGGAGGACGTCGTGCTGGCGCCGGGCCTGCCGATCTCCGAGCGCGGGCTCCGGAAGGCCCTGCGGCAGGCCGGCCTGGCGCGGGGGCGGCGGGTGACGGCGGAGGCCGAGGTCCGGGGCCGAGAGGCGGTGCGGCAGGTGCTGGTGGACGAGGGCTACCTCGACCCGCGGGTCACCCTGCTCTTCAGCCGGAGCAGCGACGGGCGCGAGGTGCTGGCCGTGCTCGGCGAGGTGGGCGCCCGCACCGAGGTCGCCGCGACCGGGCGGGGAGTGCCCTCGGCCGACCGCCTGCAGGAGATCCTCGGCCTGCAGGCCGGCGTCCGCCTCTCCGAGGGCACCGTCGAGGACACCGTCGCCACCCTGCGCCGGTGGTACCAGGCCCGCGGCTGGTACGAGGTGGCGATCACGCCGCGCCTGGAGCGCTCGGGGGAGGACGCCCTGCTCGTCCTCGCCGTCGAGCGGGGCCGACGCTTCCGGGTGGCGGAGCACCGCGTCGAGGGCGCGCGGGCCCTGTCCGCGGCCACCGTCTCCGCGGCGCTGCGGGAGGCCGCGCCCGACAGCCTGGGCCGCCGGGTGCTCGTCGACGGCGCGCAGGAGGGGGCGGCCCGCGCCGTGGAGGAGCTGTACCGCGGCCAGGGCTACCTCTCGGCCGAGGTGGCGATCGCCGCGCCGGAGGAGGGCGCGACGCGCTGGCGCTTCCCCGCCGGCCGGCGGGTCCGCCTCACCCTGCCGGTGACGGTCGAGGAGGGGCCGCGGACCGCCCTGGTCGAGCTGGCCGTGGACGGCCTGGACGGGGCCGGGGTGGAGAGGGTCGAGCAGGCGCGGGCCGAGCTGGTGGGCAAGCCCCTCCGCCCGGCCGCGCTCGACCGTCTCCGCCAGCAGGTGGTGGAGGAGCTGCGGGACCTCGGCTACCTGGCGGCCGACGCCGACCTGGAGGTCCGGCGCGTCGGGGACGAGGCCCACGCGCGGCTGGTCGTCAGGCCCGGCCTGCAGGCCCGCCTGCGCAGCGTCGTGATCCAGGGCAACCGGCGCACGCGGCGCGCGGTGATCGCCCGCGAGGTGGCGGCCGAGATCGGCGAGCCGCTGAGCCCCGAGGCGCTGGAGGAGACGCGGCGCCGCCTGTACGAGCTGGACGTCTTCCGCGTCGTCAACGTCGAGCTGGTCGGCGAGGACGACACCGCCCGCGACCTGATCGTCCGCGTCGAGGAGCGGCCCCCCGTCCTGCTCGAGCTGGCCGGCGGCGTGGCCACCGACCGGGGCGCCCAGGCCCGCGCCCGCATCGCCCACCGCAACCTGGCCGGCCTGGGCCACCGGGTCAGCCTGCTCGGGCAGGCCGGCTACGCCTGGATGGGCGACTCCTGGCAGCTCGACCTGCTCGAGCCCGTCTGGCGGGCAGCGATCCGCTACGAGGCGCCCAACCTGCCGGCGCGCGGCCAGCGCCTCTTCGCCGAGGTGGTGCTCAACGAGGTCGTGCAGGAGCCGACCTTCCGGACCTCCGACGTCGGCGGCAGCGTCGGCGTGCAGGTGCGCCTCGCCGCCCGGTCCGAGGCGGTGCTCTCCTACGGCGGCCGCCTGCGGACCCTGGAGGACGTGGACCCGGGGGCGCTGGTCGACGGCGACCCCTGGCTCTCGGTGCTGGGCCTGGCCGAGGCGCCGGACGCCGAGCTGGACCTGCGGGACGCGCGCCGCCTGATGACCGGCCCCACGCTGGCGGTGGTGCTCGACGAGCGGGACGACCCGCTCGACCCGCGCCGGGGCTGGCGTGGCACCGCCCTGCTGCACGTCAGCGACGGGCTGATCTCCACGCCCGCGAGCGTGCGCGCCGAGGGCCGGGTGGACGAGCTGCTGCCGGTGGGGCCGGTGGTGCTGGCGATGGGCCTGAGCGGGGGCCTGGGCTGGGCACAGGGCGACGCCAGCACCCTGGCCGTCGAGGAGCGCTTCTACCTGGGCGGCTCCGGCTCGCTGCGCGGCTTCCGCCCGGGGTCCGTGGGCCCGGCGAACCGGGTCTCCCGTGCCAACCTGGACTTCCCCGGGGCCATCGACCCCTTCCTGCAGGACGTCTCGGTGCCCGCGGATCCGACCCGCTGGGTCATGACGGGCGCCGACGCCGCTGTCCTGGGCTCGCTGGAGCTGCGGGTTCCCCTGGCCTCGCTGGGGGTCGGCGACTTCGAGGACACCTGGCTGGTGGGCTTCGGCGACGTCGGGCGCGCCGCCTTCGTCGACGCCGGGGTCCAGCCCACCTCGCGGCAGGAGGGGCGGGACCCGGCGCTGCGCTACGGCGTGGGCGGCGGCCTGCGCCTCTCGACCGCCATCGGGCCGGTGTCCCTGATCGCGGGCGCCAACCCCGCGCCCCTGGTGGAGCGGGACGAGAGCCCGGTGGTCGTGCACTTCACCCTGGGCGACCTGTAGGGGCGGCCGCTCTACATCAGGTCGCGCGGGTCGACGTCGACGGTGATCCGCACACCCGAGGCGGGCACCGCCGCGAGCAGCTCGGCCTGCTCCCGCAGCCAGCGGCGCTGGGCCGCGCGGTCGGCGCTGCGCAGCACGAGCTGGTAGCGCCAGCGCCCGACCAGGCGCGACAGCGGCGCGGCCACCGGGCCCTGCACCCGCGGGGCGCCGCGGCTGGCGCGCAGGCGGGTCGCCAGGTCGCGGGCTGCCTCGCGCACGCGCTCCCGGTCCGTCCCCTCCAGGCGCACCAGCACCAGGGCGGCGAAGGGCGGGTGGCCCAGCAGCCGGCGCTGCCGCGTCTCGCGCACCAGGAAGCCGTCCAGCGCGGCGTCCAGCGGGAAGGCGGGGGGGGCGGCGTCCTCGTCGAGCGGCAGCTCCGGTGGGGCGACCAGGTGGGAGAAGACGAAGTGCTCGGGCTGGCAGGTCTGCAGCAGGACCCGGCCCTGGACCTCGCCGCGCCCCGCGCGCCCGGCGAGCTGCGTGACCAGCGCGTGGACGCGCTCGGCGCTGCGGAAGTCGGGCATCAGCAGCAGGTGGTCGACCCCGACCACCGCCGCCAGGTGCACGTCGGGGAAGTCGTGGCCCTTGGCCACCATCTGGGTCCCGACCAGGATCTGCAGCTCGCCGGCGCGGAAGGCGTCGAGGATGCGGTGGTGGGCGCCCCGCTCGCCGGTGGTGTCGGCGTCCATCCGGCCGATGCGCGCCTCGGGGAAGGCGGCGGCCAGGGCCTCCTCGATCCGGGCCGTGCCGTGGCCGAGCACCTGCAGGTCGGCGCCGCAGGTGGGGCAGTCGGGGCGGAAGGGCTGGTGGTAGCCGCAGTGGTGGCACTGCAGCCGCGCGCTGCCCCCGCGGTGGTAGACCAGCCCGACCCCGCAGGACGGGCAGGAGAAGCTCCCGCCGCACCCGCCGCACTCGACGACGGGGGCGTAGCCGCGGCGGTTGTAGAGGATGATCGCCTTGCCCCGCGCCGCCAGCGTGCGCTCCAGGGCCTCGCGCAGCTCGGCGGAGAGGGGGTCGCCGGGGGGCCGGCCGCGCATGTCGACCAGCTCGATCCGGGGCACCGTGCGCGCGGTCGCCCGCTCGGGCAGGCGCAACATGCGGTAGCGGCCTTCCCGCGCGTTCTGCCAGGACTCGGCGCTGGGGGTCGCCGTGCCCAGGACGGAGGGACAGCCGGCCTGCCAGGCCCGGACCACCGCCAGGTCGCGGGCGTGGTAGCGCAGGCCCTCCCCCTGCTTGTAGGAGTCGTCGTGCTCCTCGTCGACGACGACCAGGCCCAGGGCGGAGAAGGGCGCGAAGAGGGCGCTGCGGGCGCCCACGGCGACGCGGGCCTCTCCGGCGCGGATCCGCCGCCAGTGGCGCAGCCGCTCGCCGGGGCCCAGGCCGCTGTGCAGGACCGCGATCGCGTCCCCGAAGCGCGCGTGGAAGCGCCCCACGAGCTGCGGGGTCAGCGCGATCTCCGGCACCAGCACCAGCACCTGGCGGCCGCGCTCCAGCACCCGGGCAGCGGCGTGCAGGTAGACCTCGGTCTTGCCCGCGCCGGTGACCCCGTGCAGCAGGAAGGTCCCCGGGCCCTCGGCGGCGGCGATGGCGTCGACGGCGGCCTGCTGGGCGGCGTTCATGGCCGGCGGCGCCGACGCGCCGGGCAGGGCGGGTCCGGCGGAGGCCTCGCGATCCTCGCGCTCCTGCCGCGCGACGAGGCCCAGCTCCTCCAGGCGGACCACCGCCGGCCGCGCGCCGGGGCCCACCGCCTCGACCAGGGCGTCGAGGTCCATCACGCCGCCGGATGCGGCCAGCGTGGCGATCACCTGGCGCATGCGCTCACCCCGCGGCGGCGCCGCCGGGTCACCCACCAGCCGGACCGAGATCACCATCCGGCGCGGCCCGACCTGCTCCCGCGCCTCCCAGGCCACCAGCCGCTGCCGCTCCAGGCCGGCCACCGCCCGGCGCAGCGCCTCCTCCTCCAGCTCGGCATGCAGGCGCCGGCGCAGGGCCGCCAGCGTCGTCGCCGGCCGCGCGACCACCTCCCGCAGGACCAGGGTCCGGGCGTCCTCGACCAGGGACGGGCGGGCCAGCTCCTCGATGCCCTCGGGCGTGGGCACCAGCACGCGGCGGGTCCCGACCCGCAGCTCGGTGGGCAGGGCGGTGGCGATGACCTCGCCCAGCCCGGCCAGGTAGTAGCTCGCGATCCACTGGAAGAAGGCGAGCTGGTCGGCGTCGAAGGCCGGCGTCTCGTCCAGCAGGCGGTCGACCTCCTTCAGCCGCTCCTCGGGCACCGTGGGGTCGCCGGGACCGACGACGTAGCCGGTCACCTTGCGGCGCCCGAAGGGCACCTGGACGGCGTGGCCCAGGGCCAGGCTCGCGCCCGCTGGCGCGCGGTAGGTGAAGGTCTCCAGCAGGGGCAGTGCCACCGCGACCTGCACGCGAGGCGGCTGCGGCGTCGGGCCGCGCGGCGGCTGCGGCGTCACGCGCCTGCCAGGAGGGTCTTCAGCTCGGCGGCCAGCTCGGGCCGGCGGGCGGCGAAGTGCAGGTTGGCCTGGAGCCAGCCGGGGACGCTGCCCGCGTCGAAGCGCTGGCCCTCGAAGACCACGCCGGTGACCCGGCCCTGGCCGGCGAGCACGGCCAGCGCGTCGGTGAGCTGCACCTCGCCGTTGCGCCCGGGCGGCGTGGCCTCCAGGATGTCGAAGATGTCGGCCGGGAGGACGTAGCGGCCGATGATGGCCATCGTGCTGGGCGCCAGGGCCGGGTCGGGCTTCTCGACCATCTGCCGCACGTCCATGCGCCCCGGGGCCTGCCAGGGGCCGCCGCAGACCCCGTAGCGGGCCGTCTGTTCCCGGGGCACCTCCATCAGCGCCACCGCCGCCCGGCCCGCCTCGCAGCCGTCCATGAGCTGGCCGATCACCGGCCGCCCCGCGTCGATGACGTCGTCGGCCAGCAGCACGGCGAAGGGCTCCTCGCCGACGGCGGCGCGGGCCGAGAGCACGGCCAGGCCCAGGCCGCGGGCGTCGCGCTGCCGGACGGTCACCACGTCCACCAGGCCGGTGATCGAGCGGACCTGCCGCAGCAGCTCGTCCTTTCCCTGCTCCTCCAGGTGGCGCTCCAGCTC
>JAKLKF010000042.1 GCA_023150805.1 Myxococcota bacterium | reverse complement strand
GCGACGGACGGCGGCTCGGGCGACGGCGGCGGTCCGGACGGCGGCGCTGGCGACGGCGGCGGTCCGGACGGCGGCGCTGGCGACGGCGGCGGCCCGGACGGTGGCACCACCGACGGAGGCGCTGGCGACGGCGGCGGCCCGGACGGCGGCACCACCGATGGCGGCACCAGCGACGGCGGCGGCCCGGATGGCGGCACCACCGACGGCGGCACTACCGACGGCGGCACCAGCGACGGTGGCGGCCCGGACGGCGGCACCACCGACGGCGGGACCAGCGACGGCGGCACCAGCGACGGCGGCACCAGCGACGGTGGCACCAGCGACGGTGGCGCCAGCGACGGTGGCGCGGACCTGGAGCCGGCGGCCGGCGCGGTCCTGGGCGGCTGCAACGGCTGCGCGTCGGCGCCCACCGGCTCCAAGCTCGCCGCCTGGCCGATGCTGGCGCTGGGCCTGCTGATGATCCTGCGCCGGCGGCGCTGAGGCGGGTGGGGGCGCCGCCCTACCGCGGCGCCTGCCCCAGCTCCTCGACGAGCCAGCCGGCCTGCTCGACCTCCTCCAGCGTCCACAGCAGGTAGCGCACGTCGACGTGGATGCTGCGGGTGAGCGCGTCGTCGAAGAGCCAGTCGGCGCTCATCGCCTCGTAGTTGCCGTCGAAGATGAGGCCCACGAGCTGGCCCTGGGCGTTGAGCGTGGCGGAGCCGCTGTTGCCGCCCGTGGTGTCCAGGGTGGCCAGGAAGTCGACCGGGACGTCGCCCAGGGCCGGGTCGGCCCAGCGGCTCCGCGGCGCCCGGGGGGCGGCCTGCAGCAGGCGCTCGGGGGCGTCGAAGGGCGAGTCGCCGGCCTTGGCGGCCATCCCGGCGACGGTGGTGTGGGGCAGGTGCCAGACGCCGTCGCGGGGGGAGTAGCCCTCGACGCGACCGAAGGTCACCCGCAGGCTGCCGTTGGCGTCGGGGTAGACCGAGCCCGGCCGCGCGCCCTGCACGGCCTGCATCCACAGGGGGGCCAGCCGCAGCCAGGCGCCGGCGCGCTCCTTGTCCCGCAGGCGCTGCGGGGCGGCCCACTGCTCGATCGCGCGGGCCAGGCCGAGCCAGGGGTCGGCGCTGGCGGCCAGGGCGGCGGCGTCCTGGTCGAGCAGGGCCAGGCGCTGCGCCGTGTCGGCCAGCGCGGGGGCGGCGAAGAGCCGGTCCAGCGCGGGGCCCACGCCGCCCTGCTCGGCCAGCCAGGCGTCCAGGGACGCGACGCGCTGGTCGGCGGGCAGGGCCTGGGCCTGTTCGAGCATCAACTGCAGCAGGCGGCGGTCCGAAGGCAGCCACAGGCTGCGCTCCAGGCGCTCGAAGCGAGCGCGGATGCGATCCTCGTCCCGGGCCTGGTAGCCCTCGTCCCGCTGCAGGTCGGGCTTCTTGCGCTCCTCGGCCAGCCGCACGGCGGTGGTGGCGACCCAGAGCAGGTCGCTGTAGCGGGTCAGGCGCCCGACGACGTTCTGGGCCTGCCAGGTCGCCTGGTCCCGGGCGACGATGGTGTCCAGCTCGGCCAGGGCCGGGCCGAGCTGGCGCTGCCGCGCGGGGTCCCCGGCCACCCAGGCGCGCAGCTGCCCCTCGCGGGCCTGCATGCGCTCCACCACCCCGCTGGTGCGGAAGTTGTCGAGCATGCCCTGGTTGTTCTTGCGCCCGTTCGCGATCATGTCGATGGGCGAGGCCAGGCGGGCGGCGGCCTCGGGGCTGGCGGCGCTCTCCTCGGCCAGGATGGCCAGGGCGGCGTCGGCGAGGCCGATGGCCCAGGGGTAGTAGACGTCTCGGGTCCATGCGACCTGGCTGGCCAGGGCGTAGCGGTTGGTGTGGCCGGGGAAACCGGCGACCCAGACCATCTCGCCCTCCTGGGCGCCGGTCGGGTCGACCTGCAGCCAGTGCGGCGGCTGGTAGGGCACGTTGTCGGGGCTGTACTCGGCGGAGCTGCCGTCTGGGGCGACGTAGGCGCGCAGGACGGCGAAGTCGCCGCTGTGCCGGGGCCACATCCAGTTGTCGACCTCGCCGCCGTAGGAGCCCACGCTCTCGGGCGGGGCGTAGACGATCCGGATGTCCTTGATCTCGCGGGCGGAGATGAGCCGGTACTGCGCGCCGCCGAAGTAGCTGGCGACATGGCAGCGACGGTCGGGCTTCGCCTCGCAGGCGGCGACCAGGGCCTTGCGGGCCTGCTCCACCTTGGCCTGGCGCTTCCTGTCGGGCGTGCCCTTGCCGATCCGGCCCACGACCTGGTCCGTCACGTCGGTGATCTGCTCGACGATGGTGACCCGGGCGCCCGGGCCCGCGGAGAGCTCTCCGGCGCGGTCGGCGGCCAGGTGGCCGTCGCGGGCGCGGTTGTTCGCTGCCGAGGAGTTGACCTGGAGGTAGCCCCCCACGCAGTGGTGGTTGGTCAACATCAGGCCCTGGGGGCTCACGAAGCTGGCCGAGCAGAAGCCCAGCGAGACGATGGCGCCCAGGGGCGCGGCCATCGGGTCGGCCACCTGGGAGACGGGGAGCTGCAGGCCCAGCTCGGCCAGGCGATCGGCGTGGTCGGGGAGCTGCTCGGGCAGCCACATGCCCTCGTCGGCCCGGGCGGCAGGGGTGAGCAGGGACAGGGGCGCGAGCAGGGCGAGGGCGGGCAACATGGGTCCTCCGGGGCGGCCGAGGGGCTAACGCGCTCCGCGACGTGCTAGGCGAGCAGATCGACCCCTCGCAGTGGAGGCCCGATGGCCGCACCCGTCCCCGCCGCGCCGACCGACTCCTCCCAGGGCCTGCTCCAGCAACTCACCGAGCTGGACACCCGCTTCTGGATCGTCAACACCATGGAGATGTTCGAGCGCCTGGCCTACTACGGCGTGCGCACGGTCATCCCGCTGTACATGGTGCTGCCGGTGGAGAGCGGCGGCCCCGAGTTCAGCCACGTGCAGAAGGGCGCCATCTTCGCGGCGTGGGCGGCGGTGCAGTCGCTGCTGCCGATGTTCACCGGCGGCTTCGCCGATCGCTACGGCCACAAGCGCACCATCGCCGCGGCCATCGTGCTCAAGATCGTCGGCTACCTGGGGATGGCCCACTTCAAGGACTACGGGCCCTTCTTCCTGGGCTGCATGCTGCTGGCGGCCGGCACGGCCATCTTCAAGCCGGGCGTGCAGGGCACCCTGGCCGCGACCCTCAAGAAGAGCAGCGCCAGCGTGGGCTGGGGCATCTTCTACCAGCTCGTCAACGTCGGCGGCTTCCTGGGGCCGGTGCTGGCCGGCGTGCTGCGGCTGATGGACTGGATCTACGTCTTCTACGCCTGCGCCGTCATCGTGAGCATCAACTTCGCGTGGCTGCCCTTCTACAAGGACCCGACCCAGGAGGGAGGAGACCACCACGACCCGGCGGTGCGCAAGGCCGAGGAGGACGCCCTGCGGCGGTCCTGGGGCAGCCTGGCCCAGGCGGTGGAGACCGCCTCGGCGGCCCGGTGGGCGGCCTTCTTCTCGGCCGTCTCGCTGGCCTGGTTCGCGGTGACCTTCGGCGTCGGCGCCTTCGTGACGGACCTGGTCGGCCTGGAGGGCGGCCCCGCCGTCTCCGTCGGGCTGTCCGTGGCCCTGGGGGTGGTGGGCGGCCTGCTGTCGCTGCTGGGCCTGGTCGGGGGGCTGCTGCCCGCCGCGCGCCGGGTGGGTGAGCTGTCCTTGTGGGCGGCCTTCCTGCTCAGCGTGGTGGCCATCGCGGCCGGGCTGGAGGACGCGCCGGCGGGGGCCCTGGTGGCGGCCGGGCAGGCGCACGCTGGCCTGTGGGCGCCCATGGGCACCTTCGCGACCTCGGGGCTGTACCTGGCGCCGATCGGCGCGCTGCTCGGCGGCGCGCTGTCGACCTTCGCCCGCGGCCGGGAGCGCTTCGACCAGGGCGCGCTCGACCCGTGGAGCATCTTCGTCGTGAGCATGGCCGGGCTGTTCCAGCCGCGGGTGCTGTGGTTCTGCCTGGTCTTCAGCGGCTTCTGGCTGATGTTCAACCAGGTCTTCGACCTGCTGCCCAACGTGATGGACGACTGGGTCGACAGCAGCGGCATCATCCTGGCCATGGGCCACGCCTTCAGCTCGCCCGCGGTGCCCTGGGGCCTGGGGGTGGTCCTGGGCCTGGTCTACGGCGCGATCTGCGCCGTGATCGTGCTGCTGGCGATGCGCCCGGACCACCGGCCGACCACGCAGGTCTCGCGTCCGGCCTGGGCGGTGGTGGCGATCGCCCTGTCGCTGGCGGGCTGGTTCCTACTGCAGCCGGTCAGCGGGCGGGTCGCCGCGGCGCTGTCGACGGGCAGCCTGGCGGGCACGCCGGTGCCGGGGCTGGCGGGCCTGCTGGTCGTGCTCGGCGCGGGGGCGCTGCTCGCGGTGGGGGCGGCCCTGCTGAAGGCCCCGGCGCGGCTGCTGGCGGGGCTGGCCCTGCTGGTGGGGGGCCTGGGCGCCGCCTGGGCCATCGGGCGCACCCTGACCACCAGCGCCCAGGGCCTGGTGCAGATGGCCGAGGCGGGGCAGCAGGTCAACCCCGAGTGGCTCATCAACCTGAACCCCGGGCTCATCGTGTTCACGATGATCTTCTTCGCCTGGCTGTCGGGCAAGGTGAAGCCGCTCACCAGCATCATCGCCGGCATGGCCATCGCGACGGCCGGAAGCGTCCTGGCCGGCACGGCGACCGTGGGCTGGATCTGCCTGGCGGGCGTGCTGGTCTTCAGCGTGGGCGAGATGCTGTCGAGCCCCAAGAAGATGGAGTACCTGGCCGGCCTGGCCAAGAAGGGCCAGGAGGGCCTGTTCATGGGCTACGCCAACGTGCCCGTCGCCATCGGCTGGATCTCGGGCAGCATCTTCGCCGGCTCCCGCTACGAGGAGCAGGGGGACAAGGCCAACCTGGCGCGTCGCTACCTGGTCGAGAGCCAGGGCTGGACCGAGGAGGCGGCCCAGGCCCTGCCGCGCAGCGAGGTGGTCACCACGCTCGCGCAGGTGGTCGGCCAGACGCCGCGACAGGTCCAGGACCTGCTCTTCCAGACCTACCACCCCGAGCGGCTGTGGATCGACATCGGCCTGATCGGCCTGGTCAGCATCGTCGGGATGGTGATCTACGACCGGGTGCTCCGGCGGGTCGACCGGCAGGCGACCTGAGCGGGCGCCCCCTTCTCAGGCCGGGCCGGCGATCAGGAAGCGCGCGGGCACCGGCGGGTGGGCCGCCACCCGCCCGAACAGCTCGGCCTCGGTGCGGCCGTGCTCGCCGCTTTGGTCGATGAGGCCGTGCTCGCTGACCAGGGGCTCGGCGAAGCCCAGCTCCATGACGTCGGCGGGCGCGCCGTCGGGGAAGGCGGCCGGGTAGACCCACGGGATCCCGCCGGAGCCCGCGCGGATGTAGATCGGGCCCACGCCCTGGGCGTCGACGTGGTGCAGGGGGCCGCGGGTGCGGCACCACCACCACCCGTCGCCCGAGGGGGGGGTCCCGATCGGTGCCTGGCCGGGCTCCTTGCGCAGGTGGTGGGTGCGCGCGCCGGGGCCCGGCAGCGGGCCGGCGAACCAGCTCTGGTAGCGCTGGCCCGTGTGCTCGTCGGCAGGCACCAGGTCGGCGGCGGTCGAGCCGCCCAGGTCGGTGAGCGGGCTCTGCAGGCGACCGTCGGCGTGGACCAGGACGGGCAGCAGCACGCCCCGCTCGGGGTCGCAGGCCCGGGGGCCCGTGTTCAGGGGGCGGTAGAACCAGTACCAGCCCGGGTCGGTCTCGGCCCGGGCCCGGAAGTGCTCACCCTGGGAACCGACGGCGCGCCACTCCATCGCTGCCTCCTCGTTGGCAGGGGCCTAACGGGCCGCGCGCCGCGCGGACGGCTCAGGCCTCGGCGGCAGGTGGGGTCCAGGCCGCCTGGAGCTGGGCCTCGGTCACCAGGAAGCGCAGGCGGCCCTTGCCGGCCCGCCCCTCGACCCTGGCCTCGAAGAGCTGGCCGATGAAGGGGCCCAGGGTGGTCACCTCGCTCATGCTGCGCAGCTCCCCGCCCAGGTCCTCCCACTCGAAGAGGAGCACCGGCTGCTCCTCGAACCAGGCGCGCGCGGCGAGCTTGACCAGCTCGAGCTTCTGGGCGTCGTCCAGGTCCAGGGGGCAGGCGAGGAAGACCATGCCCCAGCGCACGAGCTGGGGCACCTTGGGCAGGGGGGCGTTCATCGTCGTCGGGCTAACCGCCGGGGCGAGAGGTGCCCGCCCGGGGTTCGGGGCGTGGCGTCGTGCCGCAGCAGGCTTGTCGTCGCGTTTGCCCTGTCCGGATCCGTGTGCACACTGGGCGCAACCTGGCGCGGACGCTCCGGACTGCTCCAGGTAGACGAACGAACCGGCGCGTCCACCCCCTGTCCCCCACCCCCTGTCTCTCACCCGCGGTCCCCGCCGCGTCCCCCCCGACCCTGGAGGCCTCCATGGCCACCGTGCAGCTCACCGCCGAGAACTTCGAGCAGATCGTCACCGGCAACGACATCGTCATCATCGACTTCTGGGCCTCCTGGTGCGGCCCCTGCCGCGCCTTCGCGCCGACCTTCGAGGCGGCCAGCGTCGAGCACCAGGACATCGTCTTCGGCAAGGTCGACACCGAGGATCAGCAGGCCCTGGCGGCCTACTTCGGGATCCAGGCCATCCCGACCCTGATGGTCTTCCGCGAGCAGATCGGCATCTACCAGCAGGCCGGCGCGCTGCCGCCGGCGGCCTTCCAGGACCTGATCGGCAAGGTGCGGGCCCTGGACATGGAGGATGTCCGCAGGAAGATCGCCGAGGAGAAGGCCGAGCCACAGGCCTGAGCCCGGCGAGCCGGGTGCACCCGCGGCGGGGCGGTGCTAGCATGGGGCCGATGCACGGACTCCTGCTCCTCGCCCCCCTCGCCGCCGCGCCCGCCTCCGCGATGGACGCGCGGCTGCAGCGCCTCCTCGGCGCCGAAGGCTGGAGCGTGGCGGGGGACGCCCAGCACGACCTGCTCGGCAAGGTGGTGCTGTCGCTGAAGCAGGTGGACGGGACCCAGTGCCTCAAGGGCAGCGCCACCGTGCAGGCACGCGGGGAGACCATGCTCGGCGTGGTGCAGGACATCCGCGGCGCCCTGCGCTGGAGCACCGCCGGCCTGACCGACACCCGCGTGCTCGGACAGCAGGGCGCGCGCGTCGACTACCTGCAGGTGCTCGACGTCCCGGACTGGACCATGGCGGCCGACCGCTTCTGGGTGCTGCGGGGAGAGAAGGTCGACCTGGCCGACGGCGGGGTGTCCTTCTGGTGGGATCGCTTCGACTGGCGCGCCGCCTACCCGTCGCTGGCGACCGAGCTGGACGCCTCGCTGCCCAAGGCGGTGGAGCCCGACCCCAACTTCGGGGCCTGGACCTTCACGCCGGCGGGCGCCGACACGCGGCTGGACTACTACCTGTGCACCGAGTCCGGCTCCCTGCCCTACTGGCTGCAGAAGGCCGCGGCGACCAAGACGCTGCCTGCCGCGATGGCCGACGTGGTCCGGGAGGCCCGGCGTCGCGACGGTTGAGCCCTCGCCCCGCCGGAACCCATGGCCCTCGACACCCCTTCGCTGCCGCGCCCGATGCTGGCGCTGGTCTCGGCCGCCGCCTTCGTCATCGTGGCCGCGGGCCTGAAGGCGGCCGAGGGGGTGGCGCTGCCGGTGCTCTTCAGCGTCTTCATGGCCATGCTGGTCTGGCCCCTGGTGCGGGCCATGGTGCGCGCGGGCGTCCCCAAGGCGCTGGCCATCCTGCTGGCGATGCTGCTGCTGGCCGGCGCCATGGTGGGCGGGACGGCCATCGTCACCGAGTCGATCGCCGAGTTCACCGCCTCGCTGCCTCGCTACCAGGCGCCCCTGGAGCTGGAGCTGGCCCGGCTGAACGCCTGGCTGTCGGCGCGGGGCCTGGGCACCGTGGCCCAGCTCGAGACCCAGGTCGACCCCGGCGCCCTGTTCGGCGCGGTCCGGGTGGCCGCGGCCGCCGTCGTCGGCATCCTGTCCAACGTGCTCGTCGTGGTGGTGACGACGGCGATCCTGCTGCTGGAGGCCTCCGAGCTGGGCACCAAGCTGGAGGTCGCCTTCGGCCAGCAAGAGGGCGGGGGCTGGATCGGCGCGGCAGGCAGCCAGGTGCAGCGCTACCTGGTGCTCAAGACCCTGATCAGCCTGGCGACGGGCGTGCTGGTCGGCGCCTGGGTCTGGGCGTGGGGGCTCGACTTCGCCATCCTCTTCGGGCTGGTCGCCTTCCTGCTGAACTTCGTCCCGGCCATCGGCAGCATCGTCGCCTCGGTGCCCGCCGTCGTGCTGGCGCTCGTCGACCTGGGGCTGGGCGGGGCCGTCGGCATCGCCGCCGGCTACCTGGGCGTCAACGTGACCCTGGGCAACTTCCTGGAGCCGCGCATCATGGGGCGGCGGCTGGGCCTGTCGCCCTTCGTCGTGGTGCTCTGCCTGTTCTTCTGGGGCTACCTGTGGGGGCCGGGCGGGATGCTGATCGGCGTGCCGATGACGGTGATCATCAAGCTCGCGCTGGAGACCAGCCCGAACACGCGCTGGCTGGCGGTCCTGCTCGGTGGCGCCAAGGACGCGTCGACCATGCCCGCGCCGCTGATCCCGCCCTCGTACGCCGAGGCCCCCGCCCCCGACGCGCCCGCCCCCGACGCGCCCGCCCCCGACGCGCCCGTGCCGTAGTCAGGCGACGGGCTGCTGCGCGCGCAGCCAGGCGGCCATCGGTTCGAAGACCTCTCGGCGCGCCTCGGCGCCGATGAACAGGTCGGCGTGGGCGTACCAGCGATCCCCCTCGCCGACCTCGAGCACGGTGACGCGGTGCTCGGGCAGCAGGTCGGCGACCGACCGCGCGGTGGCGGCCGGGACGATGCCGTCGCGGTTGGCCAGCACGACCAGGACCGGCAGGTCCACCCGCCGCATGCCCTCGGTGACGTTCAGGCCCCGCACCACCAGGTCGCGGTCGCGGACCCAGCGCGCCACCTGGCGGTTGATGTAGGGCACCGGGTCGTCCACCGTGTTCACCAGCAGGTCGGGGCGCGACAGGTCCACCCGGCGGGCGTTCATGTAGATCGACAGCAGGGGGGGGACGTGGCGCACCAGCGGCAGGGCGCGGCGGGCCAGCGCGCGCGTGCCGACGACCGGGATCATGCCCGCCAGCCGCGGGCTCTTGAAGGCCAGCGCCAGCGCCGGGTGCACCTGCACCCAGCGCAGCGGGCCGCCGATCGCGATCACCGCGCCGACGCCGTGGTCGTCGGGGTGGTGCGCCAGGTAGGCGTAGACCAGCGAGGCGCCCAGGCTGCATCCCACCAGGTCGACGATCGCGTGGGCGCTGGCGGAGTCGGAGCGAACCGCCGCCAGGACCCGCGGGAGGTCCACCAGCGCCAGCTCGCCCATCCCGTAGCGCCGCGCGGTGCGGCCGCCGCGCACGCTGCCGCCCTGGCCCCGCAGGTTCGCGGTCCACACCTCGAAGCCGTCGTGGGCGAGGTGCTCGACCATCGACCGGTCGGTGGGGTGGAAGCCCAGGATGAAGGTGTTCATCGCGTAGCCCGGGATCATCAGCAGGGGCCGGCGCGAGCGGTCGAGGGCGCCTTCGACGTGGTAGCGCTGCAGCTCGAGCTGCCAGCCCTCGCCGTTGTCGACCAGGCGGCGGTCGATGCGCAGGGCGGCCTTGTCCTGGCTCATGGGCTCTCCGGGGACGCCGCCTGGCCCTCGGCCAGGAAGGCGAGCAAGGGGGCGAAGACCTGCTCGGGGGCGCGGGTGGCCGTCATCAGGTCGACGTGGCCATAGCCCTCTCCCGGGGCGCCCTGCCCACCCACCTCCAGCAGCCGGGCGCCCGGGATGCGGGCGGCCGCGTCCCGCACCGAGGCCAGGGGGCACTGGGTGTCCTGCCGGGCCGCGATCATCAGCACCGGCTGGGGCAGCCCGGCGACGGCCTGCTTCAGCGGCTGGTCGGTCCGGCCCAGGTGCAGCCCACCCTCGGTGAACAGGTCCGCCAGGTCGAGCAGCAGGGCCAGGGGCATGTCGCGCACGCCGTCCCGCATCATCCGGCGGATGACGGCCCCCTCGGTGCTGCCGGGGTGGAACTGGTCGCGCTGGATCGGCAGGGACAGGCCGCGGCCCATGATCGGTGCGGCCAGCGCGGCGATGCGGGCGGTCGGGATGCCGCCCCGGCGGGCGCCGATCCGCAGGGGGCCGATGCCCTTGGGCGACAACGACAGCGCCCGCGGCAAGGGCGAGCGTCCCAGGCGGTAGTCCAGGCCGCTGGCCAGGGTCACCAGCCGGCGCAGGGGAACGCCGTCGGCGGCGAGCGCCAGCAGCAGGATGCCCCCCAGGCTGTGCCCGACCGCGTCCACGTGGTGCAGGCCCCAGCCGGTGTGGCGGCGCAGCTCGGCCAGGGCGATCTCCAGCGCGTGCAGCAGCGCGGTCGCGTCCTGCCCGCTGCTGCGCCAGTGCACCTCGAAGTCCACCAGCCAGGGCGTGCGTCCGGCGAGGTGCAGCGCCTGGGTCAGCGAGCGGCCCTCCGGCAGCTCGAAGGCCAGCGGCCGGGCGCCCAGGCCGGGCACCAGCACCACCGGCTCGCCGCAGATCGGCGCCGCGCGGACCAGGTGGACGTCGACCTGGCGGCCCTGGACGTGGATCTCTTCGCGGGGCACGGGGGTCTCGGGCGGGGAGCAGGACGCTATCGCGTCGTCGCGGCCCCGTCGGTCGGGTGCGCGATCCTGCCGCTTCGCGGGTCCAACCGGGAGTTGGCTGCTACGCTGCCCATGCAGGAGGGCCCCCCTTGCCCACGGCCGTGGAACCAGATCCCCGCGCAGACGCCGCCCCCCCGCTCCGCGGCGGCCGCTACCGGCTGGTCGAGGTGCTGGGCGAGGGGGGGATGGCCGTGGTCTACCGCGGCATCGACACGCGCCTGGAGGTCGAGCGCGCCGTCAAGGTCCTGCTGCCGGAGATGGCGGCGCGTCCGCGCATCCGCCAGCGCTTCGACGCCGAGGCGCGCACCATGGCGCGGCTCACCCACCCCCACATCGTGGCGATCCAGGACGTCGACGCCGAGGATGCGCGCGTCTTCCTGGTGATGGAGCTGCTGCGGGGCGGCAACCTGTGGGGCTGGGTCGAGCGGCACGGCCCCATGCCCGCGCGCCTGGCCGTCGACCTCACCCTGCCGGTGCTCGACGCGCTGGCCTTCGCGCACCAGTCCGGCGTCGTCCACCGCGACGTCAAGCCCCAGAACGTGCTGCTGACGCACGAGGGGCTGCCCAAGCTGACCGACTTCGGCATCGCGCGCATCGAGCGCGAGGACGCACGCACGCGCACCGCCGCCGTGATGGGCACCTGGACCTACATGCCGCCCGAGCAGCGCAAGTCGGCCAAGGACACCGATCCCCGCGCCGACCTCTACGCCGTGGGGGCCATGCTCTGGGCCCTGGTGCGGGGCGAGGACCCGCCCGACCTGTTCGCGGCCGACCTGGACCCGACCCTGCTCGATGGGCTGCCGGAGCCCCTGGCCGCGGTCGTGCGCGGCGCGACCCGCTACCAGCGGGAGGAACGCTACGGCGACGCGCTGGCCATGGGATCGGCGCTGCTGGCCTGCCGAGGCGACCTGCCGCCGCTCCCGCCCGAGCTGGAGGCCCTGGGGCCCGCCGGGGGCGCTGCCGGGGCGCCGTTGACCCGCGCCCTGCGCGCGGCCGACAGCGCCGCGTCCTTGGCCCTCCCGTCCCGCAGCGCGCCGCCCGGGTCGACCCCCGTGACGGATCCCGCTCCCCCGGCTCCCTCGTTCCGGACGGCAGGTCCCTCGCAGCGGACGGCGGCGCCGTCGCGCCCGGGGCCTGCGAACACCACGCTGCCGCCTCCCTCTCCCGCCGACGCCGGGGCGTCGCCCTCGCCTGCCCTCGCGGCCGTGGTCGGAGCCGCACCACAGGCCCGGGTGCCCCCACCGGGCGGCCTGCCGCTGCCGGGCCAGGGTCCGTCCACCGGCACCATGGTCCCGCCAGCCGACGGCACCCTGTCCATCGAGCCCCCCGAGCCCGTGGCCGCCCGCGGAGCGGCCGCGGCGCCCCCGCGGTCGCGCCTGCCCCTGCTGGCGGCGGCGGGGTTGCTCGTCGCGGTCGGCGCGAGCGCGGCCCTGTGGTGGCGGGGCACGGCCTCGTCGCCGGCCGACCCGGCGGTCCCGTGGGAGACCGCGTCGACGCCGGCCTCCGGGGAGCCGGCCGCGGGGGAGGGGGCCTCGGCGCCCGGAGGGCTGCCGCCCGTCGGCGACCCGGGGCTCCCGGCCGCCGGCGAGGCGCCCGGCGGGGGGCCGGCGGCTCCTGCCCCCGGCGAGGCCCTGCCCGCGCGGGCGAGCGCTCCGCCCCCCCCGCAGGCCACCGCGCCCGCGGCGACGGCCCCACCTCCGCAGGCCCCGGCCTCTTCCGCGTCCACGGCGGCGGGAGAGGAGCCCGGGAGCGCCACGGAGGAGGACTCCGCCCTCGCGGCGGGCGCCGCGCCGGAGGGGGGGCCCGCGGCGGCCGGGGCGGCCCCGAGCCCCCAGGCCACCGCTGCCGACTCCTCCTCCGCGCCGGCGGCGCCCGCGGCGTCGACCGCCGCCCCCCCGTCTCCCACCGCCCCCCTGTCCCCCCCCGCCTCCTCGTCGGCCGCCGCGCCCTCGTCGGCGGGCTCCACCTCCAGCGGCCCCCCCGGTCGCGTGACGGTCACCGGCCAGGTGACCGGCGCCACCCTCGTCCACCAGGGCACCGGCAAGCGCTACAGCCCCGGCGAGGTGCCCGCCGGCGACTACTGGCTGGAGGTGCGCTTCTTCGGCACCGACCAGGCCGTCCGCGCGACCACCGTGCGCGTGATCTCCGAGTACGCCCTGACGGTGCGGTGCCAGTCCCGCTCTCGCACCTGCTACTGACCCCCCCCAGGAGCGCCGTGCACGCTCCCCCGCTCGACGCGCTGCTGCAGAGCCTCCAGTCCTCGCCCGCCGGCCTGACCGACGCCCAGGCCGACGCCGTCCGGGACCGCGTGGGCCCGAACTCCCTGCCGGTGCGCCGCCCCTCGCCCTGGCGGCTGCTGCTGCACCAGTTCCAGGACGTGCTGATCTACATCCTGCTCGTGGCGCTGGGCATCTCGGTGGTCACGCCCCTGGTCGAGGGCGGGCCGCTGACGGTCGCGCGCTTCCTGGACGCCATCGTCATCGCCGCCATCCTGGTGTTGAACGCCGCCCTGGGCTTCGTGCAGGAGTACAAGGCCGAGCAGGCCATCGGGCGCCTGGCGGCCCTGGCGCCCCCCCTGGCCCGGGTGCGCCGGGACGGCGTGGAGCGGGCCCTGCCGGCCGCGGAGCTGGTCCCCGGCGACGTCGTCGTGGTCGAGGCCGGCGACCGGGTGCCCGCCGACGGGCGCCTGATCGCCTGCGCCTTCCTGGAGGCCGACGAGTCCCTGCTGACCGGCGAGTCGCTGCCCGTGGCCAAGGACCCCGCGCCGGTGCCCGCCCCGGCGCCGGTCGCCGAGCGGCGCGACATGCTCCACGCCGGGACCCTCGTCACCCGCGGCTCGGCCGAGCTGCTGGTCACGGCGACCGGCCTGTCGACGGAGGCGGGCCGGATCGCCCAGCTCGTCGGCGCCGCCGAGCTGCCGGAGACTCCCCTCCAGCGCCGCCTGGCCGCCCTGGGCAGGGCCCTGGGCGTGGCGGCGGGGATCGCCTGCCTGCTGGTCCTGCTGGTCGCCTCGCTGCGCGGCACCCCGGTGCTGGAGGCGCTGCTGGTGGCGGTCAGCCTGGCCGTCTCGGCGGTGCCCGAGGGCCTGCCGGCGGTGGTCACCGTCTGCTTCGCCATCGGGGTCCGCCGGATGGTGCGGCACCGGGTGCTGGTGCGCCGGCTGGACGCGCTGGAGACCCTGGGCAGCGTGACCGTGATCTGCACGGACAAGACCGGCACCGTCACCCGCAACGAGATGGCCGTGGTGCGCTGGTGGCGCCCGGACGGGGCCGACGATCCGGCGCCGCTGGCGACCGCCCTGGCCAGCTGCGGCCGGGCGCGCCTGCCGGACCTGGGGGACCCCACCGAGCTGGCGCTCACCCGCTGGGCGCAGCAGCTGGGCGCGCCTCGCCTGGAGATCGACGAGGAGGAGGTGCCCTTCTCCTCCGAGGGCAAGCTGATGCGCACTCGCCACGGGGGCCGGAGCTTCGTCAAGGGCAGCAGCAGCCGTGTCGCCACCCACCTGGGCCTGGACCCGGCCGCCGCCGCCGCCCTCGACGCCCAGGTGCAGGCCATGGCCGCCGACGGGCTGCGGGTGCTGGCCGCCGGCGAGGTGGACGCCGCGGGCGCGCGCCTGGCGGGCGTGGTCGGCATGGAGGATCCCCCGCGGGAGGGCGTCCGCGAGGCCGTGGCCGACGCGGCGACGGCCGGGATCCGCACGGTGCTGATCACGGGCGACAACCTCGGCACCGCCCAGGCCATCGCCGCCCGGGTGGGGATCGTCGGGCCGGTGATGACCGGCGCGGAGCTGGAGGCCCTGCCGGAGGGGGAGCTGTCGCGGCGGGTCGGCGAGGTGGCCGTCTACGCCCGCGTCTCGCCGCAGCACAAGGTCGCCATCTGCGAGGCCCTGCTGGCGCGGGGCGAGGTGGTCGCCATGAGCGGCGACGGTGTCAACGACGCGCCGGCGCTCAAGCGGGCGCACGTCGGCGTGGCGATGGGGCGGCGGGGCACCGAGGTCGCGCGGGCCGCGGCCGCCATCGTCCTCTCCGACGATCACTACGCCACCATCGTCGCCGCCGTGCGCGAGGGGCGGCGGATCCACGACAACATCCGGAAGTTCGTGCTCTTCCTGCTCCGCGCGAACCTGGGCGAGATGCTGCTCATCTTCACGACGGTCGCCCTGGGGCTGCCGCTGCCCTACCTGCCGATCCACATCCTCTGGGTCAACCTGATGACCGACGGGCTGCCGGCCCTGGCGATGTCGATGGAGCCCGGCGAGCCGGACCTGATGCGCCGACCCCCGCGCCCGCCGGCCGAGCACATCCTGTCGGGCGAGGTGGGTCGCCTGGTCAGCAGCGCCCTGGTCGGCTTCGTCGCGGTGCTGGCCTACTTCCTGTGGCAGCTCCGGGACGGCCAGGACCTCGCCGCGATCCGGGGTGCCACCTTGACCCTCGCCATCTCCATCGAGCTGATGCAGGCCCTCTCCAGCCGCTCCCGTCACCCGCTGTGGCGGGTCGACCCGCTGGGGAACCCCTGGCTGCTGGGGGCGGTCGTGGTGGTCGCGCTGATGCACCTGGCCCTGCTCTACGGGCCCTTGGCCCCCGCCTTCCACCTGGCGCCGCTGCGGCTCTCGCAGTGGGGCGAGGTCGCGGCCTTCGCCGGAGCGGCCCTGCTGGTCTTCGAGCTGATCAAGCTGTGGGGTGCCAGGCGCCCCTCCCCACCACCCGGAGCCGTCCATGGCCGCGCGTGACCGCCCCAACCACTGTCGCATCGTGCTCACGGGGGGGCCCGGAGGAGGCAAGACGACCGCCGCCGACCTGTTCCGCCGCGAGATCGGCGACCGGGTGGTCGTCGTGCCCGAGGCCGCCACGATGCTCTTCTCGGGGGGCTTCCCGCGGGTCAGCGAGCCGGACGCCGCGATGGCGGCCCAGCGGGCGATCTTCCACGTCCAGCGCAACCTGGAGGACCTGCAGGCCGCGCGCTTCCCCGGCCGGGTGCTGCTCTGCGACCGCGGCACGGTGGACGGCGCGGCCTACTGGCCCGGGGAGCCCGACGGGTTCTTCGCCGCGGTGGGGACCAGCCTGCAGGAGCAGCTCGATCGCTACGACGCCGTGATCTTCTTCGAGAGCGCGGCCGCCGGGGGCATGGAGGTGGTCGAGGGCGGAAACCTGGTCCGCACCGAGGGCATCGAGCAGGCCCGGGCGCTGGACCAGGCCCTGCGCAAGCTGTGGTCGCCCCACCCGCGCTTCGTGCTCGTGCCGCACAACCGCAGCTTCTTCAAGAAGATCACCTACGGCCTGGCCAGCATCGAGGGCATCGTCGCGACCCTGGCGGAGGCCAACGGCGACAGCCGGTGAGCCGGGGTGCCGGGCGGGCCCCTCAGTCGGTCAGGTAGGGGAAGCCCTCGGCCTTGACGACGAAGACCGAGCAGGGGGCCCGGTGCACCAGCCGCTCGGTGGCCGAGCCCTGCAGCAGGCCCAGCAGCCCGCCGCGGTCGCCGCCGTGGGTGGCGGCCACCACCAGGTCGACCTCCTCCTCGGCGATGAGCCGCAGGGCGACCTCGACCCAGTCGCCGCCGGTGACCCGCAGCAGGTGCGGGGTCGTCCGCAGCGTCACCCCGCGGGCGGCGGCGCGCTCCAGCTCCTGCTCGACCTCGCCGCGGATGCCGGCCTCGCGCTGGGCGATGGTGTCGGCGACGTCGCTCGCCGCGGCGCCAGTCGCCGAGGCCCCGTCCACGCCGCTGCGCAGCGTCGGGTCCGCGTGCAGGAAGATCACCCGCGCGCCGCTGCGGTCGGCCATCTGCAGGGCCACCGAGATCGCCGCCTGGGAGGTGTTGGAGAAGTCCACGGGGACCAGGATGGTCTTGGCAGCGAACATGCGGTCTCCGGTCACGGGGAGGGGGCGTGGACGGGCGGCTCTGGGCGTGCCGACCGGGCTCACATTCATTAGCTCGTTGGCAGGCCGTGTGCGGCGTGGCGGTCGCCGCGCCTTCCCGGCCGGGAGGCCCCATGCCCTCGCTGCCCTCGACCGCCGGCCTGCTGTGGTTGTGCCTGTCCTGCGTCACCAGCCAGGAGGCCCGGCTGGACGCGCGAGAGGAGGTGGTCGACCGGGCGATGTCGGGCCACCTGGGCGAGGCGCGGCGCGCCCGGGACGCGGTCGTCGGCGGCGACCTGGCCGGCGCGCAGGAGGCCCTGGCGACCCTGCGCGGGCGCCTGCCGCTGGGCTCGCTGGCGCCCCAGCAGGCGCGGCTGGAGGTGGGCTTCATCCAGGCCGTCGAGGCGGCGCGGGCGACCACCGACCTGCCGGCCCTGGGCGAGAGCCTGGGCCAGGTCGCCCAGGCCTGCGGCGCCTGCCACCTGGCGGCCGGCCTGGCCATCCCCCTCGACGCCGAGCTGGCCGCTCCCAGCGCCACCGAGCCCGGGGGTGGGGCCGCGACGGCGGGGGCCACGGTCGCGGCGCGCATGGACGGCCACATGTGGGCCACCGAGCAGATGTGGGCGGCCCTGGTGGTCGGCGACGACATCGCCTTCCAGGAGGGCGCCGAGGCGCTGGCGCGCAGCAGCCTGGTGCCGTCGGGCATGCCCGCCGACGCCCCGGTCCCGCCGCTGGCCGCCGAGCTGGAGGTGCGGGTGCACGACCTCGCCGCGCTGGCCGTGCGATCCCCGGAGGCGCGCGGTCGGCACCTGGGCCAGATGCTCGGCACCTGCGCCCAGTGTCACCAGCTCCTGGGCACGGGGCCCGCCCGCCGCTGAGCGGCCCGGGGCCCGTGGCCCGCGCTCAGTGGGGCAGGCCCGCGTGGACCGGGAAGGGCCCCAGCACCCCGGTCGTCGCCGGCTGGCCGCCGGGGTGCTGGATCGCGACGGTGACCCAGCCGCTGCCGAGCGCCTCGGGCACCCAGGACAGGCCCGACACCTCGGCCGTGCGGCCCTGGGCGGGCGCGGGGGGCGCGGAGAGGATCGGCAACAGGACGCCGTCCTGGTGCGCCCACAGCCGGTTGGGGGAGCGCCCGGTGTCCTCGGCGATGAGCAGGATGCCCGGCTGGCCGGGCCCCGCCGGGATGACCGCCAGGTTGTCGGGTTCGCTGATGCCCTGCTCCGAGCACCCTCCGCCTTCGGCGATGCCCTGGACCGCCGGTCGGGCCACCCCGGCGACCCACTCGCTGTCGATCGGCGCCCCGGAAGCGTCGACGGCGGGTCCGGCGGCCAGGTCGAAGGCCCACACCACCCCGCAGGGGTTCCGCGGGAGCTGCAGGTGGTCGGCCTCGGGCCAGGGAGGCGAGCCGGCCAGCATGCCGTCCGCCAGGCGCGTGGTCGCGAGGTACAGGCGGCGCGTCCCGGGGTCGAGGGCCAGGCCCTCGGCCTTCTGCAGCTCGGCGGTCGCGCCGGCGAGGGCGGCGACCCGCCGGGTCTCCAGGCGACTGGCCAGGGTCTCCATCCCCGGCCGGACCGCCAGGCACTGGTCCACGCCCTGCGGTCCCCGGTAGGGCGCCAGGCCCTCGGGGCAGGTGCCGCCCGCGGGCAGGGGCCGGTGATCGAACAACGCGTCGAAGCGGGGCCCGCTCGCCAGCGAGGCCTCGATCTCGGCGTCCGTGGCGTGCCCCAGGCTCCGCCACTGCACCTCCAGCTCCCAGTCGCCGCCCTCCCCGGCCCGCTGGTGGAGCCGCGCCGCGTACAGCGTGCCCGCCGAGAGGTCCCCCGGCACGTCGGCGACGAACATGGCCAGGATCCCGTAGCTCGTGTCGTCGGAGAGGTAGACGGTGCGCTGGTCGGGCATGACCAGCCCCAGCTCGTGGCTGAACCGGCCCATGCTGCCGTGGCGCACGGCGCGGGCTCCGCCGGACTCGTCGGTGATCCAGGTCTCGATCATCCAGCCGTTGGCATAGGGGGAAGGCCAGGTGCCGGGGCCCGCGTGGCGCGCCCAGTCCGCGTACCTGCTGTGGTCGTGGTACCGGGCGCCCTCGGGCAGGTGGGCGGGCGGCACCACGCCCTTGCCACGGACCCACAGCGCGGCGTCGGTCTCGTACTCCTCGGCGGTGAGCAGGCTGCTCCAGGGGGTCACGTCGCCCGAGCAGGGCTGGTTGATCGGCCCGATCCCCGCGGGGGTGGTCGGGGCCGAGCGGAGCACGCGGAGGGAGCCCTGTGCGTCCTGCGCCAGCTCCGACAACACCAGCGCGCCCGGGGCGCACTCCAGGTGGCTGAGCATCCACGTGACGCCGTGCGCCTGGAAGATGCCGGGGAAGTCCGGCCCGGCGCAGGCGGCGCCGTCGACGGGGTTGCCGCGGGCGTCGGGCACGGTGCCGAAGGGCGCGCCGTCGCCGTAGGCCTGCCCCTGCACCAGCAGGGGCGTCCAGGTCAGGCGGGTCCCGGTCGCGCCCATGCGCAGGTCGGCCAGGACCGTCACGCCGTCGGGCGAGGTCCGCGGCACCCCGCTCACCATGCGCAGGTGGGCCGCGGGTGGCCCGGCCGCGGGCGCCGGGCTGGAGGAGGTCCCTTCGCCGCACGCGAGCAGGCTCAGCAGGAGGGGGAGGGGCATCGTCGGTTCTCCCTGGGGCGCGCCACGCTATCCCAGTCGCGTGTCGATCCTGGGACGGGGTAGGGGGCGAACTGTCGCGCCCCCGCATTCGGGCGCGACCGAGGCGCGGGTGTCCAAGGTCGCGGTGATCGTCGGAGGTGGTCCCGCCGGGTTGACGGCCGCCTTCGAGCTGCTGCGCCGCACCGACCTGCGGCCGGTGGTGCTGGAGGCCGATCCGCAGGTCGGCGGGATCTCCCGCACCGTGGTCCACGCCGGCAACCGGCTGGACATCGGGGGCCACCGCTTCTTCAGCCGCGAGGCCCGGGTGATGGACTGGTGGCTGGACCGCCTGCCCGTGCAGGCCGTGGATGGCCCCGTCGAGCTGGCCTACCACGGCCGCCGCGCCCACCTGGCCAGCGGCGAGGGGCCCGACCCGCAGGTTCAGGACCAGGTGATGCTGCTGCGCCCGCGGCGCTCGCGCATCCTGCATCGCGGCCACCTCTTCCCGTACCCGCTGCGGCTGGATCCTCCGACCCTGCGCAAGCTCGGCGCGGTGCCGGCGGCGCGCATCGCCGCCTCCTACGCCCGCGCCAGCCTCTTGCCCCGGCCCGAGCGCAACCTGGAGGACTTCCTGGTCAACCGCTTCGGGCAGGAGCTGTACCGGACCTTCTTCCAGTCCTACACCGAGAAGGTCTGGGGCCGGCCCTGCCGGGAGATCAGCGCCGAGTGGGGCGCCCAGCGCATCAAGGGGCTGTCCCTGCGCGCGGCGGTGGCCGACTACCTGCAGCGGGTGATCCCCGGCGCCCGCTCGCCGGGAGATCCGGTCGAGACCTCGCTCATCGAGCGCTTCCTCTACCCGAAGCTCGGCCCGGGGCAGATGTGGGAGACGGTCGCGCGGGAGGTCGTCGCGGCCGGAGGCGAGGTGCGCCTGGGCCAGCGCGCGGTGGCCGTGCTGGCGGATCCGGCGGCGCCGCGGCGCGTGCGCGGCGTGCGGGTCCAGGACCGGGACGGGCACGCCTACGAGCTGGAGGCCGCCCACGTCTTCAGCACCATGCCCGTCGCCGAGCTCGTCGCCGGGCTGCGGGACAGCTCGTCGGTGCCGGCGGACGTGGCCGAGGTCGCCGCGGGCCTGTGCTACCGCGACTTCGTGACGGTGGGCCTGCTCCTGGACCGCCTGGCCCTGCAGGACCGCGGCCGGCCGCTGGACGACAACTGGATCTACCTGCAGGACCCACGCGCCCGGGCCGGTCGGATGCAGATCTTCAACAACTGGAGCCCCTGGCTGGTGGCCGACCCGGCCACGACCTGGGTGGGCCTGGAGTACTTCTGCGATCGGGGGGACGCGCTGTGGTCGACGCCGGACGCGGCCCTGGTGGACCAGGCGGCCGCCGAGCTGGTCGCGCTGGGCCTGGCCCGGCCCGGCGCGGTCCGCGACGGCGTCGTGGTCCGGATGCCGCGCACCTACCCCGCCTACTTCGGCACCTGGGACCGCTTCGACGGGCTTCGCGCCTGGCTCGACGGCTTCGAGAACCTGTGGCTCGTCGGGCGCAACGGGATGCACCGGTACAACAACCAGGACCACTCGGTGCTCACCGCGATGGTGGCGGTGGACCAGATCGCGGCCGGCCGGGTGGACAAGGCCCCGGTCTGGGCGGTCAACACCGAGCCCGACTACCACGAGGGGCGCTGATGCTGGGCGTGCTCCTGGGGATCGGGCTGGCGGCCGCCGCCGAGCCCCGCCACGACGGCGTCGAGCTGCAGGGGGCCCCCGCGGCGTGGGCCGCCGCCGCGCTGGCTCGGGCCACGGGCCTGGAGCTGCTGGTGGTGGGAGGGGGCGCGCCCGTCGACCTGGAGCTGCCCGCGGGCCCGGCCTCCGCCGCGCTGCAGGCCGTCGCCGACGCGGCTGGCCTGGTCCACCAGGTCGTTCCGACAGCGGACGGGGAGCTGCACCTGGTCCTCCCTTCCGGGGCCGCCGCCGACCCGGGCGGTCGTGCGCCCCGGGGCCGGCTGCCGCCGCGCGACGTGGTCGCGGTGGGCCTGCCGGCGGGAGAGGTGCGCGAGCTGCTGGGCGGCGCCGCGGCGGCGGCCGGCGCGGGCAGGGTCACCGCCGTGCTCCACGACACGCCGCCCGACCTGGCGCGGGCCTGGCTGGAGCGCGTCCCGGAGGCTGAGGGCGCCCCGGTCGACCCCCCGCCGCCGCTGGGCTGCGCCACCCGCGACCCGCTGGCCCTGGTCCCCTGCGTGCCCCTCGACGCGCTCTCGCTGATCGGCGTCGTCGCCGGGCCGCGGCCGGTCGCGCTGCTCGGCGGCCCGGACGGCCTGCTGCTCGCAGAAGACGGCGACTCGCTGGCCGTCGCCGAGGCCCTGCCCGACCGCCTGGCCCGCTGGCAGCTCCTGCTGCGGGAGGGCAAGGCCGCCCTGCACCTGGGGGCCGCCCAGGCCCGCACCCTGGAGATCGGGCGCCGCGGCGCGACGCTGTGCACGCCCGCCGAGCAGGTCCACCTGTCCTGCACCGTGGACGGGACGGGCGAGCGGGTCGCCCTGTGCGAGGCCGACGACCTGTGGACCTTCCGCGTCGGCAGCGCGCGCGAAGACCGCTGGAGCGTCACCGGCCTGGGCGCGACCGGCCCCGTGCGCCGGGGCGCGGACGGCGCGGTGGAGGTCACCGCCCGGCTGCACCAGGCCCGGCTGTCGCCCCAGCCCGACGGGAGCTGGCGCTACCAGGAGGCGGGCGGTCCCGCCGGCCCCTGCCGCCGCTGAGCGGCCCGCCGCGCGGGCGCCGTCCTCGCACCCGGGCGCGGGCCCACCCTTCCACCCGTTCCCCGCGGGAGGTAGTCCCCCGCCATGTCCCAGCCCCCCGGTACCTACCCCCTGGTCTTCGAGTCCGGCGTCGTCTCCTTCGACGCCGACGGCGCCCTGCACGTCTGGCTCAGCCACGGCCCGCAGGCGCCCCACCCCGTGCAGACCCACCCCGAGGGCGTCGACGGCCACGTGCCCGCCGAGGTCACCCAGGCCGTGCTGCAGGGCGAGACGCGGGACGGCTCGGTCCACCTGGGGATGATGGAGGCGCCGGAGCGGCCGCAGGGCCTGGAGCTGGTGATCCGCGGCTACCGGTCGATCCGGCTGGAGGCGTCGGGGGACCTGACGGTGGTGGTCGAAGGGGTCCAGGATCCGCCGAGCTGGTTCACGCCGGGCAAGGTGCACCGCTTCGCGGGGCCGGACCCCGCGCCGCGCCTGTGGAGCGGCTCGGCCCCGGTGCCGGTGCGCAAGGCCAGCCCGCGCCCGCCGCCCCCGCCGCCGCGCCCCTCGGCGGCGGCTCCGGCGCCCACCGGCGCCAAGGGCTCGGGCTGCGCGGTGCTCCTCGCCGTGGTGGCCCTGGGTGGCACCCTCGCCGCGCTCGTCTAGCAGTGTAAGGTTGGTCGAGCGACCAGGTCAGCTCCGCTCGCCGACCTCGTCCCAGGGGAAGACCCCTCCCGCCGCCGCGTGCGCCTGTCGGTCCCAGACCAGCCGGCCCCGGACCCAGGTCCGGCGTGGGGCCGGGGCGTCGTGGTGGAAGAGCAGCCAGGACAGGGCCTGGTCGCCGGTGTCGACCCAGGTGGGCAGGTCGTGCAGCGCCAGGTCGGCGTCCATGCCCGCCCGGACGCTGCCCAGGTGGGCCTGGCCCAGCGCCAGCGCGCCGCCGCGGGTGGCCTGCCAGAACCACCGCGCCGGCGGCGGGCGCAGGCCCTGCCGGAGCGCGTTGTCGTGGGCGCTGCTGGCGATGCGCGGCACCCGGAAGCTGCGGCCGGCGGCGACGTCGGTGCCCAGGCCCAGCTGGACCCCGCGGGCGTCCAGCTCGGCCAGCGGCATCCCGCCGCTGCCCAGGAAGTCGTTGCTGTCGGGACAGTGCGCCACCACCGCGCCGGCCGCGGCCAGCCGGTCCCACTCGCCCGGGGAGAGGTGGATGCAGTGCGCCAGGACGGTGCGGTCGTGCACCAGGCCCACCTCCTCGTAGACCTCCAGGTAGTCGCGGGCGCCGAACATCGCGGTCGTCTCGCGGCACTCCGCCGGGTTCTCCGACAGGTGGGTCGCCACCCACAGCCCCCGCCGGCGGGCCAGCGCGGCGGCACCCTCCATCAGCGCGGGGGTGCAGGACAGCGCGAAGCGGGGGATCACGGCGACCTGCAGCCGCCCGTCGTGGCCGTGCCAGCGCTCGACCAGCGCCTCCAGCGCCGGCAGGGCCCGGTCCGCCGGCAGCAGGAGCGCGGCGGGCGCGCCCTGGTCCATCAGCACGGGCCCGGCGATGGCCCGCAGGCCGCGGTCCGCCAGCGCCTGGAACAGCGCCTCGGCCGCGGCGGGGTGGACCGAGCCATAGGCCTGGCACAGCGTCGTCCCCGCCGCCGCCAGCGCCGCCGCGAAGGCGGTCGCCACGCTGGCGGCGTGGGCCGGGTCGGCGAAGGCCGTCTCCTCGGGGAAGGTGCTGGTCCGCAGCCAGTCCAGCAGGGGGCCGCTGGCCGAGCCGAGGATCCGGGTCTGCGGGTAGTGCAGGTGCACGTCGACGAAGCCCGGGGTCAACACGCCGGGGCGCAGGTCCTCGTCGCAGGGGCCGCCGTCCCAGGGGCCCGCCGCGGCGATCCGCCCCAGCGGGTCGATCTCCACCAGGGCGTCGGGCAACCAGGTGGTCGCGGCGGGCGAGGCGGGGTCCAGCAGGCGGGCGCGCAGGCGTGGCATCGGCCGCGGCTAACCCGAAGTCCCCTACAGCTCCGGGTCGAACTGCCAGCGGTCGACGTCGGGGTCCCAGGGGTCGAAGGTCGGGATGGCGGCCAGGGCGTCGCGGTGCTCGGGCGGCACCACGCCGGGCACCAGGAAGGCCTTCTGGCGGTGCAGCTTGTAGGGCGTGCGCAGGTCGAAGCCCAGCACCCCCAGGATGCCGCGCGCCACGTACCAGGTCGCCTGGGGGTCCCAGCCGTGGGCGATCTTGATGACGATGCCCAGGCCCTCGGGGTGGTCGGGGTGGTCGATCGCCAGGCCCAGCAGGCCGTCGGCGCCCTCCTTGGCGATGACCCGGCCGCCGCAGGACTTGATCACGGTGGTGTCCAGCCGGTTGAAGCCGCCGACCAGGTCCGGCTCGGCCACCATCGCACCCCAGATCCAGTCGTCGTCCTTGTGGCGGGCGAGCCAGGCGTAGCAGCGGGCCAGCTCGTTGACGGTCATCGACACGGTCGGCAGGCCGTCGCCGTCGCGCGCGATGCGCAGCGGGCGCCAGTCGGGGCCCAGCGCCTGCCGCACCACCTCGACGTAGGCGCGGAAGACCGGGTGGCCGGGCAGGGTGTAGCCCACGCGGTCCCAGCCCCGGGCCTTGCAGCCGGCCAGGATCGCGGCGTGGTGGCCGCTGCTGTTGTTGTACCAGCGCCGCGGCCGCCGGACCTGCCGCCCGAACTGCACCAGCGGCAGGTCCAGCGGGGTCTGCATCAGCCCCCAGTCCGACCGGGGCAACAGGGCCTGGGCCGCCGCCACGTGCTCGGTCGTGCCGTTGTGGCTGGACACGCTGATCGCCTGCTGGGCCGCGGGCAGGTGGGCGAGCTGCTGCACGAAGGGCTTCATGTACAGGAGCTTCATCATGCTGCGGCCGTAGCAGAGCACGTCGCCGCCGAAGGCGTGGACCTGCCGCTGCCCGCTCCACCAGGCGACCGCGCCGTGGATGGTCGTCTCGCTCACCCCGTGCCGCCGGTAGTCGACCAGCGGCTCCCAGGCCACGTCCCGCCCGGTCGGGATGCCCGCGTCCTGCTCGCCGAAGGTCGAGCGGGGGTACAGGTGGGCGGCGTGGGCGCCGGGCATCTGGGGCTGCGCGGGGCGAAGGGTCACAGAGGCTCCGTCGGGCGGTGGCGGTGGGCTGCCTAGCCGTTCGCCCCGCCGGGGGCGACCCATCGGGCTACCCTGGGCACGGGAGGTTCTCATGTTTCTGGTCGCGCTCGCCCTGCTGGCCTGCGGAGACAAGGACGTCGCGGACGACAGCGGCGGGGGAGGGGACGGTGGCGGCGCCGATGGAGGACAGGCCGATGGGGGCGGCGGGGACGGCGGCAGCGACGGCGGAGGTGGCAGCGACGGCGGCACCTCCGGCGGCGCCCCGGTGCGCGTGGGGCAGATCTCCGCCATCGAGGCGTGGGAGGTGGCGCTGCTCGACGACCACGCCATCGTCGCGGCCGACAACGACGGGCTGCTGGTCTTCGACGTGTCCGACCCCTCGGCCCCGGTCCAGGTGGCCAGCGTGCCGGTCGGACAGGCCACCTCCGTGCACCTGGTCGGGCAGGTCGCCTGGGTCGGCACCTGGAGCGGGCGCCTGGTGGCGGTGGACCTCAGCGACCCGACCCTGCCCGACTGGCGGGGCGAGGTGAGCCTGGCGCCCCGGGCGATGGGCGTGCACGTCGACGGCCAGCTCGTCGCCGTCGCGAGCTGGTCGGGCACCGAGCCCGAGGACGACGGCTTCGGCCTGACCCTGGTCGACGGCGGCGACCCGACCGGCCCCGACCTGCGGGCCAGCCTGCCCACGCCGGGCACCGCGATGGACGTGGCGCTGTCCGGCGAGCGGGCGTGGATCGCCGACGGCGCCTCGGGCCTGCGCCCGGTCGACGTGAGCGATCCGTCCGCCCCCACCCTGCTGCCGCCCGTGGACCTGGGCGCGCCCGCCCGCGGCCTGGACCTGCTGGCGGAGGGGGTTGCCGTGGCCGCCGGCGAGGCCGGCCTGGTCACGGTGGGCGCCGACGGCGCCCTGCAGGGCAGCGTGGGCGGCCTGCCCGGCGACGCCGAGGGCGTGACGGTGGACGGCGATCGGGCCTTCGTGGCCTGCGGGCTCGGCGGCCTGGCCGTCGTCGACCTGGCCGAGCCCAGCGATCCGGTCCTGCTCTTCGAGGTGGCCGCGCCCGGGGACGCGCGGCGGGTCGGACTCTCCACCGAGCTGGTGGCCGTGGCGGCCGGCGAGGGCGGAGTGCTGCTCTTCGAGCGGTAGGCGCGCGCCGGCGGGCCCTCGGTGCGCGCCGGGGCGGTACCTTTCCGCGACGTCCCGCTCCTCCGATGGTGATCCCGCCCCGGCGCCGAGGGGCCGCCGGTCCGGCGCCGTGGGCGTCTCCGCGCCGATGGGCGCCCTGCTCCACCTGCGGGGGGACGAGGCGCCGCTGGGGGACCGCGTCCCGCCGACCGACCCGGACCTGCGCGCCAGGGCCTGGGTGGAGGCGATGGACGGCGAGCCGGCGCCCGCGGGCTGTGCCACCACGGCGCGGAGGTGCGCAGGATCCTCGACCTGGACGCCGAGCAGGGCCAGGGCTTCCTCTACCGGGTCGAGGCGACCCCCACCGACGACGTGCCGTGGTTCGAGGAGCGCCTGGTCGGGATGATGGAGGTCGCCCGCCTGCTGCGGAGCCGGGCCGCCGGTCCGCCCGGGCTCAGCGCTCCACCAGCTCGCGGACCTGGGCCTCCAGGGTCGCCAGCCGCGCTCCGGCCCGCGCCCGCGCCGCCCCGGGCTCCTCGCCCGGGCCCAGCGGCTCGCGCACCTCCAGGTAGAGCTTGAGCTTGGGCTCGGTGCCGCTGGGCCGGGCCAGCACCCGGCCGCCGGCCTCGAGGTCGAAGGCGAGCACGTCGCTCTTCGGCAGGTCGCCGCCCTGGGAGAAGTCCCGCACCCGCCGCACCGCCATGCCCCCCAGCGCGGCCGGCGGCTGCGCCCGCAAGGCCGCCATGGTCCCCTGGATGCGGGCCAGCCCGTCCGCGCCGGGCAGGACCAGGCTGACCTGGGAGGACAGGAAGGCGCCGTGGCGGCGGGCCAGGTCGTCCAGCGCGTCGAGCAGCGTGCGCCCCTGGGCCTTGCACGCGGCGGCCAGGTCGAGCAGGACCAGCGCCGCGCTGATGCCGTCCTTGTCGCGCACCACCTCGCCGACGCAGTAGCCCAGCGCTTCCTCGTAGCCGAGCACGAAGGGGCCCGGCCAGGAGCGCGCGGCCTCGGCCAGCCACTTGAAGCCGGTGAGCACCTGCCGGCAGGCGGCTCCGTGGGCCGCGGCGATGTCGGCGAGCAGGCTGCTGCTCACGATGGTGGTGGCCACCAGGGGCTGGCCCCGCGCCGGGTCGGGGTGGCCGAAGGCCAGCAGCTCCTCGGCGAGCAGCAGGCCGACCTCGTCGCCCGTCAGGCGCCGCCAGCGCTCCCCCTCGCGCAGGGCGACGGCCAGCCGGTCGGCGTCGGGGTCATTCGCCAGCACCAGGTCGGCGCCCTCGCGATCGGCCAGCGCGAAGGCCAGGTCCAGCGCGCCCTTCTCCTCGGGGTTGGGCAGGGCGACCGTGGGGAAGTCGCCGTCGGGGTCCCGCTGGGCGGGCACGGCGACGGGCTCGTCGTGGCCGGCGGCGAGCAGCACCCGGCGCAGGGTGGGCCAGCCGACCCCGTGCATCGCGGTGTAGACGACCTTCAGGCCGCGGCCGGGGCGCACCCGCAGGGCGAGCACGGCCTGCACGTAGGCGTCGAGCTGGGCGGGTGGCACGGAGAGCACCTGGCCCCGCTCGCGCAGCAGGTCCAGGTCGGGGGAGGGGGGCGGGTGGGCCAGGGCGTCCTGGATCCGGCGGTCCAGCGGCGGCACGATCTGGGCACCGTCGGCCTGGTAGACCTTGATGCCGTTGTCGGCCGGCGGGTTGTGGCTGGCGGTGACCATGACGCCCGCGCCGCAGGACAGCCAGGTCGTGGCGTGGGCCAGCACCGGCGTCGGCACGACCTCGTCGAAGAGGTGGACCTGCAGGCCCAGGCCCGCCAGGACGGCGGCGGCGTCGCGCGCGCAGGCGGCGCTGCCGTGCCGACCGTCGAAGCCGATCACCACCCGCGGCGGGAGGTGCGGGTCCTGGAGCAGGACCCGGCCGACGGCATAGGCGACCTGCCGCGCGACCGCGCGGTTCAGCCGCCCCGGCCCCGGGCCCCGCGGGCCGCGGATGCCGGCGGTGCCGAAGCCCAGGCGCTGTCCGAAGCAGGACGCCAGCGCGTCGAGGTCGCGCGCCTCCACCATGGCCAGGGTCTGGTCCCGGGTCACCGGGTCGGGATCGTGGGCCATCCAGGCGCGGGCGGCGTGGATCAGGGTGTCGAGGGCTTCGGTCGAGGAGGGGCTCATGTCGGGTCCGGCTCCACGGGCAGGCTGCGCGCGAGGCGGAAGCCGATCTCGGCGGAGCGGTGCTCGGGTGGGTGGAAGTGGCGGTCGGCGGCGCGAGCGTCCCGCTCGTTGCCCAGCCAGAAGCCGCCGCGGTTGATGCGGGGGCCGGGGTGGTCCCCGGCCGGCTCGGCCCGCACGCGGGAGGCGTCGGGCGGGGGCAGCTCCTGGTAGCGGTCCAGGCACCAGTCCCGCACGTTGCCGGCGAGGCCGCGCACGCCGTAGATGCTCTCGTCGACCGGGTAGCTGTCGACGACGGCGGGCTGGGGGTGGCTGGGGTGGCTCAGCCGGGTGCAGGCGCGGCTGGGGTCGAAGTGCCAGCCCCAGGGGTAGGGGCGCTCGTCGACGCCGCGGGCCGCCTTCTCCCACTCCCACTCGCCGGGCAGCCGCCAGGGCTGGCCGGTGCGGGCGGCCTCCCAGGCGGCGAAGGCGACCGCGCCGTGCCAGTCGACCATGACGACCGGCCAGTCCAGCTGCCACAGGTCGCCGTGGATGTCGGCCCGCACGGTGAAGTGCCCCTGGGCGTCCTGGCCGTAGATGACCGGCCCCTGCTCGCCCTGGGTGCCCCCCCGCTCCCGGGGCGCCAGCCGCAGCGCCAGCTCCTGCTCGCCCCGGTCCCACAGGTCGTCGAGGAAGGCGATGTACTGCCGGTTGGTCACCGGGAAGCGCCGCAGGACGAAGCCGTCGATCCACAGCCGGCGCCGCGCGGCCGAGCCGATCGCGACCGGGTCGCCGCCGACGGTGCACCAGCCGGCGGGCACGTACCGGTCCTCGGGGCCCAGGGCCTCGCCGGGGGGCAGGCAGACCGGCAGCGGCGCCTCCTCGCCGGGGCGGACGCGGCTCCAGTGACCGCCGCGGCTCGCGCGCATCGGCAGGCGGGTGGGGGCGTGGCCGTCCAGGCGCAGCTCGACGAGCAGGTCGCCGTGGGGCACGGTCGCCGCGTCCAGCGGGGTGCGGCCCAGGGTGCCGGCCAGCTCGGGGACCAGGCGGCGGTGGCGCTCGACCAGCCGGAACAGGCGCACCTCGGCCCCAGAGGGGTGGCTGTGCAGGGTCAGCGCCGCCTCGCCGCGCAGGTAGGTGCGCAGGCGGCTGCGGGCGGGGTGGTGGGGGGGCAGGCTGTCGACGTGGCGGCGCAGGCGGACCAGGGCGCTGGTGGCGGCGGCCTGGTCGCACTGCTGCTCGGCCTCGGCGTGGCGCGCCATGCTGCGGGCGGCCAGCTCGGCGTGGGCCTCGGGCAGGGTCGGGTCGACCGTGAGCGCGCCCTGCAGCACCAGCTCCGCCTCGTCCTCCTTGCCCTCGGCCCGCGCGCGCAGGCGGGCGGCCTCGTCGAGGATGGCCCACGCCTCGTGCTTGTCCTCCTCGGGCGCCCACGGGGGCAGGGCCGCCAGGGAGTCGCGCACCTCGGCCTCGAGCTTCGCGGCCCGGAAGCGCAGCGCGGCGGCCTCGGGCAGGCTCTGCCGGGCCTGGTCGACCAGGGCCTGGGCCTCCTCCCGCTTGTGGGCGCCGTCCAGCCAGGTGCGCACGGCCGCGGCCAGCACCCCGGCGTGCCCGATGCGCTGGTGCGGGTCGCGGGCCATGGCGCGCACGCAGATCTCGACCAGCTCGTCGGGCAGGGGCAGCTCGTGCTCGGGCACGGGGCTGGGGCCCTGGCGCACGGCCTCGATGACGGCCTGCGGGTCGCTGCCGTGGAAGGGGGCGTGGTTGGTCAGGATGACGAAGAGCACGGCGCCCAGCGCGTAGACGTCGGCGCGGGGGTCGACGGGCGGGCGCTCGGAGCGCAGCAGCTCGGGGGCCAGGTAGGCCGGCGTCCCGACGATGCGGTCCGGCGGCACGGGCGTGCCCGCGGGCCGGGCCAGGCCCCAGTCGACGACCAGCACCTCGCCGTGGGCGCCGATCATCACGTTGTGGGGCTTCAGGTCGCGGTGGACCAGCCCCTCGCCGTGGGCGAAGGCGACGGCCTCGCAGGCGGCGTGGAAGGAGCTGACCAGGCGGCGGAAGGTCCAGCCGTCGGGCGTGGCCCGCCAGTGGTCGCCCGCGGCCTGGTGCACCTCGCGGATGTGCTCGCGCAGCGTGCGGCCGTGGATCTCCTGCATGGTGAAGTAGACCCGCCCGTCGGGCAGGCGGCCGATCTCGTGCACCGGCAGGACGCCGGGGTGCTGCAGGCCGGCGATGACCCGCGCCTCCTGCAGGAAGCGGCGCACGCTGGCCCGGGCGTCGGGGCGCAGGATCTTCATCGCGACGGTGCGGCCGAGCTGGCGGTCGAAGACGCGGCGCACCTCGCCCATCCCGCCGCGGCCCAGCAGCCCCCGATCCTCGTAGCGCTCGGCCGGGTCGGGCGGCGTCACCTCGACGACGTCGGGGGCCTCGGCCTGGTCGAAGATGTAGGTCACGCCCAGGCTGTGCTCGGGGTCGTGGTCGAGCGGCAGCGGGGGCAGCAGCAGGTCGGGCAGGTCGGCGGAGGAGGACAGCGAGGCGCTGGCCGAGGTGGATGGCAGCGGGGCGAGGTGGCCGTTGCGATCCAGCCAGGCCAGCACGCGGGCGGCGCCGTCGAGATCGATGCCCGTGGCGGTCGCCAGCGCGACCACCTCCGGCCGGCGGGGGGACCGACCGTCGTCCCCCGGTGGCCAGCGCCCGCTCACCCGGCCAACATCCGCAGCAGCAGGTCGCGGGCGACCTGGGGCTCGGCCTTGCCGCGGGTGGCGCGCATGACCTGGCCCATGAAGAAGCCCTGGAGCTTGTCCTCGCCGGCGCGGTAGCGGGCCACCTCGCCGGGGTGCTGGTCGAGCACGGCCTGGATGGCGGCGCGGACCTCGTCCTCGTCGCCGGTGGCCGACAGGCCCAGGCGCGCGACGATCTCGGCGGGCTCGCCGCCCTGTGCCAGCAGCTGTTCCAGCACGGCCTTGCCGGCCCGGCTGGTGATGCTGCCGGAGGCGAGCATCCCGACCAGCCGGCCGACCGCGCCGGGGTCGACGGTCAGCGCGCCCAGGTCGTCTCCCTGCATGGCGCCGCGCAGCTCGTGGGTGACGAAGCGCGCGGCGGCGGGCAGGTCGGGGGCCGTCGCGGCGGTGGCGCGCAGGAAGGCCACGGTGGTGGCGTCCCCGGTCAGCACGTCGGCGTCCTCGGCCGGCACCCCGGCGGCCAGCAGCGCCTCCAGCGCGGCCTGCAGGGCCGGGTCGGCGGCGCGGGCCTCGGCGCGCAGCTCGGCCGCGGGGCGCTTCTTGCGCTTGCGCACCTCTTCGCGGCCGGCGGCGGGGGCCTCGGCGACCGGCTCCACGGGCGCAGGCTGCGCCGGCCGGGCCCAGGAGTCCTTGAGCGTGACCGTGCGGTTGAGCACCGGCAGGCCGTCGCGATCCTGGGGGTCGCGGGCGAAGTAGCCGGTGCGCAGGAGCTGCACGGCCTCGCCGACGGGCAGGGCGGCCAGCGCCGGCTCGCACAGGCCCCGGCTCTCCACCAGGCTGTCGGGGTTGATGAGGTCGACGAAGTCACGGCCCAGCGGGTCGGCGGCCGGGGAGGGCGACAGGAAGAGCTGGTCGTACAGGCGCAGGTGCACGGGCAGCGCGTCGCTGGCGTCGACCCATTGCACGCTGCCGACCTTGCCGCCGCCCTGGCCCTGGCGGGTGGCGCGGTCGACGGTGACGTGCACGCGGCGCACGCGGCCGTCGGCGTCCAGGTCGTGCCCGACGTGGCGGACGACGTAGGCGTGCAGCAGGCGCACCTGGCCGTCGGGGCTCAGGCGCTTGAAGCCCGGGGGCGGCGTCACCTCGAAGTCGGCGCGGTCGATGAACAGCCGCCCCGAGAAGCGCAGGGTGCGGCCGCCGCGGTCGGGGGCGTCGGGGAACCAGGGCACGTCGGTGAGCAGGTCCACCTCGCCCTCGGGCCAGCCGTCGACCACGACCTCCAGCGGGTCGACCACCGCCATCATCCGCCGCGCCCGGCTGTTCAGGTCGTCGCGGATCGCGTGCTCCAGCAGGCTGAACTCGACGCGGCTGTTGGTCTTGGCGACGCCGACCCGCTCGATGAAGGCGACCAGGGCCTGCGGAGGGACCCCGCGGCGGCGCAGGCCGGCCAGGGTCGGCATGCGCGGGTCGTCCCAGCCCTCGACGTGGCCGTCGTCGACGAGCTGCTTGAGGCGCCGCTTGCTGGTGACGACGTACTCCAGCTCCAGGCGGGCCATCTCGTACTGCTTGGGGGCCGCCTGGGGCGGCACCACGCCGGTCGCCTCGATCACCCAGTCGTACAGCGCGCGGTTGTTCTCGAACTCCAGCGTGCAGATGCTGTGGGTGACGCCCTCGATCGCGTCCTCCAGGCAGTGGGCGTAGTCGTACATCGGGTAGATGCACCACTCGTCGCCCGTGCGGTAGTGGTGGGCGTGCTTGATGCGGTACAGGATCGGGTCGCGCATCAGCATGTTGGGGGCGGCCAGGTCGATGCGCGCGCGCAGGACCATGCTGCCGTCCTTGTGCTGGCCGGCGCGCATCTGTTCGAAGCGGGCGCGGCTCTCGGCGGCGGGGCGGTCACGCCAGGGGCCGGGGCGCCCGGGCTCGGTCACCGTGCCGCGCAGCAGGCGGATCTCCTCCTCGCTGCACTCGTCGACGTAGGCCAGGCCCTTGTCGATGAGGCCCAGGGCCAGCTCGTACATCCGCCCGTACATGTCGCTGGCGAAGTACAGGTGCGAGCCGTAGTCGAAGCCCAGCCAGCGCACGTCGGCGGCGATGTTCTCGGCGAACTCCAGCGACTCGGTCGTCGGGTTCGTGTCGTCCATGCGCAGGTGGCAGCGCCCGCCGAAGTCACGGGCGACGCCGAAGTCGACCACGATGGCCTTGGCGTGCCCGATGTGCAGGTAGCCGTTGGGCTCGGGCGGGAAGCGGGTGATCACCTGCCCGCCGTAGCGGCCGGCCCGCACGTCGCGCGCGGCGGCGGCGCGCAGGAAGTCGCGGCTGGCCAGCGCGTCGAGGGTGGCGGGGTCGAGGGGGGCGGGGGTGGTGGCGTCGGGGGAGGTGGTCACGGAGGTTCCGGGAGGGGGCGTCCGAGGCGGGCGAAGAGGGCGGGGGAGCGAGGCGGCGACCTAGCCGGCCCCGCCGGGTGCTGCCAAGCGGCCATGCGGTCGCTGCCCGGGGGATCAGTCCGGCGCGATCTCGAAGACCTCGACCCCGCCGGCGCGGCCGGTGAGGCCCAGGCGGCCGGAGCGCAGCAGGAGCGCCTCGTCGCCGAACAGGCGGCGCCGCCAGCCGTGCAGGCAGGGGATGTCGGGCGCCTCCTCCGTCGCCAGCAGGTCCAGGTCCTCGCGGGTGGCCAGCATGCGCATCGCGACGCCGTGCTCCTCGCTGCGGACCCGCAGCAGGGCCTGCAGCAGGGCGACCAGGTTCTCGTGGCCGGTGGGCGCGGCGGCGGCCTCGGGAAGGACGGGCATCGCCTCGGGGGGGCAGGCCAGGCCGCGGGCGACCGCGGCGAGGATCGCGTCGCCGTCGGGGCCCCGGGCGTTGCCTGCCGCCAGCTTGCGCACCCGCAGCAGGGCGTCCCGGGTCGTGGGCATGTTCTGGGCGATCTCGACGATGGCCTCGTCCTTGAGGACCCAGGACCGGGGCAGGTCCCGGGCCATCGCCGTCTCCTCCCGCCAGGCGCACAGCTCGCGCAGCACCGACAGCATCCTGCGCTTGGGGCGGCGCAGCTTGACCCGCCGCCAGGCCTCGCGCGGCTCGACCCGGTACCGGCGGGGGTCGAGCAGCTCGTGCATGTCCTCGGCCACCCAGGCGGCGCGACCGCTCTGCTGCAGGCGGTCCTGGATCTTCTCGTAGACCGGGCAGAGGTGGACCACGTCGGCCAGGGCGTACTCGAGCTGCCGGTCGGTCAGCGGGCGCAGCGACCAGTCGGTGACCTGGCTGGCCTTGTCGACGTGGATGCCCAGGATGGACTCGACCAGGCGGGCGTAGCCGGGCTGCTCGCCCAGGTCGCAGACGGTGGCGGCGATCTGGGTGTCGAAGACCGGCGCGGGCACCTGCCCGGTGTGCTGCAGGAAGATCTCCAGGTCCTGGGTGGCGGCGTGGATGACCTTGACGATGCCGCGGTCGGTCAGCAGCGCCCAGAGGGGGGCGAGGTCGATGCCGGGAGCCAGGGCGTCGATCACCGCGGCGTGCCCGCCGTGCGCGACCTGGACCAGGCAGAGGACGGGGAAGTAGGTGCGCTCGCGCACGAACTCGGTGTCCACGGCCAGGTAGGGCACGCCCTGCAGCGCCGTGCAGAAGACGGCGAGGGTCTCGGAGTCGGTGATGAACATGGGATCCTCGGGCGACGGGATCTAAGCCATCGGCGCTCCCGACGTGCGAGGGCCTGTGGTAAGGCGGCGGTTCCCCCAGGCCCCAGGAGCGCCATGCCCGCCGAGAGTCCCACGCCTGCCAAGGCCGCCGTGAACCTCACCGCCGACGACCTGCGACACCGTGGCTTCACCCTCCGCGCGGTCCTGACGGGCGCCCTGATGGGAGCGGGGCTCTCGCTGTGCAACATCTACCTCGGCCTGAAGATCGGCTGGGGCATGAACATGTCGGTGACGGCGGCCCTGCTGGCCTTCGGCTTCTGGCAGGTGGCGGTCCGGCTCTTCAAGCTGCCCTCCTTCGGCGTGCTGGAGAACAACATCAACCAGACCGGCGCGTCGGCGGGGGCGTCGATCTCCTCCGCCGGCCTCGTGGCGCCCATCCCGGCGCTGGCCCTGCTGACCGGGCAGACGCTGTCCTGGCCGCAGCTCTCGGTGTGGGTGCTCTCGGTCGGGCTGGTCGGCGTGGTCGCGGCCATCGCCGTGCGCAAGCAGCTGCTGGTCGACGGCGGCCTGGTCTTCCCCGGCGGCGTCGCCACGGGGGAGACCCTCAAGGAGATGTACGCCCACGGGCAGGAGGCGATCGACCGCGTGCGCATGCTGCTGGGCGGCGCGGCGGCCGGCGCGATGAGCAAGCTGGCCAACATCCTGTGGCACCCGCCGCACATCGTCGCGCCCGTCACCCTGGGCGCGGGCGGCAAGGTCGCGACCGGCTACACGCTGGCCAACCTGACCTTCAGCCTGGAGCCGTCGCTGCTGATGGTGGCGACCGGCGGCATCATCGGCCTGCGCGCCTCGATCTCGATGGTGCTGGGCGCGGTGCTGGCCTGGCTGGTGCTGGGGCCCATGGCGCTGGAGCAGGGCTGGATGGCGCCGGGTCCGGTCGACCCGCGCGCCGGCTGGTTCTCCACGGGCGTCAAGTGGCTGCTGTGGCCGGGCGTGACGATGATGGTCGTGGCGTCGCTGACCTCCTTCGCCTTCTCGGCGAAGTCCCTGGTGGCCACGGTGCAGGGCATGCGCAGCGGGAGCAAGGCCGCGCCCGACCTCACCGACGTGAGCCGCCCGGTGTTGCTGGGCGCCCTGCTGGTGGTGCTGGTCGCCTCGACCACGCTCCAGGTGGCGCTCTTCGACATCAAGCCCTGGCTGGCGGCCCTGGGCGTGCTGCTCTCGCTGCTGCTCGCCGTGGTGGCCGGCCGGGTCTCCGGGGAGACGGGCGTGACGCCGGTCGGCGCGATGGGCAAGGTGACCCAGCTCACCTTCGGCGTGCTCGACCCCAGCAACGCCGACCTGCTGCACGACATCAAGTCCGGCCAGATCCTGGGCAGCTACCCCAAGCACCAGTACGTCGCCCAGGCCGGGGGCGTGCTGGGGGGCTCGCTGGTCGGCTCGGCCGCCTACCTGGTGCTCATCCCCGACCCCAAGAACCAGCTCCTGACGGACGAGTGGGCCGCTCCGGCCGTGGCGACCTGGAAGGCGGTGGCCGAGGTCTTCCAGCAGGGCATCTCCGCCATGCCGCCGATGGCGCTGGAGGCCATGGGCATCGCCGCCGTCGTCGCGATCGTGCTCACGCTGGTGGAGAAGCTGGCCCCCAAGAAGATCACCCGCTTCGTCCCGAGCCCCGTCTCGCTGGGCCTGGCCTTCACGATCCAGGGCTACACCGTGCTGGCCTTCCTGTTCGGCGCCGCCTTGATGGAGATCAGCCGCAAGGTCGCGCCCGAGAAGACCGAGAAGTACGGCATCGTGCTCTGCGCCGGCATCATCGCCGGTGAGAGCCTGATCGGGGTAGGCGACGCCTTCGTCAAGATGTTCGGGGGTTGAACGCCGCCCGTCGGTCCCGCGCGCGGTAGATTTCCGCGATGCCGGTGCTCGACGAGCGAACGCTGGGCGCGCTGGGATGTCCGACCCTGACGCTGGACGCGACGGGCTGCGTGGTCGAGGTGGCGGGCCCCTGGCCCGGCGCCACGGGGCCGGCGCTGGCCGCAGCCGTCGGGCAGCCGGTCGGGCCGGCGCTGGCCGGGGTGCAGGGCGCCCGGGCCCTGGCCGACCTCGCCGGGAGCACGTGGCAGGACGGCCGGCCGGTCTCGTTCCCGCTGCGCTGGCCCGAGCTGCCGGAGGGGCCCCGCAGCTTCCGCTTCACGGCGAGCCGCGCGCCGGAGGGCGGCGCCACCGGGGGCCGGGTGGTGCTGCTGGGCGTCGAGGTCCCCGACGCGGTGGCGGCCGCCCCCGGGGCGACCGGAGACAGCCCACGCGACCACCGGATCTTCCAGGCGCTGCTCGACGCGTCCAGCGACTTCATCGGGATCGCCGACCCGACCGGCCGGCCGGTGTGGGTCAACCCCGCGGGCCGCCGCATGGTGGGCTTCGCGCCGGACTTCGACGTCGGGCCCACGCAGATCCCCGACTACTACCCGCCCGAGCACCGCGACTTCGTGCTGGAGACCATCGTCCCCACGGTGATGCGGCAGGGGCACTGGAAGGGGGAGACCTGGTTCCGCCACTGGCAGACCCAGGCCCCCATCCCGGTCTCTGACGAGCACTTCGTCATCGCCGACCCGGGCACCGGCGAGGTGCTGGGGCTGGGGACCATCACCCGCGACATCTCCGACCTGCGCCGGGCGCGCGAGGAGGTCGACGCGGCCAACCAGCAGCTCCGCGCCGCCAACGAGGTGATCAGCCGCCTCCTGGAGCAGTCGCGCGCGCTCGACCGCGCCAAGACCGAGTTCTTCGGCAACGTCAGCCACGAGCTCCGCACGCCGCTCACGCTGCTGCTCCTTCCCCTCGAGGAGCTGCTGGCCCGGCCCACGCTGGCGCCCGACCTGCGCGAGCGCGCCTCCCAGATGCACCGCAACGCGCTGCGGCTGGCTCGCCTGGTCGACAACCTGCTGGACTTCTCCCGCGTCGAGGCCGGCCGCCTCTCGGCGCGCTTCTCGGCCACCGACATCGGCCAGGCCACGGCCGAGGTGGCCAGCGCCTTCGAGTCGGCCTTCGCCAGCGCCGGGATCGGCTACCGGGTCGCGCTGGACACCGCGGGGGAGGTGGCCTGGCTCGATCGCGAGAAGTGGGACAAGATCGTGATGAACCTCTTGTCCAACGCCCTCAAGTACACGCTGAAGGGGCGGGTGGAGGTCGCGCTGCGGCGAGAGGGGGAGGCCTTCGAGCTGTCGGTCACGGACACGGGCGGCGGCATCCCGGCCGACCAGATCCCGCTGCTGTTCGAGCGCTTCCACCGCGTCGAGGGCGCGCCGGCCCGGTCCCACGAAGGCGCGGGCATCGGCCTGGCCCTGGCCCGGGAGCTGGCCCGGATGCACGGGGGCGACATCACGGTGGACAGCGAGCCGGGCGCGGGGTCGCGGTTCACCGTGTCGCTGCCGGTGGGGAGGGACCAACTGCCCCCCGACCGCTGCGTCGAGGGGCCACCGTCGGCGGGGCCGGACGCAGCCCGGCGGGCCGCCGCGGCGGAGCTGGCGACCCTGCAGGGGGGGCCCGTTGCCCGCTCGCCGGAGGCGGGTCCCCTCCCGCCGGAGGTGGATCCGCGCGACGCCTCGATGCCCACGGTGCTGGTGGTGGACGACAACGCCGACATGCGCAGCTACCTGGCCGGCGCGCTGTCGGGCACCTGCCGCGTGCAGGTGGCCTCGGACGGGATCGAGGCGCTGGCCATCGCGCGGGAGCTCGTCCCCGACCTGGTGCTGACCGACGTGATGATGCCCCGCCTGGACGGCTTCGGGCTGGTCCGCGCGCTCCGGGCGGATCCGTCGCTGCGGGCGGTCCCGATCGTCCTGCTCTCGGCGCGCGCCGGGCCCGAGGCCTCGATCGAGGGGCTGGAGGCCGGCGCGGACGACTACCTGGCCAAGCCCTTCCACGTCATGGAGCTGCGGGCGCGGGTGCGCACCCACATCCGCATGGCGCGGGCCCGCGCCGAGCTGCTGGGCCAGCTCGCGCACGCCAACCGGGAGCTGGAGGCCTTCGCCACCCGCGCCGCCCACGACCTGCGCTTCCCGGCGGCCGCCGTCCTGGGCTACGGCGAGCTGCTGCGGGAGGACCTGGGGCCCGGCGCGCCGTCGGCGATCCGCCTCTACCTCGACCAGATCGCCCTCGCCGGGCAGCTGATGGACGCGCTGATCACCGACCTGCTCGCCCTGTCCCGGGTGACCCAGGGCGCCCTGGATCGCCGCCCGGTGGACCTGACCCACGTCACCCGCACCATCCTCTCCGAGCTGCAGGGCCGCTCTCCCGAGCGCGAGGTGGACCTGCGGGTGCAGGAGGGGCTGTCGGCGGAGGCCGATCCGGGCCTGGTCGCCGTGCTGATGCGCAACGTGCTGGGCAACGCCTGGAAGTACACCTCGCGCAAGGCCCGGGCGACCATCGAGGTCGGGAGCACCTCGGTGGGGGGGCGCCGGGCCTTCTACGTGCGCGACGACGGCGCCGGCTTCGAGCCCCAGAAGGTGGACCGGCTCTTCCAGCCCTTCCAGCGGCTGCACCGCCAGGACGAGTTCCCGGGGACCGGGGTCGGCCTGGCCACCGTGCGCCGGATCATCCAGCGGCACGGTGGCGAGATCTGGGCCGAGGGCGCGGTGGACCAGGGCGCCACCTTCTACTTCGTCCTCGACGGCCAGGGCGCGGGAGCCTGACCGTCGGCAACCCGGCCCGGTCCGGCGCTCAGAGCTGGAGCTTCTCCAGCGCCATCACCCGGTCCTCGATGCTGGGATGGCTGGAGAACAGCGCCCGCGCCTTGCCCCCCTTGATGCCCATGGCCTGCATGCCCTGGGGCAGCTCGCTGGGGGCGCCCTGGCCCAGGCGCAAGAGCGCGCTGATCATGGCGTCCTTGCCCTCGATGCGGGCGGCGCCCGCGTCGGCGCGGAACTCGCGGCGGCGGCTGAACCACATGACGATGGTGCTGGCCAGCAGGCCGAAGACCAGCTCGAGCGCCATCACCGTGATCCAGTAGCCCGGGCCCCAGCCGCGCTCGGTGCGGAAGACGGCCTTGTCGACGATGCCGCCGACCACGCGGGAGAGGAAGATGACGAAGGTGTTCACCACGCCCTGGATCAGGGTGAGGGTGACCATGTCGCCGTTGGCGACGTGGCTGACCTCGTGGGCGAGCACGGCCTCGACCTCGCGCCGGGTCATGCCGCGCAGCAGGCCGCTGCTGACGGCGACCAGGGCCGCGTCGCGGCGCGCGCCGGTGGCGAAGGCGTTGGGCGTGTCCGAGGGGTAGATCGCCACCGTGGGCATGCCGATGCCGGCGGCCTGGGCCTGGCGCTGCACCGTGGCGAGCAGCCAGGCCTCGACCTCGTTGCGGGGCTGGTCGATCACCTGGGCGCCCGTCGTCCGCAGGGCCATCCACTTGGACAGAGCCAGGCTGATGAAGCTGCCCACGAAGCCGAACATGGCGCTCATCACCAGCAGCGGCCCGTAGGACACGCCGTTGGCGACCAGCCACTGGTCCAATCCGAAGACCCGGGTCACCAGCCCGAGCAGGAAGACGACGGCCAGGTTGGTGAGCAGGAACAGGCCGATGCGGGACAGCCAGGTCACGACGGGACCTCCGTGTACGGTGGGGGACCACCAGGGGTTGGCGGCAACCTAGCCATGCCGGGGGCGCCGGCAAGCGGCCGCACGTCGTCCTCGGCGGATAGGTGGACGGTCCTCCCAGGAGCCCTCCGTGACCGTCGCCTACCGCTACCGCGTCGTGCCCGCCGACCCCGCCGCCCACCTCTTCCGCGTCACCCTGACGGTGGAGCGGCCGGACCCGGCCGGCCAGGTGCTCACGCTGCCGGCCTGGATCCCGGGCTCCTACATGATCCGGGAGTTCAGCAAGCACATCGTGCGGATGGGCGCCTCCTGCCCCGCGGGCGAGGTGGCGGTGCAGAAGGTCGACAAGCGGACCTGGCGGCTCTCGCCCTGCGACGGCCCCGTGTCCGTGTGGTGCGAGGTCTACGCCTGGGATCTCTCCGTCCGCAAGGCCCACCTCGACCAGTCGCACGGCTACTTCAACGGCACCAGCCTGTTCCTGTGCCCGCAGGGGCTGGAGCACGGCCCCTGCGAGGTCGAGCTGGACCCACCCCAGGACCCGGCCTGCGCCGGCTGGAGCGTCGCGACCAGCCTGCCCCGCCTGGAGGGTGAGCCCTGGGCCTTCGGGCGCTTCCGCGCGGCCGACTACGACGAGCTGATCGACCACCCCGTGGAGCTCGGCACCTTCGAGCGGGTCTCCTTCCAGGCCGGCGGCGTGCCGCACCACCTGGCCGTGACCGGCCGCCACCAGGGCGACCTGGCCCGCCTGGCCCGCGACCTGGCCGTGATCTGCGAGCACCACGGTACCTTCTGGGGCGTCACGCCGATGGCGGAGTACCTCTTCCAGCTCACCGTCGTCGGCGACGGCTACGGCGGCCTGGAGCACCGGGCCAGCACCAGCCTGATCAGCAAGCGGGACGACCTGCCGCGCCCGGGCGTCGCCAAGGTGGACGATGGCTACCGCGGCCTGCTGGGCCTGTGCAGCCACGAGTACTTCCACACCTGGAACGTCAAGCGGCTGAAGCCCGCCGCCTTCCTGCCCTACGACCTCTCCCGCGAGGCCCACACGACCCTGCTGTGGGCCTTCGAGGGCATCACCTCCTACTACGACGACCTGGCCCTGGTCCGCTGCGGCCTGATCGAGCCCGACTCCTACCTGGAGCTGCTGGGCCAGACCCTGACCCGCGTGACCCGCTCGCCGGGCAAGGACGTGCAGAGCCTGGCCGACAGCAGCTTCGACACGTGGATCAAGCTCTACCAGCCCGACGAGAACAGCCCGAACAGCCAGATCAGCTACTACACCAAGGGGGCGGTGGCGGCCCTGGCGCTCGACCTGCACATCCGCCTGCACACCCGGGGCGGCAAGAGCCTGGACGACGTGATGAAGGCGCTGTGGGCCCGCTACGGCGCGGTCGGCGTCGGCGTGCCCGAGGACGGGGTCGAGGAGATGGCCGCCCAGGTGACCGGCCTGGACCTGCGCGCCTTCTTCGACCAGGTGATCCGGGGCACCGGTGACCTGCCCCTGGACGCGCTGCTGGCGGCCCACGGCGTGGCCCTGCGCATGCGCCCGGCCGAGGGCACCGAGGACAAGGGCGGCAAGGCCGGCAAGGAGGCGCCGACCGGCGACCTGGGGGCGGAGGTGGCCGGCAGCGCGGGCGCCGTCAAGCTCAAGAGCTGCCGCTCGGGCGGCACGGCCATGCGGGCGGGCCTGTCCGCGGGCGACGTCGTGGTCGCCGTCGACGGGCTGAAGGCCACCCCCGCCGGCCTGGTGCAGCGCTTCGCCCGCGCCGCCCCCGGCGACAAGGTCTCCCTGGTCGCCTTCCGCGACGACCTGCTGCTCCAGGTGCAGGCCGTCGTCCAGGCCCCGCCCGCCGTCATCGCCTGGCTGGAGCTGCGCGCCGACGCCAGCCCCGAGCAGGTCGCCCGCCGCGACGCCTGGCTGCACCGCCCGGCGGCGCCCCCGACAGGGACCCCGACGTGATCCCCTCGCTGTTCACGGGCACGGTGCTGTCGGTCGCGGTCGACCTGGACCCGGCCCTGCCACGCACCACGGTCACCCTCCAGCAGGACGACGGCCGGCAGGTGGTCTTCGTGCTGCCCGGCGCCAACGGCGGCCCGCCGGTCGCGGTCGGCGGCGTGCCGACCCTGTCGCCCGGCCAGACCTGGCAGGTGGAGCTGGTCCCCGCCGCGGTGGGCCTGGTCCCGGTGGGCCTGGGCGCCGGCATGGACCGCCTGGACGGGCCGCCGCCGCCGCCCTGGGCCCTCTCCGGCGTGCACTACGCCCCCGAGCAGCTCCCTCTCGTCTTCTACCTGAACGAGGCCGGCAGCGCGGGGCTGGGCTTCGACCGCACCGAGCAGGTCGCGACCACGGCCCTCGCGGCCTGGAGCGGCGTCGGCTGCAGCGACTTCGCCTTCGCCTACGGCGGCACCGTCGGCGACGGCTTCGCCGACGACGGCATCAACGTGCTGGCCTGGGACGACGACGACACCTGGGAGTGGGGCGGTGCCGTCGCCGGCCTGACCGCCACCCGCTTCGGCGTGGACGAGCACGGCGCCGTGGTCCCCGTCGGCGCCGACATCCTGTTCAACGGTGTCGACTGGGCCTGGCAGGAGGGCGGCGGCAACCCGTCGGAGGGCCGCCTGGACGCCGCCAGCGTCGTGCTGCACGAGCTGGGCCACGTCACGGGCCTGGACCACGAGCTGCACCTGGTCACCAGCACCATGTTCTACGCCTACCTGGGCGGCTCCTGGCAGGGCAGCCTGGCCGGCGACGACCGGCGCGGGCTGTGCGAGAACTACCCGTCGGGCACGCACGAGTGCGACGAGGACGCCGACTGCCAGGGTGTCGACGCACAGCCGCGGGCCTGCGTCGAGGTGGACGGCCTGCGCGTGTGCGACGAGGTGTGGGATCCCGTCGGCGCGCCCTGCTCCCTGCAGGACTTCCACTGCCAGGAGTACTGCGTCTTCGGCCTGGCCTTCTCGACCGAGGGCTACTGCTCGGTGGGCTGCGCCACCCACGACGACTGCCCCGAGGGCTACCTCTGCGACGCCCCGTCCAACTTCCTGGAGGACTCGGTCCTGGTCGAGGAGACCTTGTGCGTGGAGGGGGAGCGCCCCGTCGACACGGGCGACACGGGCGACAGCGGCTCCACGGACAGCGGCTCCACGGACGGCGGCGCGGCCGACGGGGGCGCCGCGGACGGCGGGACCCCCAGCTCCGAGGAGCCCGGCGCCTGCGGCTGCGCCTCTGCGGGCGCGCCGGGCCTGCTCGGCCCGCTGCTCCTCGGGCTGCCCCTCGTCCGCCGCCGCCGCGCCTGCACTACAGTGCGCGGGCTCGGAGGCCCCCCATGATCCCTCTCGTCCTCGCCCTGTCCCTGTCGCCGGCCCAGGCCGGCTCCCGCTGGCTGGTCAACGACGGCTACGTCGACGGCGCCAAGGTCGGCTTCCAGGGCGGCTTCGTCGCCGGCGAGTGCTGGGGCAGCGTCTTCGTGCCCGACGCCAGCGACTACCCCTTCCAGGTCGACACCGTGCGCATGCTGGTGGGCGGCTCGTCGGGCCAGGAGCTGTTCACCGTCGAGTTCTTCAACTTCCCCGGCGAGGCCTGGAACGCCGGCGGCCTGATCGACGCCTAGGCGGTCTACGTCACCGGCTCGGACAGCTCCTGGAACGACGTCACCGTCGCCGACCTGAAGCTGTCCATGGCCGACATCAGCTCGGGCAACGTGGGCGTGGCCGTCTGCCTGGAGGAGCACAGCGGCTACCCGGCGATCGGCCGCGACACCGACGGCATGGACTACGGGGGCCGCAACTACATCTTCGCCGACGCCGGCGCCGGGGCGAACTGGTACCAGTCACAGCTCTTCGGGCTGACCGGCGACTGGATCATGCGGATCTGCATCTCGGGCGACACGGTCGCCGACGAGGGCTGCAGCGACGGCGGCGGGGACGGCGGAGCCAGCGACGGCGGCGCGGGGGACGGCGGCGGCGACGGCGGGGGAGGGGACGGCGGCACCGACGGCGGCGGCGAGCTGGCGATCAGCAGCATCACGCCGACCAGCGTCGCCGAGGGCGAGGCGGTGGACGTGGTCGTGCTGGGCGAGGGCTTCAGCGACAGCGCCGAGGCGCGCATCGGCGGCATCACCCTGGTGGGCAACGACGTGGTCAGCGACACGACCATCTCCGGCCGCACCCCGACGACGCTGCCGGTGGGCGTGCACGACGTCGAGGTGGTGGTCGGCGACGACAGCGTCGTCCTGGTCGGCGCCTTCGAGGTGACCGGCGGCGGCTGCGGCTGCGCCTCGGGCGGGCGCGGCGCGGCCTGGCTGGGCCTGCTGGCGGCCCCCCTGCTGGCCTGGCGGCGGCGGCGCTGACCGGGCCGCTCAGGGGTGGTGGCTGCGCAGCGCCACCGCGCCGACGAAGGGCAGCTCGTACCACTCGCCCTTGTGGGCCTCGATGCAGGCGATGACCTCCCACACGAAGTAGGGGATCAGCAGCACCGCGCCCAGGCCGCAGGTGATGATCGCCACCGGCACGATGACGACCAGCGCCAGCAGCCCGAAGTACAGCGACTGCAGCGCGTGGAAGGCGACGAAGGGGCTGTCGTCCTTCTTGACCAGGTAGACGATGAGCGGCCCGATGACGCCGCCCTCGATGAAGCTCAGCGCGTGGGCGACGACCGCGAGGTTGCGCTCCTCGGCGGTGGGCGAGGAGGGGGCCGGCGGCGGGGCCAGGGGCAGCGAGGGCAGGCCCGCGGGCGAGGGCGCGTCGGTGGGGTCGGACATGGGCGCCTCCGAGGAGCGGCCATCCTACGCCCGGGAGCCGGGGGGATTGCACCGTCGTCGGGGACGTGGCACGCGGGTTGCTAGATCTCCGGCGCACCCTCTCCCTGGAGCCCCCGTGATCTTCCGCCAGCTCTTCGACCGCGACTCCTGCACCTACACCTACCTGCTCGCCGACCCCGACACGCGGCAGGCCGTGCTCATCGACCCCGTGCAGGAGCACGTCGAGCGCGACCGCCAGCTCCTGGCCGACCTGGACCTGACCCTGGTCAAGACGCTGGAGACCCACGTGCACGCCGACCACGTCACGGGCGCCGACGGCCTGCGGCAGGCCTGCGGCAGCACCTCGGTCGTGGGCAGCGCCGCGGGCGCCGACTGCGCCGACGAGCAGGCGGGCGACGGCGCCTGGGTCAGCTTCGGCAACCAGCGCCTGGAGGTGCGCCACACGCCGGGCCACACCGCGGGCTGCGTGGTCTACGTCGACCACGCCGGCCGCCGCGTCTTCACCGGCGACACGCTGCTGGTGCGGGGCTGCGGCCGGACCGACTTCCAGCAGGGCGACGCGGCGACCCTCTACCGCTCCGTCCACGAGCAGATCTTCAGCCTGCCCGACGACTTCACCGTCTACCCGGGCCACGACTACAAGGGCTTCACCTGCAGCAGCGTGGGCGAGGAGAAGGCCTGGAACCCGCGGCTGGGCGGCGGCCGCACCGAGGAGCAGTTCGTCGGGATCATGGCGAACCTGAAGCTGGCCCTGCCCGGCAAGATCGACGTGGCCGTGCCGGCCAACCTGCGCTGCGGGCGCGCGACGGCCTGATCCGCCTCCGACGACGGGCGGCTACGCCTCCTCTCGCAGGGGAGGCACCGCCCGCCCCTGGTGGCGCAGCTCCAGGTAGTCCTCGATGGGGCAGGTCTCGTGGTCGCAGTGCGGCCCCAGCAGGACCAGGGCCCGCTCCAGCGCGTGATCCATCGCGACGAACCAGCCGGGCTCGGTCGGGAACAGGTGGTCCCGGCCCATCGCCTCGACCAGCCCCAGGGCCTCCATGCGCTCCATGACCGGCGGGCGCATGCCCACCAGCAGCAGGTGCCTGCCTTGCTGCCGCATCTGGGCGGCGGTGGCGCTGAGCACCTCGGCCGTGGTGACGTCCAGCCCCTGGCAGCGCTTGAGCCGCACCACCAGGACGCGGATCAGCTCGTCGGAGGTCGCGACGTCCAGCATGTGCTGCAGCTCGCTGGCGGCGCCGAAGAACAGGCTGCCCTCGACGTGCAGGATGCGGATCTGCGGGCAGGCGTGGAAGCCCTCGGACAGGGCGGGCAGCTCGTCGTCGTCCGGCGCGATCTCGCTGGTCGCCTCGCGCAGGCGGGTGCGGTGGTCGACGGCCAGCTCGCGCACGGTCAGCAGCCGCGCGCGCCGCAGGAAGAGCACGATGCTGATGACGACGCCCAGGTAGATGGCCTTGTCCAGGTCCAGCGTCCAGGCCCCCAGCAGGGTGACGGCGAAGGCCGCCACGTCGCCCAGCCCGCTCTTCAGCGTCATGCGGATGCGCTGCCGGTCGACCAGGTCCCAGGCGATGACCAGCAGCAGGCCCGCCAGGCTGGCGATGGGCGTGTGGTCGACCAGCGGGCCGGCCACCAGCAGGACGGCCAGCACCAGCAGGCCCGCGAAGACGCCCGCCAGGCGCGAGCGCGCGCCCGCCTTCCAGTTCAGCGACGAGCGGCTCAGGCTGCCGGAGATGGGGTAGCCGCCGGTCAGGGCGGCGACGACGTTGGACAGGCCCTGGCCGGCGAACTCGGCGCTGGTGTCCAGGCGGTCGCCGGTCTGGGCGGCGATGGCCCGCGCCACGGCGCTGCTCTCGACCAGCGAGAGCACGGTGGCGGCGACGGCGAAGGGGACCAGCGCGTGCCAGTGCTGCAGCGAGGGCAGGGTCCAGGGCGGCAGGCTGGCGGGCACCGGCGCGATGTCGGCGACCACCTGCAGGCCGCGGCCCTGCAGGTCGAAGACCAGGCTGGCGGCGATGCCCAGCGCCATGGCCAGGATCGAGCCCGGGATGCGCTTGTCGACCAGGCGCAGGCCCACCACCACGGCCGTCGTGCCCAGCGCGACGCCCACGGCGAGCGGATCGGCGCCCTGCAGCCCCTGGGCCCAGGTCCACAGCCGGTGCGCCAGGTGGCCCGACTCCATGGGCGTGGCGGTCACGTTGGGCAGCTGGCCCACGCCGATCAGCACGCCGGCGCCCGTGATGTAGCCGAGCACGACGGGGTTGCTGATGTAGTCGACCAGCGCGCCCAGCCGCAGCAGCCCGGCGGCGAGCTGGAAGATGCCCACGACCATGGCCAGGCTGACCGCCACCTCGACCGGCGAGGCCCCCAGCTCCGCCGTCAGGCTGGCCACGGCGCCGCCGACCAGCAGGGACAGGGCGTTGGTCGGCCCCGCGATGACGTGGCGCGACGAGCGGAACAGGCTGCCGACCAGGGCCGGGATGGTCGCGGCGTACAGGCCCGCGGCCGGCGGCAGGCCGGCGATGAGCGCGTAGGCGACGCCCTGGGGCACCGAGAGCACCGTCACGGCCAGCGCCGCGGCCAGGTCGGGCCCCAGGTCGGCGGGGCGCCAGGACCGCAGGTCGGCGAGGGGAAGGGCGCGGGTCCAGGAGGAGGCCATGCGGCCGCCTCTGGCAAGGGCCATGCCGGACCCGCGACCATGCAGCGTGGGCGGGGTGGGGTCGGGGGTGGGGCCGAGACGTCGCGTCATGTCGCGCCATGACGCTACGCTCCCGCCGGCGGTGACGCTGCGACGGTCGGTCGCGCCACGTCCCCCCGAGCTGGCCCGCATCGTGCATCGTGCGGACCGACCCCTCGCCACCGCCCCCGGGTGCCCCGCATGAACTACGGCTTCGTCATCGACACGCGGTCCTGCATCGGCTGCCACGCCTGCTCGACCGCCTGCAAGAGCGAGAACCAGGTGCCGCTCGGCGTGAACCGCACCTGGGTCAAGTACGTCGAGACGGGGCGCTACCCCGACACGCGGCGGTCCTTCCAGGTCAGCCGCTGCAACCACTGCAGCAACCCGCCCTGCGCGCGCATCTGCCCGGTCACGGCGATGTACCAGCGCCACGACGGCATCGTCGAGTTCGACAGCGACGTCTGCATCGGCTGCAAGGCCTGCATGCAGGCCTGCCCCTACGACGCCATCTACGTGGACCCCGAGACGAAGACGGCGGCCAAGTGCCACTACTGCGGGCACCGGGTCGAGAACGGGCTGGAGCCGGCCTGCGTGGTGGTCTGCCCCACGCACAGCATCATCGCCGGCGACCTGGACGATCCCAGCAGCGAGATCGCCCGCGTGGTGGCGAAGAACGACGTGACGGTCCGCAAGCCCGAGCAGGGCACCGCGCCCAAGCTGTTCTACGTGCAGGGCAACGACGTGGCCATGCACCCCACGGCCCTGCCGCGCCAGCCCCAGGGCATGCTGTGGGCCGACGTGCTCGACCCGCACGGCCACCACGCCAGCGACGGCCACAACGAGGGCTACGCCGACGCCACCTTCTACGAGGTCAAGCTGCGGCTGGACGGCGACGACGCGGCGCCGATCACGACCCGCACGGCCTCGTCGGGCGTCGCCATCCGCACCCCCGGCACCCAGGGTGACCCCGCGGGCGGCCCCATCAACCTGGCCCCCGGGGTCAGCGGCGGGAGCGGCCGCGGCACCCTGGCCGGCCAGATGGTCCAGGTCGCCTACAACGCCCAGCACAAGGTCCCCTGGCACTGGCAGGTGCCGGCCTACCTGGTGACCAAGGGCGTCGGCGCTGGCGCCTTCCTGCTGCTGGCGCTCGGCGTGGTCACGGGCGCCTTCGAGGTCAGCCCCATGGCCGCCGCGGTCGGCGGCTTCGTCGGCCTGCTCGGCCTCATCGCCACCACCGTCCTGCTCGTCGCCGACCTGGAGCGCCCCGAGCGCTTCCTGCGCATCGTCTTCCGCCCGCAGTCCAAGTCCTGGCTGGCCCGCGGCGCCTTCATCCTGATCGCCTTCAGCAACCTGGCCGGCCTGTGGTGGGCGCTGGAGACGGCGGTCGCCCTGGGCTGGCTGGGCGAGCTGGGCGTCGTGCGCACCGCCCTGGCCTGGGCCACCATCCCGCTGGCGCTGGGCACCGCGGTCTACACGGCCTTCCTCTTCGGCCAGTGCGAGGGCCGCGACCTGTGGCAGAGCCCGCTGTTGCCCTGGCACCTGGTCGTGCAGGCCACGATGATGGGCGGCGCCGCCCTGGCGCTCACCACCGTCTTCGTCGACGCGCCCGCCCTGGCCGCGGTCGCCCGCTGGACCCTGCTCGGTGCCCTGGCCGTCGACCTCTTCGTCACCCTGCTCGGCGAGTTCGGCATCGCCCACGGAAGCGAGCAGGCCGCCCGCGCCGCCCACGAGATCTCGCACGGCAAGTACAAGACCCAGTTCTGGGCCGGCGCCATCGTGGTGGGACACCTGGTCCCGATGGTCCTGCTGCTGGTCACCGGCGCCCCCGTCGTCGCCGCCGTGGCCGGCCTGCTCACCGCCGTCGGCCTGTACGCCTACGAGCACGCCTTCGTGATGGCCCCCCAGGAGCTGCCCAACTCATGAGCACCCAGCACCCCACGCCGGCCGGCAAGAACGGCAACGCCGTCGGAAGCAACGGCAACGCCGTCGGAAGCAACGGCAACGCCGTCGGAAGCAACGGCAACGCCGTCCAGAGCAACGGCAACAACGCCCTCGAGAACTTCCTCGCCAGCATGCTGGGGATGAAGCGGCCGCCCCACCCCGCCCCCGCGACCGGCCCGACCAACGTCGCCGGGCAGGCGATGCCCTCCTTCGGCGAGGTGGCGCGCGCCCCGGTCAAGCTGACCGAGGTCAAGCACCCCGACGGCCGGCTGAGCCGCTACCCGCCGCCCGAGCTGTGGGACGAGTGGGTCGAGTACGACGGCAAGGCCTGGCCGCGCAAGGTGGCCCGCCGCTACACGCTGGTGCCGACCATCTGCTTCAACTGCGAGAGCGCCTGCGGGCTCTTGGCCTACGTCGACAAGGACAGCTTCGAGATCCGCAAGTTCGAGGGCAACCCGGTCCACCCCGGCAGCCGCGGCCGCAACTGCGCCAAGGGCCCCGCGACCCACAACCAGACCTACGACCCCGAGCGCATCCTGTACCCGCTCAAGCGGGTGGGCGCGCGCGGCGAGGGCAAGTGGAAGCGCGTCACCTGGGAGGAGGCGCTGACCGACATCGCCGCCCGGATGCGCAAGAGCCGGCAGGAGCGGCGCACCGGCATCATGTACCACGTCGGTCGGCCCGGGGAGGACCACTACACCAACCGGGTCATCCAGTCCTGGGGCGTGGACGGTCACAACTCGCACACCAACATCTGCTCGGCGGCCGCGCGCGCCGGCTACGCCCTGTGGGCCGGCGGCGACCGCCCCAGCCCCGACCACGCCAACGCCCGCTGCGTGCTGCTGGTCAGCTCGCACCTGGAGACCGGCCACTACTTCAACCCGCACGCCCAGCGCATCATCGAGGCCAAGATGAACGGGGCGAAGATCGTGACCTTCGATCCTCGCCTGAGCAACACGGCCGCGAAGTCCGACGTGTGGCTGCCCACCTGGCCCGGCAGCGAGACCGTCATCCTGCTGGCCATCGCCAACCACCTGGTCCAGACCGGCCGCTACGACCGCGAGTTCGTGCGCCGCTGGGTCAACTGGAAGACCTTCCTGCAGGAGGTCGGGCAGGTCGTGCAGGACACCGACCTGCTCTCGCCCGAGCAGAAGGCCGCCGTCGCCGCCGCCCTGCCCGCGCCAGGGGAGGAGCTGACCTTCGACCGCTTCGAGCAGGCGCTCAAGGCCCTGTACGGCGGCTTCACCTTCGAGCGCGCCGCCGCCGAGAGCCAGGTCCCCCAGGACCGCATCGAGGAGGCGGCCCGCTACGTCGCCCAGGCCGGCAACCGCGTGGCCGCCCACGTCTGGCGCAGCGCCAGCATGGGCAACCGCGGCGGCTGGCAGGTCGCCCGCTGCCTGTTCTTCGTCAACGTGCTGACCGGCAGCGTCGGCACCGAGGGTGGCACCAGCCTGAACGACTGGAACAAGTTCGTCCCCAAGCCGTTTGCGAGCCCCCCGGCCTTCGACGCCTGGAACGAGCTGCACCTGCCGCACGAGTGGCCGCTGGCCATGTACGAGATGTCCTTCCTGCTGCCGCACTTCCTCGACGAGGGCCGCGGCGAGATCGACGTGTACTTCACGCGGGTCTACAACCCGATGTGGATCAACCCCGACGGCTTCATGTGGATGCAGGCCCTGCGGGATGAACAGAAGATCAAGTGCCACGTCGCGCTGACGCCCACCTGGAACGAGAGCGCCTGGTTCGCCGACTACGTGCTGCCCATGGGCCACGCCGGCGAGCGCCACGACGTCATGTCCCAGGAGACCCACGCCGGCATGTGGATCGGCTTCCGCCAGCCCGTGCGCCGGGTGGCGATGGAGCGGGCCGGCAAGAAGGTCGAGAAGACCTGGCAGGCCAACCCCGGCGAGGTGTGGGAGGAGAACGAGTTCTGGGTCGACCTGACCTGGAAGATGGACGAGGACGGCAGCCTGGGCATCCGCCCCCTGGTCGAGAGCCCCAGCAAGCCCGGCACGCCGATCACCCAGGATGAGTACTGGGCCTGGATCTTCGACCACAGCGTGCCCGGCCTGCCCGAGCGCGCGAAGGCCGAGGGCCTGTCCCCCTTGGCCTGGATGCGCAAGTACGGCAGCTTCGAGGTCAAGAAGACCAACTACGTGCCCTTCGAGGCGGTGCAGCCCGGCGCCGACAGGGTGGCGCGGCTGGGCCCCGAGGGCAAGGCCTTCGACGCCGACGGCAACCCGCTGGGCGTGATGGTCGACGGGGTCCTGCGCAAGGGCTTCGACACCCCCAGCGGCAAGCTCGAGATCCTCAGCCAGACCCTGCGCGACTGGGGCTGGCCCGAGCTGGACCGGGTGCTGCCCTGGTGGCTGCAGAGCCACGTCGACCACCGCGAGATCGACCGCAAGAAGGGCGAGATGATCCTGCTGCCCAACTTCCGGCTCCCGACGCTGATCCACACCCGCTCGGCCAACGCCAAGTGGCTGTATGAGATCTCGCACAGCAACCCGATCTGGATCCACCCCGAGGACGCCGCCGGCCTGGGCGTCCAGACCGGCGAGCTGGTGCGGGTGGAGACCGAGATCGGCTGGTTCATCGACAAGGTCTGGGTGACCGAGGGCATCAAGCCCGGCATCATCGCCATGAGCCACCACCTGGGCCGCTGGCGGCTGCAGGAGGACGCCGGTGGCAGCAAGGGCACCACCGCCCTGGCCAGCCTGGAGGAGGACGGCAGGGGCGGCCACACCCTGCACATGCTCAAGGGCGCGACCGCCTGGGACGGGCCGGACCCCGACACCGCGCGCATCTGGTGGAAGGACGTGGGCGTGCACCAGAACCTGACCCACGCCGTGCAGCCCGACCCGGTCTCGGGCGCCCACTGCTGGCTGCAGAAGGTGGTGGGCATCCGCAAGGCCAAGGCCGGCGAGCGCCACGGCGACGTCTTCGTCGACACGAACAAGAGCCGGGAGCTGTACCGCCGCTGGGTGGCGCTCACCCGCTCGGCCGTCGACCACAGCCCGGACGGCACCCGCCGCCCGCTGTGGCTCAAGCGGCCGCTCAAGCCGGTGAAGAGCGCCTACAAGCTGCCCGAGAAGCCCTTTGGACGCGGCTGAGCGCGCCACGGCCCGCGCCCGGGCCCTGGCCCTGGTGGGCGACCTGTTCGCCTCCGGCCTGCGACCCGACAGCCTGGAGGCCTGGCGCCAGGTGCCGGGGCTGGGCGTGGCGCTGCCCGAGGTGCTGGACGAGGACGAGGCCGCGGCCCTGCACGTGCACCTGACCCAGGTCGAGCTCTTCCCCTTCGAGAGCGCCTTCCTCGACGAGGGGGGCCTGCTGGGGGGCGACGTGGCGGCCGCGGTGCGGGCCCGCCGGGCGCGGGCCGGGCTGGGCGAGCCCCGGGGGCTGGAGGCCGACCACCTGGCCGAGGAGCTGCGCCTGCTCTCCTTCCTGGCCGGCGCCGAGGCCCAGGCCCGGCAGGATCGCCAGGCCTCCGCGGTCGACAACCTGCGCCGGCACCAGGCCGAGATCCTGGACCAGCACCTGCTGCGCTGGCTGCCGGCCTTCGTCCTGGCGGTCGAGGGGGTGCCCGCGGCCGGCGACGGGGCGCTGTACGCCACCGCCGCTCGCCTCTCCCTGGACCTGGCGGTGGCCTGGCGCGCCGAGCTTCCCGGACCGGCGCCCGCCTGGGAGCTGCCCGCCCTGCGCCCGGGCTTGCTGGAGGAGGAGCAGACCGGCCTGGGCCGCATCGCCCGGCGCCTGTGCACCCCCGCCCTGGCCGGCGCCTTCCTGTCCTCGGCCGCCCTGCGCCGCATCGGGCGCGGCCTGGACCTGCCCGGCGGCTTCGGCAAGCGCTGGCAGGTCCTGGAGGGCCTGCTCGCCTCGGCCGCCCACTACCAGGCCGTGCCCGCCGCGCTCGCCGCCCTGGACGCCGAGCTGGCTCGCTTCGAGGCCGGCTACCGCGCGATCGAGGAGGCCGTACCCCAGGCCGTGGCGCCGTGGATCGCGCGGGTGGCCGAGAGCCGGGCGCTGGTGGCGGAGATGGGGCGCGCCGCGGGCTGAAGGCAGGGGCGCCTGTGCGATCACTCCACGAGCTGCAGGTCCTGCTGCACGGCGACAAGGAGGGCGCCGAGTGAGGTGTGTTCGAGCACCTGGAGCTCGACGCGGCCGAAACGGACGATGGTCGGTTCGGCCTGTGGGGAACCCAGATCGATGTCGGCGGCGCCGTCGTCGGTCAACGCGCACCACACTTCGTCCTCGGACCCTTCGATGACGAGCTGGATGAAGCCCAGCGGGCGCTGCTCCGGCGGAGGGGTCCAGGAAAGGGGGACCGTGCCGTCCTTCGTGACGCCGGTCCAGGTCGCCCCGATGTCCTCGACCTGGAGTGGGTACGGGACAGCGACCTCGGTGGGCTCGCCGTTCACGGAGAGCGATGCGCCGGGTTGGGAGGCTGCGTTGGCGGTGGTGCCGGCGGCGATCGTCATGTAGACGCCGCCCCCGCTGTCGGACAGGTTCAGATCGGTCGTGCCGACGGTGACCTCGATCCCCTCCGCGAGCTTCCCGCCGGGATCGTCCAGCTCGTGGCGGTATCTCCAGCACGCCTCCGCCGAGGAGGCCGCAGGCAGAGGCAGCTCAGTGGGAGTGGATAGAGCCAGTCCGATGACGACCGGCGGCTGTTCGTCCAGGACGGTGCTCGACGTGACCTCGACGGTGTCGAGGATCTGCTCGACGACCATGACATCGACAGGGCCGAGCATCGGAGGGCTGCCCTCGGTGACCGGGATGGTCGCGGCAACCGGAACGGCGTCACACGAGAGGAGCAGGAACGCGCCTGCGGTAATCGCGGCGTGTCTGGGGACCGAGGCGGAGGGGGTCATCGGATCTTCACTTCGAATCGACGATCCAGGTCGATCAGCACGTTCCCCAGGGTCTTGTGGACAAAGGTTCCGCGGACGACACGGCCGGCATGGACGACATCCACGTCTCCGCCGACCGAGCCTAGCGCGATGCGCGCCTCCCCGTCATCGTTCAAGGCACAGCGAATGCCGTCCCCGCCGTTGTTCTCGAAGCGCAGTTCCACGAAGCCCTGCGATGCGTCGTCCGGGCTCCACTCCAGGTCCAGGATCGCGTCCTCCTGGATGGCTTGGAGTGCCTCGTCGAGGTTCGTGAAGTCGGCGGGCGCGGGCACCGAGTAGCCGGACGGCTGTTCATTCAGGGCTACATTGGCGCCGGCTGTCGCGGCTGCGACGGCTTCGTCACCGGAGAGCACTCGCTCATACCGCCGCCCGTCTTCGACCAGTACGATGTCAGTGTCATCGAAGCTGACGACCAGTTCGGTCCCGTATTCCACCAGGTCGGTGTCGATGACGATCCAGTGGCTGCGCCAGCAAGCTTCTGTCTCTTCGTTCAAGGGTAGCGGAACCCAGGTTGACGCCTGAAAACCCGCTCCGAACACGCTCGGGTCGCTCTCGGTGGCGCCCTTGTCCCCAAGTCCAGTTCGTGTCACGAAGTAGGTGCCGAACATGAAGTCCACCTGGCCAGCCCCCTGTGGCTGGTCACTCCTGACAGGCACTGTCCCATCTGGGTTCGGGTTGCCTCCGGCCCCGGAGTCCCCTCTGCCCGCGGTGCAGGCAAGGAGCATCAACGCGAGGACGGTCATTTCGGCTCCATGATGCTTCGAGAGTTCGGTGGTGCGGTGGCGCGGGCCGGCCTCCGTCCGATCTCGACGGAGGGCCGGCCCCTCG
>JAKLKF010000041.1 GCA_023150805.1 Myxococcota bacterium | reverse complement strand
GCGGCCCGAGCTGCTGGCCCTGCTGTGGTTGCTGCCGCCCCTGGGCCTGCTGGTGCTGGCCCTGCTCCGCGCGCGGGCGCGGGCCGTGGCGCGGCTGGGACTGGTGGGCCTGGAGGTGGCCCCCTCGGCCGCCCGCCTGCACCGCCGCCGCCTGCTGCTGGCCTGGCTGGGCCTGTCCCTGTGCCTGGTCGCGCTGGCCCAGCCGCGCTGGGGCTACCGCTGGCGCGAGCTGCGCCAGGAGGGGCTCTCCCTGGTCGTCGTGCTCGACGTCTCGCGCTCGATGGACGCCCAGGACGTCGACCCCTCCCGCATGGAGCGCGCCCGCCGCGAGCTGTCCGACCTGGCCGACCTGCTGCAGGGCGACCGGGTCGGGCTGGTCCTGGCCGCCGCCGGCGCCTACCCGCGCATGCCGCTGACCCTGGACGTCCGCGCCTTCCGCGAGATCGCCCGCGACAGCGGCACGGACACGCTCAAGGCCCAGGGCAGCGACCTGGGCCGCGCCATCGAGGTCGCCGCCGCGCTGCTGGGCCCGGCGGGCCAGGCCGACCGCGCCATCCTGATCGTCAGCGACGGCGAGGACCAGGTCGGCCAGGCCGAGGCCGCCGCCCAGGCCGCCGCGGAGCAGGGCATCCACCTCTACACCCTGGGCGTGGGCACGCCCGAGGGCGCCCCGATCCCGCTGGCCGAGGGGGGCTTCAAGAAGGACGGCGCCGGCCAGGTCGTGCTCACCCGCCTGGACCGCGACCTGCTGCAGCGCCTGGCCCAGGTGGGGGAGGGGGCCTACGCCGACAGCGTGCCGGGCGACGGCGACCTGCGCGCCCTGTACCTGGAGGGCATTCGCGGCGGCCTGAAGACCGCCGAGCAGGGCGTGCGCCGCGAGAAGGTGTGGAACGAGCGCTTCGCCTGGCCGCTGGGCCTGGGCCTGGGCCTGCTGCTGCTCAGCGCCGGCCTGCGCGCGCCACCCGCCCGCGCGCTCCCGGCGGGCCGCCGCCTCGCCGCGCTGCTGCTCGTCGGGCTGCTGCCCGCCGCCCTGCTCCTCCCGGCCGGCCCCTCCCGGGCCCAGGCCCCCGCCGCGCCTGCCCCCTCGCCCCTGGACGCGCTCCTCGCCGAGCAGGCCCGCGACCCCGACGACCTCGACGTGGCCGAGCGGGTGGGCCAGGCCCTCTTCGAGCAGGGTGACTTCAACCGGGCCCACGAGGTGTTGACCGGCGTCGCCGACCGCAGCCTGGACCCCGAGCAGCGCACGCGCGCCCGCACCAACGCCGGCCTGGCGGCCTACCGCGCCGGGCGCCTGACCCGGGCCGTGGAGGACTGGGACCGGGTCGTGAAGGAGGCGCCGCAGGCCGAGGCCGCGAAGGCCAACGCCCAGGCGGTCCGCCAGGAGATCGCCCGCCGCATGCAGCAGCAGCAGCAGGACCCGCCGCAGCAGCAGCAGGGCGAGCAGGACCCGCCGCAGCAGCAGCAGGGCGAGCAGGACCCGCCGCAGCAGCAGCAGCAGGGCGAGCAGGACCCGCAGCAGCAGCAGCAGCAGGGGGAGCAGGACCCGCAGCAGCAGCAGGGCGAGCAGGACCCGCAACCGGGCGAGGAGCCCCCGGGGGACCCCGGCCAGATCCAGCCCCAGGACGGCGCCCCGGGCGACACCGGCGGGCAGGAGCAGGAGGGCCAGGTCCACCGGCCGGGCTCGATGTCCGAGCAGGAGGCCGACCGCCTGCTCGACGGCGTAGAAGAGGGCAAGCCGCGGGTCCAGGTCGACCCGGCGGCCCGCAAGGGAGGAAAGGACTGGTGAAGCCCCCCCATCGTCGCCAGGTCCTGCAGGCCGGGGCGGCCCTGGTCGCCGCCGGGCTGCTGGGACTGCCCGCGGCGGCCCGCGCCGGGCAGCCACGGCTGGAGCTGGAGCTCGACCTGACCGAGCTGCGCGAGGGCCAGACCGTCGCCGCCCGGGTGCGCCTGGTCGACGCCGTCCTGCGCGGGCGGCCCGAGCTGCCCGTCGGCGACGGCCTGCAGGCCCGCTTCACCGGGCAGAGCCAGCAGCACGTCGTCGTCAACTTCCAGTCCACCCGGATGGTCGACTACAGCTACGCCCTGACGGCCGTGGCGCCCGGCACCTGGACGGTCGGCCCGGTGCAGGTCCAGGTCGGCGACCGCACGCTGCGCGCCGAGGCCGTGACCGTCACCGTCGCGCCCCGCAGCGCCGAGGAGCGCGCCGGCAACGACGTGACCGCCAGCCTGAGCGACGAGCAGCCCTACCTGGGCCAGGTCGTCGTCTACCGCTTCCGCCACCAGCACCAGGACCGGGTGCTGGAGCTGGGCTGGACGCCGCCGACCTGGGACGGCTTCGTGCCCGAGAAGACCGCCGAGGCCGCCCAGCGCGAGTACCAGGTCGAGCAGGACGGCGTGGCCTTCCAGGTCGAGGAGGTGTGGGTCCCGCTGGTCGCCGCCGCCGAGGGCCCGCGCACCGTGCCGCCCGCCGTGCTGACCGTGCGGGTGCCCTCGCAGGACACGCGGCGGCGCAGCCCCTTCCTGGGCGGCGTCGAGACCCGCACGCTGTCCAGCCGGCCGCTGTCCACCACCATCCGGCCCCTGCCCGCCGAGGGGCGGCCCCCGGACTTCTCGGGGCTGGTCGGCACCTTCCAGCTCGACGGCGTCGTCCGCCGCGAGGGGCAGGCCGACCCGGTCCCCGCCGGCCAGCCGGTCGAGGTCCCCCTGGGCGGCTCCGTCACCCTGGAGCTGCGCCTGGTGGGCGACGGCACCCTGGCCGGCGTGAGCCTGCCCACCCCCCCGCAGAGCGAGGCCTGGCGCGCCTACGACGACGCCCCCGAGATCGTCGCCGAGGTCCAGGACGGCCGCTTCCGGGCCCAGGCCACCTTCCGCCGCGCCATCGTGCCCACCCGCGAGGGCGAGGTGCGCGTCGACCCCGTGCGCATCCCCGTCTTCGACCCCCAGGCCGGGCGCTACGTCACGCTGGAGACCGCCCCCGTGCTGCTGCGCGTCACCCCGGGCCAGGCCCCCGACGGCCAGGTCCGCCACTTCGGCGGCCCCGATCCCGACGCCACCGTCGACGCCCGCCAGGAGGTCCATGCCCTGGGCGAGGACATCCTGCCCGTGCCCGGCGGCGCCTCGGTGCGCGACCACAGCCTGGCCGCCGCCCTGCCGTGGGCCCTGGGCCTGCCCGCCCTGCCCGGCCTGGGCCTGCTGGCGCTGGGCCTGGACGGCCTGCTCCGCCGCCGCGCGCCCGACCCCCGCGCCGCGCTGCGCGGCCGGCTGCGCGCCCTGCCCGAGGACCCCGCCGCCCGCCTGGCCGCGCTCGAGACGGCCTTCCGCGAGGCCTGCGGCCTGCGCCTTCACCGCCCCGCCCCCGGCCTGGACCGCGCCGCCGTCGCCGCCCTGGGACCGGACGCCGCCGCCCTCGACGACGACCTGGCCCGCGCCCGCTACGGCGGCTTCTCCCCCGGCGGCGACCTCGAAGCCCGCGTGCGGGCCTTCGTGGAGGCGACATGAGAGCGCTCTGGCTCCTCCTCGCCCTGCCGGCGCTGGCCGGCGGCCAGGACGCCTACGAGCGGGGCGTGGCCGCCGCTCGCGAGGGAGATGCCTCCTCGGTCGCCGCCTTCGCCCAGGCCCTGGAGCAGGGGGCGGTCGACCCGGCCGTCTACCATGGCCTGGGCAACGGCCTGTACCGCCAGGAGCGGCTGGGGCTCGCCATCGCCGCCTGGCAGCGCGGCCTGCAGCTCTCGCCCGCCGACGCCGACCTGCGCGCGAACCTGGAGCTGGCCCGCAAGCGCAGCCAGGACCGGCTGGACCTGCCCTCGCCCCAGGCGGGCCCCTTCTTCTGGCAGGTCGCCCTCTCGCCGGCCACCCAGGCCCTGCTCGCGGGCGCCAGCGCCGCCCTGGGGCTGGGCCTGCTGCTGGTCCAGGGCCTGGCCCGCCGCCGCCGCGGCCTGTCCCCGCTGCGCCCGCGCGCCGACGCGCTCGGCCTGCTCGCCCTGGCCGTGGTGCTCGCCGCCGGGGTCGCGGCACAGGCCGGCCGCCTGCCGCCCGCCACCGTCCTGGTCCCCGAGGTCATGGTCAAGAGCGGCCTGGGCGCCGAGGGTGTCGAGCTCTTCGCCCTGCACGAGGGCGCTGTCGTGCGCGCCGTCGAGCGCTACCAGCCCGCGGAAGGGCTGGGCGGCGCCGCGGTGTTGATCGAGCTGCCCGACGCCCGCAAGGGCTGGGTGCCGGCCTCGGCCGTCGACCTGGCCGATCCCTCTGCCCCCTTCCCCGACCTGCCCTCGCCGTGAGGGCCGGGCTCCGCCGCGTTAGGCGGCCTCCCCCCTCGCCACCGGTGGTGCCCGATGCACGCCCTCCTCCTCGCCCTCTCGCTCACCCTGTCGGCCCAGGCCGGCTGGCAGAACAAGGTCAAGAAGCTCAGCGACGCCGAGTTCGACCACTACTACGCCCTGCGCGCGTACATGAGCGAGGACCAGAAGAAGGCCTACCTCAAGCTGAAGACCGAGGAGGAGCGCAACGCCTTCCTCCAGGCGGCCGGCCTGTGGGACCGGTACTACAAGTACGATGAGGCGACCCGCGCCGTCATCATCGCCGGCAAGGTCGAGCTGGGCTGGACCAAGGACATGCTGGAGATGGCCTGGGGCGTGCCCTTCGACAAGCGCAAGCTGGCCGGTCGCAACGCCGTGCGCAGCGAGCTGTGGGTGTACCGCTTCGAGCAGCAGAAGGACGGCGTGCTGGTGTGGGAGCCCGGCTCCAAGACCCAGTACCAGGCCACCCGCCTGTTCGAGCGCGACGTGACCCTGGACGACGACAAGGTCGTCAGCATCGAGGAGCGCACCGCCGCCTTCTGAGCGCCTCGCTCGGACAGCAGGCGGCCCGGCGCGTGGCTGGGTTAGACTGCGTGGAACGCCCACGGCCGGGAGGGTCAGCCAGGAGCACATGCGGATCCCCAAGCAGCTCGAGCCCCTCTACGACCTGGGGCTCATCGACGAAGTGCTGCGACCCCTGATGAGCGGCAAGGAGGCCGCCGCGTGGATCGTGCGCAGCGAGGGGGAGGTCCGCTGCGCCAAGGTCTACAAGGAGTCGCAGTCCCGGTCATTCAAGCAGCGGGCCACCTACACCGAGGGGCGGCGCGTTCGGAACAGCCGCCAGGCGCGCGCCATGGCCAGCCGCAGCAAGTACGGCCGCGAGCAGGAGGAGCAGGCCTGGCGCAGCACCGAGGTCGACGCCCTCTACAAGCTGTCGGCCGCCGGCATCCGGGTGCCCCAGCCGCACGTCTTCGAGGAGGGTGTGCTCATCATGGAGCTGCTCCTCGATCACAACGGCAACCCCGCGCCGCGACTGTTCGACCTGACGCTCCAGCCGCAGCACGCGCGGGCGATGCTGCAATACCTGGCGCACCAGTCGGCGCGGATGCTGCTGGCCGGCGTCGTGCACGGAGATCTGTCCGAGTACAACGTGCTCATCGCGTGGGACGGTCCGGTGATCATCGACCTTCCCCAGGCCATCGACGCCGCCGCCAACCGCAACGCCCGCGACGTCTTCCTGCGGGACCTCGACCACCTGACGCAGTTCCTGGCGCGCTTCGCCCCCGACCTGGCCGAGACCGAGTACGGTCGCGAGATCTGGAACCTGTTCGAGACCGGCCGGCTCAAGGCCGACGTCGAGCTGACCGGCGTGGGGCCCAAGCGCGCCCACCGGCAGGTGGACGGTCGCCGCCTGGCCCGCGAGGTCGAGGAGGCCGCCTGGGCCGAGCGCCCGCGCGACGCCGGGCCCGCTCGACGCAAGCGGGGCGCCTCGCAGGCCCCGGCGCGAGAGGAGCGGGGCCCGCGCGAGGAGCGGGGGCCGCGCGAGGAACGGGGTGGCTTCCAGGGCCGCCCGCCGCGGGAGGAGCGCCCGCCGCGAGAGGAGCGCCCGCCGCGGGAGGAGCGGGGTCCCCGTCCGCCAGGTGTCGCCTCCGGCGGAGAGGGGGGAGCGCCGCGGAAGCGCCGACGTCGCCGCCGGGGTGGCGGTGGTGGTGCGGGCGGCGGACAGGGCGGCGGAGCCGGCGGCGCGCCGACCTAGCAGCGTCGCCGGCGTCCCTACGAGACCAGCGCTGTCCCCCGTTCCTCCCCCTGGCGCAGCCGGGGGGAGGTGCCCCGCAGGGGCGGAGGGGGGCCAGGGTCGAATCCCCCCGGCCCAGCCGGCACCTGGCCGGGGAGGCCGTCGGCGCTCGGAGGTGGCCCTCGCGTCCATCATGTAATAGTCGAAGTTACATGAACCTGGATCTCCGCCTCTCCACCGCGCTGCACGTCCTCCTGCACCTGCCCGCCGACGGCGCCCCGATCACGTCGGAGGCGCTGGCGCGGTGTACACGGGCCAACCCGGTGGTGGTGCGGCGGACGATGGCGGGCCTGCGCGAGGCCCGCATCGTTCGGGCCGAGAAGGGGCGCGGGGGGGGCTGGTCGCTCCGCCAGGATCCGAGCACGGTCACCCTGCTCGACGTGCACGTTGCGCTCGGGGGGCCGGGCGTGTTCGCGATGGGTGCGCGGCGCGGAGCCCCAGGCTGCCTCGTCGAGAGGGCGGTGGAGGATGTGCTCGGGGATGCGCTCCGTGAGGCCGAGGCGCTGCTCACCCGGCGCCTCGACGCCGTCACCCTCCACGACCTGTCGGTGGATCTGCGCCGCCGCGCCGCCGCTCGAGAGCCGTCCGTCCACGACCGTCACGTGCAGGAGCCTTGAGCCATGCCGTCGTCGCCTCCGACCACCGCCGCCTTCGACGCCACCCACGCCCGCAACTACGACCGCCAGATCGAGCCGATCCGGGGCTTCAAGGACGCCCTGCACCTGCTGGTCCAGGGGGCCTTCGCCCGCCTTCCGGAGACGGCGCGCATCCTCGTCGCGGGCGCGGGCACCGCGGCGGAGGCGCGGCACCTCGCCCCGCTGCATGCCGGGTGGCGGTTCACGCTGGTCGACCCTTCGGCGGCCATGCTGGATGCGGCGCGCGAGCACGCCGAGGCGGAGGGGTTCGTCGACCGCTGCGAGTTCCACGTCGGGTGGGTGTCCGACCTCCCCGTCCAGGCGCATGACGCGGCGACCAGCTTGCTGGTCTCGCACTTCCTCGTGGACGAGCAGCGCCGGGTCGCGTTCTTCCGCGACATCGCGGATCGCCTGAAGCCGGGCGGGCTCCTCTTCAGCGCCGATCTCGCGGCGGACCTGGAGCACCCGTCCTTTGCGACCGTGATGGACCTCTGGCTCACCCTCTACGTGGCCCCGGAGCGGCAGGACAGCTACCGCGCGATGTTCGGGCACGGCGTGGCTGCGCACGCTCCGGCACAGGTCGAGGAGATGATGGTCCAGGCCGGGTTCGCGCCGCCGGCCGCGTGCTACCAGGCGGCGCTCATCCGCGGGTGGGTGACGCGCAAGGCCGCGGGGTCAGGACTTGCCACTTGCGCCTCTCCGCTTGCTCCGTCAAGCCCCCGGCCCCTCCCGGCGACCCCTCGCCCGCGCCCACGCTCCTGACCGACCCGCACAGCGTGCAGCTCTCCAGCCAGGAGGGCGACCGGCTGGGCCGGGTGGCCTGCGTCACCACGCTGGACGGGGTGCCGCACACCCTACAGGTCGGGGACACGGTCTACATGGCCGCGGGCGGCGAGGCCTCCTTCGTCGCCCGCGGCGACGGTCCGACCCGCGTGCTCCAGGTCTGGGCGCCCCAGGGCCCCGAGGCCAGGTGCGCCGCCTGGTCCGCGCCGGAGCGCGTTCGCTGAACGAACCGGGTCCGCCTCGCCACCGGCCGGGGGACGACCCCACCTCGCCCTCGCTCAGCCCCGGATCCGCGCCAGCACCGCCTTCGCGGTCGTGGACAGACCCTGTGGGTCCAGGGCCGCCTCCAGCGCCCGCTGGCGGACCGTCTCCTGGTAGGCCTGCTGCCGCCCGGCCTCGTCCAGGTCGTGCCAGGCCGGGTGCGCCCGCGCGCCGCCGTCCCGGTCCCGCGGCCGCCAGGCGCCGACCACCTGCTCCAGCAGCTCCTCCTCCTCCCGCGTCATGCGACACCTCCCGGCGCAGCGCCTCCGGGCACGGTCACCCCCTGGCGCTCCAGGCACTCCGCCAGGGCCCGCCGGGCGCGGCCGACGTTCTGCAGGAAGGTGTTCAGGCTCATCCCGGTCTCCTGGGCCAGCTCGTGATCGCTCTTTCCACCCGCCGCCCGCAGCCGCGCCGCCAGGGCCAGGGCCGGCCGCTCGGGCAGCAGCGCCCGGCACCGCTCGATCAGCCGCCGCAGCAGCGGATCGGGCGGGGCCGGGCCCTCGCCCTGGGCCTCGGCCAGGCGCTCGAGCTGCTCGACCTCGACCGGATCCACCCGCGCCCGCCGCAGCTCGCTCACCGCCAGGTTGCGGGCGATGCGCACGCTCAACCGCACCAGGCCGTCCGGCCGGCCGTCCGGCTGGAAGCGTGGCGCCACCTGCCAGGTGCGCAGCAGGGCCTCCTGCAGCACCGCCTCGGTGTCCAGGCGGGCCGCGAAGCTGTGCAGGCTGGCCCGCACCCGGGGCTCGGCGCCCGCCAGCCACGCGGCGAAGGCGTCCGCGTCGCCCCGGGCGATGGCGGCCAGGTACCGGTCGAGGTCGGCCATGCCTCAGCCTGCCACGAGGCGCAGGTGCAGGCGCAGGCTGTGCTCGCTGTCGGCGTCGAGCAGCACCTCCTCGATGCGGGCCCAGTCCCGGCCCAGGTCGGGGCCCTCGAGCACGATGCGCAGCACCTGCCCGGAGCGGATCCAGCCGCCGTCGGTGCTGGCGGCCAGGTCCAGGTGCGCCCGCAGCTCCCGCCCGTCGCGGCCGGTGACCGCCAGCAGCCGCGGCCGGCGCCAGATCAGCTCCGCCGCACCGACCTCCAGCTCCAGCACCAGCCGGTCGCCGCGGGCCAGGACCACCCGGACCTCGTGCCAGCGCTCGGCCACCTCGCGCGCGCGCTCCTCGGCGTCGGCAGCGCCGAAGTGGTCGGCGACCACGCGGGACGGTTCCCGTGCCGGGGAGGGGTCACGAGGATTGGCCAACTTCTGGCCGAGGGACCGGCTGCCGGCTGGGCCGGAGGGCGCCCAATCCTTCCTGAAGCGTGGGGGGCTCATGTCTGCGAGGCAGGCCACGACGACTCCGCCACTCGCCTGCCGCAGCCCCAGCCCCTCGACGCTGGCCCCATACGGCACCGCCTGCGGCACCCGCACCCGCCGCGTCGGCTTGCCCGGATCTACCGTGCGCGCCTGGCTCACCGCCAGCCACGAGGTCCGCCGCGTCGCCACCTGGTACTGGATGCCCAGCGCCTCCACCAGGGTCACCACCGCGCCGCTGCCCTGCCCCGGCGCGGTCGCCGGCACCGAGAGCCGCTGCTCCCACGGCCCCGCGGCCGTCTGTCCGCGCACGACCAGCTCCCCACCCTCGGCCCGCAGGCGCAGGCCCAGCCGGCTGGGGCGGTCGGCCAGCAGGTCCGGCGGCCGGTGGTGCACCACCTCGACCAGCGCGCTGCCCGACAGCTCCAGGTCCACCACCAGGGGCGCCGCCGTCGCCGCCACCAGTTCGGCCGCCGCCCGCTGCGCGTCCTCGTCCAGGCCGATCACCCGCTCGATGCCGCCGCCGGCCCGCGCCACCGGCGTCAGCAGCCCGCGGTTGACGGAGGAGCCGATGCCGACCGTGTGCACCCGGCTGCCGCGCGGCAGGCCCTCCCGCACGGCGCGCACGATCTCCTGCTCGAAGCCGATCAGCCCGTCGGTGACCAGCACCACCTGCCGCTGGGCCTCGCCGCGCAGCCGCGCCAGGGCCGCCTCGATGCCGGCCCGCATCTCGGTGCCGCCGCCGGCCTGCAGGGCCCGCAGCCAGGCCACCGCCTCGGCCCGCGCCGCCGGGGTCGCCGCCACCGGCTGCTCCCGCCAGGCCCGCGGCCGGGTCGAGAACTCGACGAGCTGGAGCTGGTCCTGGGGCAGGAGGCTGTCCACCAGGGCACAGGCCACCGCCACCGCCTGCTGCAGGGGGCGACCGTGCATCGAGCCGCTGGTGTCCAGCAGCACCACCAGGTCGCGCGGAACGACGGGTCCCGGCACCTGCGGCGGCACCAGGGTCAACAGCCCGCTGGCCTCGGCCGGCCCCTCCGCGGCCCGGGCCAGGTCCAGGCGGGCCCCCGGCGCCAGCGAGGCCACCGCCCAGCGCACCACCAGGTCCCGGTCCAGCGCGGCCCCCCCCTCGGCCAGCGTCGCGCGCCCCCGATCCACCGACAGCGCGTGGCTCGGCGAGGTGAGCACCCCCGTGCGCTCGTCGCGCACCACCAGCGCCAGCGTCATGCGGGCGCCCGGGTCCCCCTCCGCGACCTCCACCGCCACCCGGCCGGCGTCGGGCACGCGGCCCTCCTGCCCCAGGTAGCGGGGGCCCACCACGGTGGGGAAGCGGAAGGCCCAGCCGCCGTGCTCCCAGGACAGCCGCTGGTCCAGCACCAGCTCGCAGACCACCTCCTGGCCCGGCGGCAGGTTGCCCACCTCCTGCGTGAACAGATCCTCGCGCTCCTGCTCCAGCAGGGCGGCCGTGCGGCCCTCGACCAGCGCCTCCTCGAAGCGCTCGCGGGCGGCGGCGCGGCGGTCCACCTCGCCCATGATGCGCTCCTCGCCCAGCTCGAAGTTGAAGCCCGAGACCGCGGCGTCGGCCGGCAGCGGCACCTGGTAGACCACGCGCAGGGCCTGGGCCGTCGGGTTGGAGAAGCGCTGCCGCAGCACGATCCGGGCGAGGCCGCCCGCGGCGTCGACGGCGAGGTGGCCGCCCAGGAAGGGCAGGACCTGCCCGTCGAGGGAGACCAGGCGGCTTCCCTGCGGGTGCGAGGGGCTGTGCGCGGGGGCGAGGGCGGGGTGGGCGGGCATGGGGGCCTCCGATGATGCTGCAGGCGCAGCGGGTTCACCAGGCCAACGCGGGGGGCGGGGCGGTGGTGACAGCGGAGCGGCGATTTCTTGCGATGGCCGCCCGGGTCCCTCCGTGACGGCCTGGTGTGGATGCGGCCCCCCCCGTTGACCACCCCCGGGGTCGCAGGTACGTTCCGAGCCCGTGCCCCCGCCGGGTCCCTCCCGGCACCCCGTTCGCCTCGCCAGCGCGGCCCCTCCACGCCTTCCAGGAGAAGACATGAAGGTCACCCTCATCAGCCCGTACCCCGACGTCACCAACTACGGCGTCCGCACGCTGTCCAGCGTGCTCAAGCAGCACGGGCACCCGACCCAGATGATCTTCATGCCCGACTTCGCCGGCGACGGCGAGTACGCGCACGTCGAGAAGGACGAGAACCGCTACAGCAAGGCCGTCATCGACCGGATGATCGAGCTGTGCAGCGAGTCGGACATGGTGGGCATCACGCTGATGACCCACTACTTCGACAGCGCCAAGCAGATCACCAAGGCGGTCAAGGAGCGGCTGGGCATCCCGGTCATCTGGGGCGGCTTCCACCCCAGCGTGCGGCCCGACGAGTCGATCAAGTGGGCCGACTACGTGGCCATCGGCGACGCCGAGGACCTGATCCTGCAGCTCATCGAGAAGCTGGAGGCGGGCAAGGGCGACGACCTGCACGAGATCAAGTCCCTCATCTGGCGCAAGGGCGGCAACGTCGTCCGCAACATGGTGGGCAGCCTGGAGCAGGACCTGGACCTGTACCCGGCCCCGGACTTCGACCACGAGGACCACTGGTACCTGTTCGAGGGCGAGCTGCTGCCCAGCAGCAACGACCTGCTCAAGCGCTACCTGCACAACGGCACGATCAGCCGGATGTTCGGGCTCACGGGCTACCAGACCATGACCGGCCGCGGCTGCCCGCACGCCTGCACCTACTGCGGCAACAGCTTCTACCGCGACCTGTACAAGCGGCAGCGCTACGTGCGCTACCGCAGCGTCGACCACACGATCGCCGAGCTGGTGGACGTCAAGAAGCGGTTCCCCTTCATCAACTTCTTCTGGTTCAGCGACGACAGCTTCTTCGGCCGCCCGCTGCCCGACATGCTGTACTTCTGCAAGGAGTACAAGGAGAAGATCGGCGACCCCTTCTACCTGCTGGGCAGCCCCGGCACGATCACCGACGAGAAGTACGGGGCGCTGGTGGACGCGGGCCTGCTGTGCATCCAGATGGGCGTGGAGCACGGCTCGCCGCGCATCCAGAAGATGTTCAAGCGCTCGACCATGGGCAACGACAAGATCATCAAGTCGGCCGAGATCATCACGAAGTACGCCGACCGCACGGCCCCGCCGCAGTACGACCTGGTCTACGACCTGGCCTACGAGACGCTGGACGACAAGCTGGCGACGCTCGAGCTGATCAGCAACCTGCCCAAGCCCTACCGGCTGCAGGTCTTCTCGATCATCTACTACCCGGGCACCTCGCTGCACACGATCGCCGAGCGCGACGGCCTGGTCAACGACGAGAAGGCCGAGATCTACGACCGGATGTACTCCGAGCGGCACGACAGCTACACGAACACGCTGCTCTTCCTGACCCGGTCGGGCAAGTTCCCCCACCCGCTGCTCAAGGTGCTCATCGACCGCCGGGTCGTGGAGTTCATGACCAGCGACTACATGGAGCCGGCGGGCAAGGCCTTCCAGTTCGCGCTGGACAGCTTCCGGAAGGTCTTCCGGAACGAGGCGGTGGCCCGCGCCAAGGCGCTGGGGACCATCACCGGGCGCGTCAAGGAGTTCGACGCCCGCCTGACCGGCATGACCGGCGCGGACGCGGGCGCCGCGGCGCCCACCCGCCACGACGCGGTCTGAGCGACCCGCGGGGCTGGACGCTGCGGTGCAGCCCCGCTTGGTGATCCGCGCGGCCTCGGCGGCAGACGCCGGGGCCGTGTCGTCTCTGCGCGCGGCGGTGCTGGCCGAGGGGCGCTGGTTCCTGGCGGACCCCGACGAGGTGGAGCTGTCGGTCGAGGCGGTGGAGCTGGACCTGCGGCGCCTGGACCGCGAGCCGAACAGCCGGGTGCTGCTGGCCTGGCGGGGCGAGGTCCTGGAGGGCGCCTGCTGGCTGCGCGGCGGGCGGCTGCGCCGGGTGGCGCACGAGGCGGCCCTGGAGCTGATGGTGGCCGAGGCGGCCCGCGGGCGAGGCGTGGGCCGGCGGCTGCTGCGCGAGGCGGTGGCCTGGGCCGAGGGGCAGCCGGGGCTGTCGCGGCTGTGCCTGGCCGTGATGGCCGACAACCACCGCGCGGTGGCGCTGTACCGGGCGGCCGGCTTCGTGGACGAGGGTCGGCGCGTCGGGGCCGTGCGCGAGGCCGACGGCCGGCTGCGGGACGACCTGCTGCTGGCCCGCGCGGTGGGCTAACCCTCGCGCGGAATGGCCCCGCCGGCGTTCTCGGCGATCTTCTTGAGGGCCGCCTCCAGGTCCTTGCGCAGCACGGCCTGGTCGAGCAGGGCGCCGAGGACCCTGCCCGGGTCGTAGTCGAAGTGGACCGTGAGCAGGGTGTTGGTCGAGGGCTTCATGGTCCGCAGGCTGTAGTGCAGGGAGCCGGCGACGCGCCGCCCCTCGGTCCGGCACAGGACGCGGCGGCCGCCGTGGCTGTCGTCCTTGCGGTCGACCACGTACTTGATGGGGCGCGCGACCGGCTTGCTGCGCAGCTTCAGCTCGTAGGTGCGGTCGTCGACCCGGCGCACGTCGTCGAAGGCGCCCTGGAGCAGGGCCTGGTGGTGGGCGGGCTCGCCCAGCCAGTCGAAGACGGCGTCTCGGCGGACGCCCTCGAGCAGGATGTCGGTGGTGATGACGGCCATGGGGTCTGGGTCCTGCGCGCCGGGGAGGGGGGGCGAGCGAGCGCCCTGCGAGGCCGACGCTATCATGCCGGCCGACCCGGATCGCGAGGTGCGCGGGCATGACCCAGGAGCAGCGCTGGACGGCAGCCGAGCGGCGCCGCGCCGTGCTCGTGGCGCTGGTCGCGGGCCTGTGCCTGTGGGCGCCGCTGTTGGGGCGGGCGGCGCCAGCGCTGGGGCGGGAGCTGCTGGGCATCGCGCACTTCGACGCGCACGGCACCTGGTGGTTCTACTGGTACGTGGAGCAGGTCCTGCGCGAGGGGGCCTCGCCCCTGCACACCGACCTGTTCTTCCACCCCTGGGGCAAGGACATCTACGGCGACACGGGCGCCAACCTGCTCGACGCGCTGCTCGCCGCGCCGCTGCGGGTGGCCCTGGGGCCGATCCTGGGGATGAACCTGTTCGTGCTGCTGGGCATGGCGGCGACGGGCGCGGCGGTGGGCTGGCTGGCGCGGGCGCTGGTGCGGGAGCCTGGGGCGGTGGGCCTGGCCGCGGCGCTGGGCTCGGCCACGCCCTACGCCCTGGGCGAGCTGGTCGAAGGGCGGCCGACCCAGGCGCTGCTGGTGCTGCCGGCGCTGGCCCTGGGGTCCATGCTGCGGCTGCCGGACCGCGGGGGCGGGCGGCTTCCGGCGCTGGGCGGCCTGGCCCTGGCCCTGACCGGCTACCAGTACTGGTACTACGGCCTGTTCCTGGGCCTCGCCGGCCTGGTGCTGGCCGCCGTCCAGGTGGCGCAGCAGCCCGCGCCTCGCCGGCCGCTGGTGCGGCGCCACCTGCTCCTGCTGGGACTGGGCCTGCTGCTCGCGCTCCCGGGCGCCTGGCCGATGCTGGTCCGGGTGGGCGAGGGGCAGGTCACCGGGCTGTTCGACCCGTCCACCTGGACCCTGGCCCACCAGCGCCTGGTGACGGTCGACGGCCACGAGGTGGCCCTGTTCCTGTGGCAGCCGCTGCGCGGGCAGGCGGGCTTCCTGCACCAGCACGACAGCGGGCAGGAGGTCTTCCTGGGCCTGGCCCGCTACACGCCCCTGGTGTTCGCGCTGGCGGCCCCGGTGGGGCTGTGGGCGCTGGGCCGGCGGCGCGGGCCGGCGCTGGCGGTGGGCCTGCTGGGCGCCACCCTGGCGATGGGCCCGGTCGTGCTGGTCGGCGACCTGGTGCTGCCCAACCCGCCCTACCTGGCGCTCGTCCACCTGCTGCCGGTCTTCCGGCGCCTGTGGTGGCCGGGCCGCGCCTACGTGCTGCTGGCCCTGCTGGGGCCCGTCCTGGTGGCCGCGGCGGTGGGGTGGGGCGGGCGCCGGTGGGGACCACGCGCCGCCCTGGTGGCCGCGGCGGGGCTGACCCTGGGCCTGGTCGCGCAGCTCTGGCGCGACGCGCTGGCCCCGCTGCCGACCTGGCGCCCCGACGTGCCGGCCGCGATGCGCTGCCTGGCCCACGGCCCGCCCGGCGCGCTGATCTCGCTGCCCGACGCCTTCGACCAGCAGCAGCTCGTCCACCAGACGGTGCACCGGCGCCCGACGCTGGGCGGCATGAACGTGATGCTCACGCCGCCGGAGAGCCGGGCGCTGCAGCAGGACAACCGCTTCCTGGTCGCCCTGCTGCGCCTGTCGGCCGCCAGCGGGCCCTACCAGCCGCGGGTGCGGGACGAGGACCGCCAGGCCCTGCTCGACCTGGGCTTCCGCTACGTCTCGCTGTCCTGGGAGTCCTACGACCTGCCGGGCACCGGCGGGGGCCGCCTGCGCCCCGACGAGGCCCGCCAGAGCGTGCGCAACACGCTGTACCCGCTGCTGGGGGTGCCGGTCTGGGAGGATCCGCGCGTCACGCTGTGGGACCTGGCGGGCGAGGGATCGCCCTGCGAGGGGACGGCGATCCAGCCCGACGCGGCGCGGCTGCCGCCGGACCAGGAGCGCACGCGCCGGCCGCTGGACCTGGACCAGAAGGACCAGCACCTGCGCCGTCCCGGCCAGGCCCCGCCGCCCGGGCCGGGACCGCGCAGGGGGCCGGGTGCGGGTCGGCCCGGGCGTGGACCGGGGCCCGCCGCGGCGCCCGGCGCGCGCTAAGGGGCGGCCCATGCTCGCGGTCATCCCCTACTTCCCGCCTGTCTCCTTCCCCATCGGCTCCTGGACCCTGGGCCTGTGGGAGATCCTGGTCGCGACGGCCTTCATCGTCGGCATGGAGATCGCCCGCGCGCGCGGCATCCAGGCCGGCCTGGACGTGCGCGACATGGTCGACGGTGTCGTCGTCATCGTGGCGATGGGCTTCCTGGGCGGCCACATGCTGCACGTGCTGGGCTACCACCCCGAGCTGATCGAGGAGGAGGGCTGGCTCACCCTGCTCAAGGTCTGGGCCGGCCTGTCCAGCACCGGCGGCTTCCTGGGCGCCATCGTAGGCTCGGTCCTGTTCTACAAGGTGCTGCGCAAGCGGGACTACTGGGCCCACGCCGACCACATCGGCTTCGCCTTCCCCTTCGCCTGGACCATCGCCCGGCTGGGCTGCTTCTCGGCCCACGACCACGTCGGCGTGCCGAGCGACTTCTTCCTGGCGGTCGACTTCCCCGGCGGCCCTCGCCACGACCTGGGCCTGTACGAGGCGCTGTGGTCGGCCGTGATCGCCGGCACCTTCTTCGCCCTGCGCCGGACCCCTCGCAAGCCCGGCTTCTACCTGGCCCTGCTGGTCACCATGTACGCGCCCGTGCGCTTCGTGCTCGACTTCCTGCGCAGCACGGACATGGACAACAGCGACCTGCGCTACGCCGGGCTGACGCCGGCCCAGTGGATCATGCTCGGCATGTTCGCGCTGGGCGCCTGGCTGGTGTGGCGGCTGCGCGGCCCTGTTCAGCCGCCGGCCAGCATCGCGTCGTAGGACTGCGTCAGGGCGGTCGCCTCGGCCTCGGTCAGGTCGCCGTCGGCGATGGCCGCGTCGACCTCGGCCATCCACACGCTGACCTCGACCAGCTCCAGCCGGCCCGCCGCGGCGTCGGCCTGCCCCCGGGTGCACAGCTCCAGCACGCTGCGGCGGTGGGGCGAGGGGGGCAGCTTCTGCAGGCGCAGCTCGAGCTGGACCAGGTTCTCGACCAGGGCCTGGTCCATGCCCTGCTGGAAGGCGCCCATGTCGCCGCACATGCAGCCGAGGGAGAGGAGCAGGCCGAGGGCGAGGGGCAGGCGCAGGCGCATGGGGACCTCCAAGGGGGGAAGGCCGCTTATCCCTCCTCGCGGGGCGCGCCGATCATCCCTCCTCGCGGGGCGCGCCGATCATCCCTCCTCGCGGGGCGCGCCTGTGCCCTCTTCCTCCCGCCACTCGGCCTCCCGCCGGTAGATGGTGCGCGCCGTGATGCCCAGCAGGCTGGCGGCCAGGGCCTTGTCGCCGCCGCACTGCTCCAGGGTGGCCTCGATCATGGCGCGCTCGACGTCCTTGAGCGGCGTGCCGGGGGCGAAGCTCAGCACTGCCGGGCGGGTGCGCGCCTGGCGCATGGCCGGCGGCAGGTCGGACAGCTCGACCACCTCGCCGCGGCAGAGCACCACCGCCCGCTCCAGGGCGTTCTCCAGCTCGCGCACGTTGCCCGGCCAGTCCCAGGCGCACAGCGCGTCCAGCGCCTCGTCGGAGAGGCCCGAGATCGCCCGGCGGTTGCGCTCGGCGTGCCGGGCGACGAAGTGGCGCGCCAGCAGCGGGATGTCGTCGCGCCGCGCGCGCAGGGGCGGCACCTCCAGCCGGATGACGTTCAGCCGGTAGTACAGGTCCTCGCGCAGCCGGCCCTCGCGCACCGCCAGCTCGGGGTCGCGGTTGGTCGCGGCCAGGATGCGGGCGTCCGTGCGCAGGGTGCGCGTGCCGCCGACGCGCTCGTACTCGCCGTCCTGGAGCACGCGCAGCAGCTTGACCTGCACGGCCGGGCTCATCTCGGTGACCTCGTCCAGGAAGAGCGTGCCGCCCTGGGCCAGGTCGAAGCGGCCCTCCTTGCGGCCCTTGGCCCCGGTGAAGGCGCCGGCCTCGTAGCCGAACAGCTCGCTCTCCAGCAGGTTCTCCGGCAGGGCCCCGCAGTTGACCGTCACCATCGGCCGGTCGCGGCGGGGGCTGACCTTGTGCAACCAGCGCGCCAGCAGGCCCTTTCCCGTGCCGCTCTCCCCCGTCAGCAGCACGCTGGCCTGGGCGCCGGCCACCTGCCGCGCCTCCTCCAGCAGCACCCGCATCGTGGGCGCGCGGCCGATGACCTCGCCGGGCAGGGCGCGGGCCAGCTCGTCGCGCAGGGCCCGGTTCTCGGTGACCAGGGCCCGCTTCTCCAGCGCCTTGCGCGCCGTGCGCACGATCTCGGCGCGCTTGAGCGGCTTGGTCAGGAAGTCGAAGGCGCCCTCCTTCATCGCCTCGACCGCCGTCTCCACCGTGCCGAAGGCCGTCAGCAGCACGACCTCCAGGTCGGGGTCGACCGCGCGCGCGGCGCGCATCAGCTCCAGGCCGTCCATGCCCGGCATCTTGAGGTCGGTGAGCAGCAGGTGGGGCGGCTCCTCGCGCAGGCGCTGCATCGCCTGGCGGCCGTCCTCGGCGTGGCGCACGTCGTAGCCCTCGCGCACCAGGATGCGCTCCAGGGCCAGGCGGTTGGCGTCCTCGTCGTCGACGACCAGGATCAGGGGCGGTTGGACGGGGCGGTCGGGCATGGTGCCAGCCTATGCGGTGACAATCTGTCTCGCCACTGACAGGTTGGCCCGCGCGTGCCCGCTCCGCCCGCTTCAGCCCTCGGGCTCCCAGCGGCCCGGCAGGCGCAGGCGGAAGGTGCTGCCCCCCTCCGCGCCGCTCGCCGCCTCCAGGCTGCCGCCGGCCTCCTCCAGCTCCTGGCGGCTGATCGCCAGGCCCAGGCCCGTGCCCTTGACCTTGGTGGTGAAGAAGGGGTCGAAGACCCGCTCCAGGTCGGGTGCGGCGATGCCGGGCCCGTCGTCGCTGATCTCGACCTGCAGGCGGTCGGCCTGCCGCGACAGGCGCACCCGGACCTGGCGGGCCCCCGCCTCGACGGCGTTGCGGACCACGTTGCGCACCGCGCGCCGCAGCGCGTCGCCCGCCAGCTCGACCACGCCGGGGACCTCTCCCTCCAGCAGCACCTCGACCCCGGCGCGGCGCCACAGCTCCTCGTCGGTGCGCAGCACGCCGCGGACCAGCGCCGTGGCGCCCTCGGGGGACAGCTCGGGCTCGCGGCGGCGGGAGAGGTCCAGGTAGCGGGCGGTGACCTGCTCCAGCCGGCCGATCTCGCCGGCGATGGTCTGCAGCATCTGGGCGGCCTCGGGCCGGTCGGCGACCTCCTCGGCCAGCAGCTCGGCGTGCAGGCTCATCGCGTTGAGCGGGTTGCGCACCTCGTGGGTCACCTGGGCCAGCATCTGGCCGACCAGGGCCAGGCGCTCGCTGCGGGCCAGCCGCTCCCGGTCGGCGACGCGCTCGGTGACGTCCTCGCCGACGACCAGGCGCCCGTCCTCGCCGAAGGGCACGACCTCGACGTCGAACAGGCGCGCGGGCGCCTCGCCCCGGCCGTGCAGGGCGACCCGCTCGTGCCGGCCCAGGGGCAGGCCGGCGAGCGGCGGCGGCAGGGGGTCGCCCACGTCCAGGCCCCAGGCGGCGGTGGCGGCGGGGTTGACGGTCGAGGCGCGGTCGTGCTCGACGAGCACCAGGCCGGCGTGGATGGTGTCGAGGATGCGGCGCAGGCGCAGCGAGAGGCGGTCCAGCGCCGCGGCGCGCTCGCTCAGGCGCCGGTCGCGCTCGGCGACGGCCTCGGCCATGGCGTTGAACTCGGCGGCGAGCAGGCCGACCTCGTCCTCGCTGCGCACGTCGACGGCGGCCTCCTGCCCGGCGGCCAGGCGCTGGGCCTGGCGCGTGAGCTGGGCGATGGGGCGCAGGGTGAGCAGGGCCACGCCGGCCATCAGGCCCGCCATCGCGATGGCCAGCAGGCCGGCGCCGCCACCGACCGCCAGGGCGCGCCGCTGTGCGGCCGCGGTGCGCTCGCTCACCCGCTGGATGCGGGCGGAGACCAGGGCCGACAGGTCCGAGCTGGTGCCGACGAGCTGGGTGCGCAGCAGGGCCAGGTCCGCCAGGGCGCGGGCCTGGTCGCCGGCCGGCGGCGCCTCGTTGGCGGCGGTGGCCCAGGCGTCGACGGCCTCCTCGTAGGCCTGGGCCTGGGCCTGGACGGCGCCGAAGGCCTGCAGCGCCGCCTCGAAGGCCGCCGCGTCAGCCGGGTCGCGGGCCTGGGCGCGCGCCCGCGTGGCGACCTCGGCCCCGGCGCGGGCCACCTCGTCCAGGCTGGCCCGGGACAGCGCGGCGCTGGTGCGGGCGCCGGCGATGGGGCGCCCGGGCTCCCGCGCGAAGCGCTCCTGCTCGCGGTCGAGCTGCCGGGCGGTGGCCTCCAGCCGGGCGGCGGCCTCGGCCAGCGGCAGGTAGCCGGTGTCCAGCGCGGCGATGCCCCGGCCGACGCTGCCGAGCTGGGTGAGCGTGTAGCCCAGGGCGCCGATCCAGGCGGCCAGCGACAGCACGAAGGCCAGCAGGATGCGGGCGCGGATCGAGCGGCGGGGGGTGCGGGGCCCGCCGGGTGGCTCGGGGGCCGGCAGGGTCACCGACCCGGGCGGCAGGGGACCGGGCGCCGCGGGCGCGGCCACGACCGCTCAGCCCCCGGCCGGCGCGGACCCGGCGGCGGGGGCGGCGGCGCTGCTGCCGACCAGGGTGAAGGCCCCCGGGCGCCCCGACACCAGGGGCGCGTAGCCCTCCTGCCCGGTCACGACGAGCACGTCGTCGGCCTGCAGCTCCAGGTCGGCGCGCGCCCAGACCACGGTCAGGTCGGGGGTGCGCAGCTCCAGGCGGTGGCTGCCCGCGGCCAGGCCCTCCAGCCGCAGCGGGTAGGTCGAGCCCAGGGTGGCGACCCGCTGGCCGTCGAGCACGACGGCGAAGCGCTGGCCCTGGGCGGCGCGCAGCTCCACCATCGGGGGCGCCTCGGGCTGGTCGACCGCCTCGGCGCTGACGCCGTCGGCCCGCACCGTCAGGCCGGCCGCGCCCTGGTCGGGCACCCGCACGTCGAGCACGTCGGTCCGATCCCCACGCGTGATCCGCAGGCCCGCGACACCGGGGTCCAGGCCCGTCACGCGCAGGGTCGCCGGGCCCCAGGTCGAGGTCAGGGCCGTCGTGCCGATGCTCAGCTCCACCGGCACCTCGGTGCGCAGCAGCAGGTCACCGGCCCGGGCCGGGGAGGAGAGGGCCGGGGTCAGCAGGCTGGCGAGGACGAGCGCGCGCATGGGACCACCGCGGGCGAGGGGGAGCGCTGGCGCTAACCCGTCACTCGCCGCCGGGCCGAGGTGCGCTCCACGGGCCGGCTTCCGCCCCCTCGTCGTGACGCCGCCCCGCGGGCGTGCTAGCAGGCAGGGCCGATCCCCGGTCTGGCCACCTGCGGGTGCCCACCCCTCGCGGCCGATCCCCATCCCCGGCTTGGCCGGGCCCATTCCTGAGGAGTTCCACATGCGGCTTCTGTCTCCGACCCTGGGTGTCCTGCTCCTCGGCGGCCTGCTGGCCGCCTGCAACGGTGGAACCACCGGCTCCGCCGGCGGCGAGGGTGCCACCACGGCGGGCGCCGAGACCGCCGCCGCCGACATCGGCGAGACCATCGCCACCGTCAACGGCGTGAAGATCGGCAGCAAGGAGTTCGAGGAGGCCGCCGCGCGCAAGACGCCCGAGTCCGGCGACGCCCTGTCCGCCGCCGAGAAGCAGGAGGTCATCGACCGCCTGGTCGAGGAGAAGCTGCTGTACAAGGCCGCGCTGGAGAAGGGCCTGGACAAGGACCCCAAGGTCCAGAAGGTCATGGTCAACACCCTGCTGCGCGAGGTCGTCTACGCCAACGTGCGCAACAGCGACTTCACCGACGAGCAGCTGCAGGCCTACTACGAGGCGCACAAGGACGAGTTCGTCGTCCCCGAGAAGGTGCAGATCAAGCGCATCCTGATCAAGGTGACCGACGCCCGCCCCGACGACGCCGCCAAGGCCGAGGCCGAGCGCATCCGGGCCGAGCTGGTCAAGAACCCCGACAGCTTCAAGGACCTGGCCGGCCAGCACAGCGAGGACCCCTACCGCCGCCGCGGCGGCGACGTGGGCTTCGTGGCCGCCACGGGCAAGCCGGGCCTGGACGAGGAGGTCGTCGCCAAGGCCTTCACCCTCCAGGTGGGCGAGATCTCCGAGGTCTTCAAGTCCGCCGACGGCTACAACGTCATCACGGTCGCCAACAAGCGGGAGCGCGTCGAGCGCACCTTCCAGCAGATGAAGGGCAGCGTGCTGCGCAAGGTGAAGAACGACAAGCTCAAGGAGCTGTACGACGGCTACGTCGCCACGCTCAAGACGGGCGCCAAGATCGAGGTGGACCAGGCCAAGGTGGACGCCATCGAGATCGCCCCGGCCCGTCGGCCGCTGACCCCCGGCCTGACGATGGAGGGCGCGCCCGCCCCGGCCGGCCTGGAGGCCACCGAGGCCGCCGAGGGCCACGGGGACGCCCACGGCGCGGGCGAGGCGCCGAGCGCCGGCGAAGGCGCGGGCGACGAGGCCGGCGAGTAGAGGTGGGAGGGCCGCTCTCCCTGCTGCTGGCGCTGGGCCTGTCGGGCCCGGCGCGCGCCGGCGTGGTCGACCGGGTCGCGGCCGTCGTCAACGACGACGTCGTGACCCTGTCGGAGGTCTACGAGCTGGGCGCCGAGTTCACATCGAGCAGCAGGCCGCGGCGCCGGGCGGGCGCCGCAAGGCCGAGCTGGAGGTGCTGGACAGCCTGATCCAGCGCAGCCTGATCCGGCAGGAGATCGAGCGGCTGGGCATCGACGTCACCGACGTCGACGTCGATCGCGCCATCGACGACGTCGCCGCGCGCAACCAGCTCGACCGCGACACGCTGCGGGCCGAGGTGGAGAAGTCGGGGATGTCCTGGAGCCAGTACCGCGACGAGCTGCGGGAGGGCCTCCGGCAGCAGCAGTTCACCGGCTACATCGTGCAGACCCGCATCTCGGTGGACGAGGACGAGCTGCGCGACATGTACCGGCGCATGCTGGCCGAGAAGCCCGCCCAGCAGGTGGTCGAGCTGGGCGCCTTCCTGCTGCCCTGGCCCGAGGGCGCGGACGGCGCCGCGCAGCAGGCGGTCTTCGAGGCCGCCCGGGCCGCGGCGGCGCGGGTGGCCGGCGGGCAGGCCTTCGCGGAGGTCGCCGCCGAGGTCGACCCCGCCAACTTCGGCGCGCGCGGCGGCGTGATGGGCAGCTACAAGCAGGGCGAGCTGGTCGCCCAGCTCGACGGGCCGGCCTTCGCCACGCCGGTCGGCCAGTGCAGCGAGCCCGTCGTGACCGACCGTGGGGTGTTCGTGCTCTATCCCTTCTCCCGGCAGGAGGTGCCGCCTCCCAGCTTCGAGGAGATGAAGGACGAGCTGCAGAACCGCCTGTACTCCGACCGGATCGAGGACGAGACCGAGCAGTGGGTGCAGGCCGCCCGGCGGCAGGCCGCGGTCCAGGTCAAGCTGGAGTCGGCGCCGACGCTGGGGCCCTGAGGCGGTGGGCTCCGACCTGGTCGTGGTCACGCCCGGGATGGGCATCGGCCCCGAGGTGAGCCTCCGCGCCCTGGCAAGGCGGCGCGAGCTGTGGCCGCGGGTGGTGCTGGTGGGCCGCGCCTCCGCCCTCGCCGCGGTGCCCGACGGCCCCCCGCTGGTCGAGGTGCGCGGCCTCTGCGCCGCGCCCCGGGGGCTGGCGCTCTTCGATCCCGGGGACCGGGCCGAGCCCACCGAGGCCGCCGCCGTGCGCGCGGGCGCGCTGGCCTGCTTGCAGGGCCGGGCCGCCGCCCTGGTCACCGGCCCCATCCACAAGGGGCGGTTGGCGGCGCGGGGCTTCCCCTTCTCCGGGCACACGGACTTCCTGGGGCACCTGTGCGGGGCGGCGCCGGTGATGGCCTTCGCCGGCGGGCGCTTCGGCGTGGCCCTGGTGACCGTGCACATCCCCCTGGCGCGGGTGCCCCAGGCCCTCACGGTGGAGGGGATCGTCCACGTCACGCGCACGGCCGCGCGCGCCTGGCGCGACCAGCTCGGACGGTCCCACCCGCGCCTGGCCGTGTGTGGCCTCAACCCCCACGCCGGCGAGGGGGGGCTGCTGGGCGGAGAGGAGGGGGCGATCATCGCGCCGGCCTGCGCGACGCTGCGGGGGGAGGGCTGGGACGTGGACGGTCCCGTGTCCGCCGAGACCGCCGTGATGCAGGCCATGGCCGGGCAGGTCGACGTGGTGATCGCGATGTACCACGACCAGGGCCTGGTCCCGCTCAAGGCGGTCGACTTCGGCCGCACGGTGAACTGGACGCTCGGCCTGCCCATCGTGCGCACCAGCGTCGATCACGGCACCGCCGACGACCTGGTGGGCACGGGCCGGGCCGACCCGTCCAGCATGGCCGCCGCCCTCGCGCTGGCCGAGCGGATCGTCGCGCGGCGTCGGGCCCAGGCCGGCTCCTAGGCGCTCAACGCCCGGTGTCCTCTCCCTCCAGGCGCAGCTCGCAGGGCGAGGCCGAGTCCACCGTCTCCAGCACCCCCTCCGCGCCCCACCGTCGACAGTCGGTCGCGACGTCGCCCTGCCGGTCGTAGATCGTGACCTGGTAGGCCAGCTCGTCCTGGTCGGCGCAGGCAAAGCGCGTCGAGCTGCCGGCGACCGCGTCCCGCCAGTCGGAGACGACGTCCAGCTCGACGCCGAGCTGGTCGGCGCTGCCGTCGCCGGCGGCGGACTGGCTGTAGACGGCGTGCCGCTCGACCGTGTCGGGGTCCGAGGCCATCCACAGCCAGGCTCCGCCGCTCCAGTGGACCGTGTCGACCACGAAGGTCCACGTGGCGCTGTCGACCTCGCAGCCCCAGGTGACCTCCGCGATGGTCGGAGGCTCGTCGCCCACGGCGTCGGGCTGCCCGGCCTCGGCCTGGCCCTTGGGCACGCAGGCCCACAGCAGGCCGAGCAGGATCACAGCGCGGCCTCGTCGGGCGCCCAGGCGGCGCGGGCCCGCTCCTGGAACAGCCGGCGCTCCAGCTCGTCGATGAGGGTGGACAACCCCTCGCCGGTGCGGGCGCTGACCAGCAGGCCGCCCCAGCGCTGGCGCAGCGCCTCCCACTCCAGCGGGTCGACGGCGTCGATCTTGTTGAGCACCAGCAGCCGCGGGCTGTCCTGGGCCTCCAGCTTCTCCAGGGTGCGCTCCACCTCGCGCACGTGGGTCTCGATGAGCGGGTCGCTGGCGTCGACGACGTGCAGCACCAGGTCGGCCTGGACGGTCTCCTCCAGGGTCGAGCGGAAGGCCTCGACCAGCTCCTCGGGCAGGTTGCGGATGAAGCCGACCGTGTCGGTGAGGATGATCTCGCGCTCCTCGGGGAAGCGCATGCGCCGGCTGGTCGGGTCCAGCGTGGCGAAGAGCTTGTCCTCGGCGTCGACGGCCGAGCGCGTCATCGTGTTGAGCAGGGTGCTCTTGCCGGCGTTGGTGTAGCCGACGATGGCGACCTGGGGCAGGCCGACGCGGCTACGGCGGCGGCGGCGCAGGTCGCGGTCGCGGCCGAGCTTCTTGAGCTCCTGGGTCATGCGCGTCTCGCGCTCGTCGGCGCGGCGGCGGTTGATCTCGAGCTTGGTCTCGCCGGGGCCCCGGCCGCCGATGCCGCCGGTCAGCCGGCTCATCGCCGTGGGCATGATTGCCAGGCGGGGCTTGCGGTAGCGGAGCTGGGCCAGCTCGACCTGGAGCTTGCCTTCGCGGGTGTGGGCGCGCTGGGCGAAGATGTCCAGGATGAGCTGGGTGCGGTCGATGACCTTCAGCTCGGTGTCGGTGGCGATGTTGCGCAGCTGGCTGGGGGCCAGCTCCTGGTCGAAGACCAGCACGCCGGCGCCCAGCTGCATGGCGCGCACCAGCACCTCCTGCAGCTTTCCCTGGCCGATGACGTAGCGGCCGTCGAACTCGCGGCGCCGCTGGAGGACGCGGTCGAGCACCTGCAGGCCGGCCGTCTGGGCCAGGCGCTCCAGCTCGTCCAGCGACTCCTGCGCCTCGGGCAGCTTGCCGGTGGTCACGCCGATGACCAGGCAGCCCTCGGCGCCCTCGACCCGCCGCGAGGCGTCGCGCGTGCCGAACCGGGCCTCCAGGTCGGTGATGAAGGCGCGCCAGTCCAGCCCCCAGCCGTAGACCGAGGGCACCGACTGGACGTGCCAGGGCTCCTCGGCGCCGTCGGGGGCGGCGGGGTCCAGGTGACCCAGCTCGACCTCGCCGGGCAGGCCGTCCATCCGGGCCTGGACGACGACGACGGCGTCGAAGCGCAGCAGGGACAGGTCGGTCAGGTCGTCGCGGGTCAGCCCCTCGCCGCGCAGGTGGGTGTGGACCAGGCGCAGGCCGCGGAAGCGCCCGGCGCCCGCTCGCGCGCGGGTCAGGTCGGGGATGAACAGCTTGTGGGCGTCGCCGACGATCACGTGGGTGACGCGGCCCAGGCGGTCGAGCAGCACGCCCTGCTGGCGGCCGGTCTCGCGCGCCAGCTCGGTCAGCCGCCGGGCCAGCTCGGGGCTGACCACCTGCTCGGGCGCGACCCGCCGCTCGTAGAGCTTCTCGATCGCCTTCAGCTCGGACTGCTTCAGACCTTCGGTGTTGCCGTGGACCGTCGGGATGGGCGCCTCCTGGCCGCGGCGGCGGCCGGTCGCAGACGTAGCCGCGGATCCCGGCAGGGTCCAGCGCCGCGGCTCAGCGCAGGTCGCCGCTGGCGGAGAGGGATCCCTGGTAGCTGTAGCTCACCTCGGCGCCGCCATAGGACAGCTCGCCCTTGCCCGCGAAGCTCCCGGCCAGCGCGCCGACCTCGTCGAGGGTGCCGGTCCACGGCTCCTGGATGGGCCCCAGGGACCAGGTGCCGGACACCGCACCCTCGCCGCCCTTCGGGTCCGGCTCGGCGTCGACCAGGCCGCCCATGGTGGACAGGCCGAAGGCCTCGGCCAGCGAGCCCTGCCAGGTGCAGGCGATCACGCCGTCGACGGCAGGCGAGCCGCCCGGGTCCAGGGTCAGCGAGGGGAACGAACCCAGGCACTCGTCCTGGTAGGGCACCGCGTCGATGACCATGTCGAAGCGGGCCTCGAAGGTGCTGGTGGGACCGGTGCCCCCACCATCGGTGCCGCCACCGTCCGCGGTGTCCCCCCCGTCGGAGCCACCGTCCGCGGTGTCCCCCCCGTCGGCGCCCCCGCCGTCGACGGACGCGCCTCCGTCGGGGGCGGCGCCGCCGCTGTCGTCGGTCGACCCCGCGCAGCCGATCAGGAGCAGGAGCAGCGTGGGCACAGGCGCCTCAGGGCGTGGGGAAGTCGGGCATCCAGCGGACCTGGCCGAAGCCGAAGCCCTCCTCGATGCGCAGGCGCCAGGTCGGGACCCCCTGCGGGTCGAGCTCCTCGATCACCCCGGCGCTGCCGAAGTTGACGCCGGCGCCGCCGTCCTCGTCGCGCCAGGCCTGGCCCAGGACCACGGCAAAGCGGGGGTCCTCGGGCAGGTAGCTCCAGTCGAGCTGGAGCTGGTCGCCCACCCGGCGGTACTGGAAGGCGCCCGAGACCAGCTCATCGAAGTGGCTGTCGAAGACCAGCAGGGTGTCTTCGTCGAGCCAGGTCGGGTCGTGCTGGTGCTCCAGGGCCGGGCTGCCCTCCACCACGCCCGCGCCGTAGGCGCCCACCACGTCGGTCGGCTGCCCGGTGGCGCGGTCCACGGTCAACACGGTCCCGGCGTTGCCCAGGCTGACCAGCCAGGTGTCGTCGGCCTCGTCGAGCTTGAGCGCGTTGCCGTGCGTCCAGTCGATGCCCTGGGGGTAGATCGACAGCAGGCTGGAGAACTGGTTGGGCTCCACCGCGAGCCAGTCCCAGGCGTTCCAGACCTCGCGGGTGGTGCCCTCCGCGTCGCGCTCGACGACGGCGTCGCCGACCAGGTCCAGCACCTCGCCGGTCTCGGGGTCCGTCCAGGGGCGCGGGTCCAGCACCTGCCAGGCCAGGCCCCCGCCGGGGAGCTGGGCGAACATGTGGTGGGCCAGCGGCGTGTCGACCTGTTCCTGGACGGTGCCGTCCCAGGACAGGCGGCGGATCCGCCCCACGTCCTCGCTGAAGCGGTTGTGGAACTGGTTGTGCAGCAGGCCGTCGCCCTCCAGGGCGGGCTGCACGTCGACGATGAAGCGCTCGTCCTCGCCCTGGTGGAACCAGCGCACGGTGCCCTGGCGGTCGAAGACCAGGATCCAGGATGCGTAGGTCCCCAGCTCGTAGACCGCGGCCAACCAGGCCCCCTCGGCCGGATCGTCGCCACCCAGCTCCACGGTCGGGACGGGCACGCCGCCCGGCAGCGCCTCTGTCCAGGTGCTGCCCTCGCAGGTGCGCTCCTCTCCGTCCACGATGGCCACGCCCTGCCAGGTGATCTCCGCCTCGGGCGGAAGGCCGAGGAGGAGGTGGCCATGGTCGGAGGCGTGGACGGTCGCCGTCTGCTGGTCGAGGGCGCCGGCCGTGCCGTAGCGGACGAAGCCGTCGACGGCCGTGTCGGTCTGCCAGGACAGCGCCAGGGTCGGCGCGCCGCCGGGCGAGGGGGCCGCCTGGCAGGAGAGCGCCGGCTCGTCGGGGGTGCAGCCCCACAGGACCAGGGCGACGAGCGCGGCGCCCGACATCGCCGATCAGCCCTTCCGCTCGAGCTGGGCCGGCTCGCGCCCGCCGGCCATCCGCTCGACCAGGGCGGGCAGGTCGACGCCCAGGGCGCCCTTCATCTCCTCGACCAGCCGCACGGCCTTCGCCGCGTTGCCCTGGTCGCCCGCGCCCGCCGGCAGCACCGTGATGCGCTCGACCTCGACCTGGTCGATGGTCGCGACCATGCTGGCCATCAGCGCCTGCAGCTTCTGCATCAGGAAGATGTCGCGGGCGCTCTCGCCGCCCTTCTTCCAGGTGTCGATCATCTCCGTCAGCACCGCGACGGTGGCCTTGCCGTCCTCGATGATGCGCGCGGCGTCGCCCTTTGCCTTGGCCTGGGCGGCCTCCATCTCGGCCTGGGCCGGGGCGACGACGTCGGCCTGGAGGCGGCGGCGCACCTGCTCCACGCGGGCCTCCTGCACCTTCAGCTCGGCCTCGGCGGCGGCCACGCGGGCCATCACCTTGCCGCGCTCCTCGGCGACCACGGCGCCCAGCCGGGTCTCCGCGTCGCGCACGCGGCGGGCCACCTCGGCCCGGGTGACGTTGGTGTCCGAGGAGATCCCGGCGCGCTGGGACTTCAGCAGGTTGGCCGCGTCGCGCTGGTTCGACATCGCCTTGGCGTCGGCTTCGGCGATGCGGGCGCGCTTGATGACCTCGGCGCTCTGCTTGCGGCCGATGCTGTCGAGGTACTTCACCTCGTCGCTGACGTTCTGGATCTTGAGCGTGTCCAGGGACAGGCCCAGCTTGCCCAGGTCGTGCTCGGCCTCCTCCAGCAGCTTCTCGGCGAAGGCGATCTTGTCCTCGTTGACCTCCTCCGGCGTGAGCTGCGAGAGCACGCCGCGCAGGTTGCCCTCCAGCGTGTCCTTGGCGATCTTGATGATGTCCTTGCGCTCCTTGCCCATGAAGCGCTCGATGGCGTTGGACAGGGCCGGGTCGTGGCCGGCGATCTTGACGTTGGCCACGCCCTGCACGGTCAGCGGGATGCCGCCCTTGCTGTAGGCGTTGGTGACCGCCACGTCGATGACGATGTTGGTCAGGTCGATGCGGTCGACGTGCTCGATGAGCGGCACGCGGAAGCCGCGCCCGCCCTTGATGACGCGGTAGCCGCGCTTGCGGCCGTTGGGGCCCTCGGAGCTGCCGCCGGAGAAGACCAGCACCTCGTTGGGGCCGCAGATGTGGATCAGGTTGCGGGCGACCAGCAGGGCCGCGACACCCGCGACGGTCGCCACGGCGAGCAGCGTGGAGATCAGGATGACGAGGTCCATCACTTCACCTCGATGGCGCGGGGGGCGGCCTGGCCGGCCAGGGTGCCGGCGACGTCGATGCCGGTGGTGGTCTTCATCTCGTCGAGCACCTGGCGGACGATGGCGGGGAAGCCGGCCACGTGGCGGGCCAGGGCCTGGCCGTCGCCGTTGTCCAGCAGCACGACCTCGTTGATGTCGATGTCGTTGACGCGCTGGACCACCGTCTGCAGCACGGTCTCGAGCTGCTGGATGAGGAAGATGTCCTTGGCGTCGGGGCCGGCGGAGAGCCAGGCCTCGGTCATCATCTGGAGCACCGTGGCCATCGCGCGGCCGTTCTCCTCGATGCTGGCGGCGGCGCCGCGGGCGCGCAGGGCCTGGGCCTGGCGCTCGGCCTCGGCGGGCAGGACCACGTCGGCCTGCAGGCGCAGGGCCTCCAGCCGGCCGCGGATCTCCTGCAGCTCGCGCTCGGCCTCGGCGGTCGCCTGGCGGGCGGCGGCCGAGGTGCGCTCCTCGGCGGCCTTGGCGTCGGCGTCCAGCTTGCCGCGCAGCTCGCGCAGCTCGTTCTGGAGCTGGACGATCTCGGTCTGGGCGTTCTGCAGGGCCACCTCGCCGCGCTGGCGGGCGTCGGCCTCGACCTCCTGGGCCTCGGCCAGCGCGTTGCTCTCGGCCATCTCCGCGTCGCGGATGACCTCGGCGATGCGCTGCCGGCCGATGCTGTCGAGGTACTTCACCTCGTCGCTGACGTTCTGGATCTTGAGCGTGTCCAGCTGCAGGCCCAGCTTGACGAAGTCCTCGTCGGCCTCGTTGACCAGGGCGCCCGCGAACTTCAGGCGGTCCTCGTTGACCTCCTCGGGGGTCAGGGTCGCCAGCACGCCGCGCAGGTGGCCTTCGAGCGTCTCCTTGGCCACGCGCTTGATCTCGGAGGGATCGCGCCCCATGAAGCGCTCGATCGCGTTCTTCACCCGGCGCGGGTCGCTGCTGACCTTGACGTTGGCCACCGCGTGCACGGTGAGCGGGATGCCGCCCTTGCTGTAGGCGTTGTGGATGGCGATCTCGATCGGGATGGCCGTGAGATCCATCCGGTCGGCCTTCTCCAGCACCGGCACCATGAAGGACCAGCCGCCGCCCATGACCTCGCGGTAGCCGACGCTGCTTCCGTCGGCGAGCTGGCGCTGGCGGCCGGAGAAGATCAGCACCTCGTTGGGGCGTCCGATGCGCAGGAACTGCCGGGCGATGCCGGCCAGGACCAGCACGCCCATGCCCAGGCCGAGGCCGGCGCAGATGGCGGTGGTCAGTGCGGCGAGGGTCTCTTCCATCGCGACTCCGGGGGGTGGGAGGAGAGGAGGGGAGGGGGGCTACTGCCCGCGCGCGGGGCGCTCGGGGGCGGCCGAGGTGACCTCGGCGACGCCGTCCCTGACCGAGACGACCAGGACCTTCTCGCGCAGCTCCAGCCGGCGCCCGTCCTGGGTGCGGGCGGGCAGGTCGACGTCCTGGCCGTCGATGAGGACGCGGACCTTGCCGGTCTTGTCGGGGGCCACGGGCAGCAGCAGCGTACCTTCGCGGCCGGTGACCTGGCGCAGGCCGACGTCGCCGGTCACGCGCTCGTGCCGCAGGCGGTGGAAGGCCCAGGACACGGCCAGGCCCACGCCCAGGCCGGTGGCCAGCGCGCTCGGCGCGGCGACCAGGTCCGAGAAGCCCAGCAGGTCGAGCAGGGCGCCGGCGCCGCCGAAGGTGGCCAGCGCGAAGGTCCAGAAGCGCAGCGACAGGAAGGGCAGCCAGCTCGCACCGCCGGCCGCGGCGTCCTTGAGCGAGACGTCCTTGTCCAGGCCGGGGGCCTCCGCCTCGACCTCGACCTCGGCCTCGACCTCGGCGTCGATCTCGGCGTCGATCCCGGCGTCGGCGTCGAGCTCGCCGGGTGCGTCGGTGTCGGCGTCGTGGTCGCCGCCCCCCATGAGCAGGCTGGCCAGGATCAGCAGGCCGCCGAGGGCGAGGCAGCCGAGGTAGACGGGGAGCAAGGGCGGTTCCGGGGGTCGGGGCCAGGGCGCCGTCGGGGGGAGCGAGGAGCCCGATACGGCGAGGGAGCAGGGATCATGCACCACCGCGGCCGATGGGGGAAGGCGCCGGCGCCCGGGTCGGCGGCGGGCCCCGTGCGGGCGCGGGCCGTCGCATCTCTCGAATCGACCTGTGTAAGGTCCTTGACGTGTCCAGCGTCGTCCCGCTAAGGCGAGAGCGCGCCTCCCCCCCTCGCTCCGCCGCTCCTCCCGCCCCGCCTCCGCGCCTCTCCCTCCCCGGGATCCCCCATGCGTCGCTTCGCTCCCGTCCTCGCCCTGCTCGCCCCCCTGCTCATGGCCGCGAAGTGCGGCAAGAAGGTCGTGGACGATGACGCCGTCGGCACCGGCGACGCCAACCCACCCGAGGTCGCGCTGCAGGTCATCAGCCTGGACCCGGACGAGGTCCCGCCCGGCAAGGCCTTCTCCACCACGATCTACGGCAGCGGCATCGAGGACGGCGCCGACGTGTGGATCGGCGGCGCGGCGATGAACGACGTCACCTGGAAGGGCGAGAACGCGCTCTTCGTGAAGGTCCCGCCGCTCACGGCGGGCGAGTACGACGTCAAGGTGCAGAACCCCGACGGCGCGCAGGCACTGCTGCGCGGCGGCCTGTGGGTCAACCCCGACTACCGCGACCCCAACGCCAGCACCGCCTGCAGCCAGCTCACCGTGCACTTCGAGCTGGACTCCAGCAGCCTGTCGTCCAGGGACCAGGCGATGCTGGACGCGAACGTGAGCTGCCTGAACGGGCTGGGTTCCCCGCTGCGCATCGAAGGCCACTGCGACGAGCGCGGCACCACCGAGTACAACCTGGCGCTGGGCCAGCGCCGGGCCGAGGCGGTGCAGCGCTACCTGGTGGCGCGCGGCGTGTCGCCCAGCCGCCTGCGCACCATCTCCTACGGCGAGGAGCGCCCCGTCGACCGTGGCCACGACGAGGCGGCCTGGAACGCCAACCGGCGGGGCGAGATCATCGCCGAGCGCTGAGCGTTAGGAGTGCGGCGCCGCGCGCGAAGAGAACGCTGCCCCGGTCCCCTCGGAGTGCCCATGCCCGCCCTGCTCCCGGCCATCCTCCTGCCCCTGGTCTTCGGCGGCTGCGTCCTCGACCGCACCGGAAAGTCGGCGAGCGAGGCATGGCACCGCGAGATGCTGCTCCAGCGCACCCGCACGGACAACCTCGAGGCCCAGTTCACCGAGGTCGAGGCGCGGGTCGACCAGCTCGAGGAGCTGACCCGGGCCCGGGGGCAGGAGGAGATCCTGCGCATGGAGACCCTCGACCAGCTCCGCACCGAGGTGGCGAACATCCGCGGCGAGGTCGAGGTCATCTCGCACGACGTGGTGCGACGCGTGGACGAGGGGGCCTCGCGGGCCGACGACGCCGCCTTCCGCCTGCAGTGGCTGGAGGACCGGGCGGCCCAGCTCGAGAAGAGCCTGGGGCTGAAGCCGACGGCGCCCCCGGTGCTGGTGGCGGCCACCGCCGAGGGCGGGGGCCAGGCCGACAGCGGCGCGTCGGGCGACACGGGGGAGGAGGCGGGCCCCCGGGTGCTGGACGGCGGGGCCGAGGAGCCGGTCGCCGAGGAGGTCACCGACCCGGCGGCGATGCTGGCGCTGGCCAACGAGCACCTGGCCGCCGGGCGCCACAAGGCCGCCGACGCCGTGCTCAGCCGCTTCCTGGAGCTGCACCCCAAGGACGGCAACGTCGCCGAGGTGCGCTACCGCCTGGCCGAGGCGGCCTTCAACGGCGGCGAGTACCAGTCGGCCGTGCTGCGCTTCCAGGAGGTCATCGACCGCCACAAGGACTCGCCGTGGGCCCCCTGGGCGATGCTCCGCCAGGGCGAGTGCTTCGACAAGCAGGGCCAGGCCGAGAACGCGCGCCTCTTCTACGAAGACGTCGTCCGCATCTGGCCCAAGAGCAAGGCGGCCAAAGAGGCGCGGGAGCGCCTCTGAAGCGCGGAGGGGCCTCGGACGCGGACCCGCTGCGCTACCGTAGGCGGACGCTTCGATCCGTCGCCTCGGCACCGACGGGTCCCGTCCCCCTCCGCCCCCTCCTCGGGAGCAGACATGTCGCGCCCGCGCGTCCTCCTGGTCGATCCCGACGACACCCGCCGCGAGGTCTTCCAGGCCTACCTGGCCAGCCGCTTCGACGTGGTGGCCATGCCCGTCGCGGCCAAGGCCCACGCCCGCTTCGCCAGCCTCAACCCCGACGCCGTGCTGGCCCACGCCCGCCAGCCCGGCAGCTCGGGCCTGCGCATGTGCAAGGAGATGCGGGCGCTGGAGCACGGCCAGGACTGCCTGATGGTGGTCTACGGCCACATGGTCGGTCCGCGCCGGAGCGTGGCCCAGTGCGAGGCCATGCGCGTCGAGGCCCAGGTCGACGTCTGGATGCAGCGCGAGGTCGACGAGATCGACCTGGAGAAGGTGCTGGGCGTCAAGCTGCTCGCGCCCGTCGAGGTGCCCGCCGTGCCGGCCCCCGACCTGCAGAAGATCCAGTTCATCAGCGCCCACCGGGAGGAGCCCGCAGAGGACGAGCGCACCTGGGGCCGGCTGGAGGAGCGCGAGCCCGACCGCAAGAGCTTCCTGGCCACCATGCGCCAGCAGTACGGCGGGCTGATCGACCGGCTGCCCAAGGACCAGGAGGTCACCTGGGGCCAGCTCATGCGCGCCCGCGCGAACCTGCACAACCTCTCGGTCCTGCTGGAGAAGCCCGTCACCCCGCTCATCCAGCGCCTGCCCGAGGACCGCCCGCTGACCACCGCCGAGGTCCTGCGCGCGCGGGTCACGCTGGAGAACTTCCGGATCATCCTGCGGCGACGCCTGCCCGGCGAGCCGGGCGAGCCCACTCAGGGCTGATGCGGCGCCCCGCGGCGCAGCGGGACCAGCAGCGCCAGGAAGGCCAGGCTCAGCGCCGTGCCCAGGCCGAACAGCGCCGGGTAGCCCAGCGCCTGGGCCAGCACCCCCGACAGCAGGCCCGCGGGTGCCTTGCCCAGGACCTCGACCACGGCCAGGGCCGTGAAGTGCGTGCCGCCCACGGTCCGGTCCACGCGGGCCATCATGAAGGCGAACATCGCCGTGGTGAGCACGCCGCCCAGCAGGTGCTCGGCGCAGGTGGTCGCGATGACCGCCCAGGCGGGCGCGCCCAGCACCGCCAGCGCCCACTGCGCCGCCAAGGGCCCGACCCGCAGCACGGCCGCGATCCCCACCGCAGCCAGGACCGGCAGGCGGCTGGCCAGCAGCCCGCCCAGGACCGAGCCCAGGATCGAGCAGAGCAGGCCCCAGGTCCCCACCCACAGGCCGAGCTGGGCGGCGGTGTAGCCCTGGTCCACCAGGAAGGGCTTGAACATCACGTCGACCAGCGTCTCGCCCAGCTTGTAGGTCGCGATGAACAGCAGCACCCACCCGGCGCCCGGCCGCCGCAGCGCCCGCCAGACCCGGCGCGCCACCTCCCCCGCCGCGGGCGGCGCCGGCCCGTCGCCGGTCGCCCCCTCGTGGAAGGCCCAGGTGGTCGCCGCGCCCAGGAGCGCCACCGCCGCCATGCCCAGGAACAGGCCCGTCACCCCCACCCACGCGCTCGCCCACAGCAGCAGGCCTCCGCCCAGCAGCATGCCGACCTTGAAGCCCACCACCTGGGCGGCGTTGCCTCGCCCCAGCTCCTCGGGCGGCAGCAGGTCCACCGCCAGCCCGTCCACCGCCACGTCCTGGGTCGCCGCGGCCAGGTTCATCAGGAAGACCAGGGCCAGCAGCAGCCCCAGGCCGGCCGGCAGCGGCGTGAAGGCCGCGGCGACACAGGCCGCCGCCATCGACAGCTGCATCGGCAGGATCACCCCCCGGCGCCGGCCCAGCCGGCTCCGCGAGGCGTCCACCCACGGCGCCCACAGCAGCTTGAGCGACCAGGGCGCCGCCAGCAGGGTGAGCGCCCCGATCCAGGCCAGCGAGACGCCGGCCTCCCGCAGCAGCGAGGGCAGCGCCGTCGCCTGGAAGCCGTAGGGCAGGCCCTGCACCGTGTACAGGACCGTCAGCAGGGCGAGCCGGGCCGGGCGGGTCACCCGGTCCGGCTATCGCCGCCTCGGCACGGGGCGCAGGCGCCCGGGCTCAGAAGGCCTTGAGCCAGGACCAGGTCGGTCGCGCCCAGCTCGCCGACTCCGGCGGCGAGGAGACCCACTCCGTGCTGCGGCCGGTGTGCCCCTCGGTCACCAGGCTGCTGACGTAGGCCGGATCGCCGTACACGTCGTCGATCTGCTGGCGGATCTCGCGCACGTCGGCGTCGGTGAGCCGCCCCGTGGTGGTCGCCTTGTAGAACTGCACGGTCACGCGCACCGGGAAGCGCTCGTCCCGCTCGATCTCCAGGCCGTCGATCTCGGTGAAGGGGCCCTCGACCGGGCCGTGCCCGACGACGGCGTCCTCCATGTCGCTCGTCGCCCGAGAGGACGGCGCGGCCATCGGCGCCGCCGCCTCTTCCATCGCCATGTCCCCCAGGCCCCACCAGGAGCGCTCGGGCTGGCGCTGCTTCAGCGGCACCTGCACGACCAGCACCACGTTGCCGCCGTCCGCCCCGCCGGCCGCCACCGCGCCGCCGCTGCCGCCACCCTGGGCCAGGTGGTCGGACAGCCGGACCGCGGTGAAGGGCGCGCGCTGCCCGTCGTCGTTGAAGTACAGGACGTCGGACATGTAGCCCTCGTCGTTCTCGACGACCTGGACGCTGGTGCCCTCGCGGGTGGCGACGATGGTCAGGACCGCGGGGTTGTCCGGCGAGGACTGGTAGTTGTAGATCACCGGCGTGAAGGTGGCCGTGCCCTCGCGGGGCACGGGCAGCAGGGCCGCCTGGGCGCTCACGATGACGCCGCCGCCGTCCCGGCCGCTCCACAGGCCGCGCGTGCGGCCCTCCCAGCTCGACGGGTCGTGCAGGTAGCTGCGCGTGTCCTCCAGGATCTCCCGCAGGCTGACGGCCTCCAGGGCCCGGCCGTCCTCGTTGCCCACGCTGAGCAGGAAGCGCTCGGGGTCGATGTCGACGGTCTCGTCGGTGAAGTTGTCGAAGCGCAGCACCGGCATCGGGTGGAGCTGGTCGCGGCTGTCGCGCACGCCGATGGTCATGTCGCTGATGTTGGGGCCCCAGGCGCTGCCCTTGGAGCGGGCCGTGTCCTCCCAGGTCACGTTGACCAGGGACAGGCCGTGCTTCTGGGCCAGGGCCTGGCTCTCGGCGTCCCAGACGAGCTGCTCGACGGTCGAGATCGTGCCGTCCAGGGCCACCGGCGCGCGGGCCTCGGCGGAGGGGAGCAGGGCGGTGAGGGCGAGCAGGGAGAGGAGGGAGCGCATCGGGTGCCTCGGGCGGGGGTTCGCCCGGGCAACGTGCGAGGGGTCCGGCTCCTTACACCCCCCCCGACGGAATCAGCGCCCGAACCAGGCGCAGGAGTCCTCGGTGATGAAGCTCACCTCGGCGCCCAGCAGGTAGCCGGTGCCGATCAGCTCGCCGCTGCCGGCGAAGTAGAAGCGGGAGCACCCGTCGCTGCCCTCGTCGACGTCGTAGGCGGCGCTCCAGGTCTCGTCGCCGGCGTACAGGCCCTCCGGGCAGGTGGTGGCCGCGGTGTCCAGGCTGGCGCTGACGGCGATGCCGTAGTCGCAGCTCCCGCAGGCGCCCGTGCCGGTGGGCGTGGAGGTCATGTTCCAGACCACCCGGCAGTCGGCCCCGCCCTCGGCCTCCCAGGCCGGGTTGGCGTAGAGCGCCCAGGTCTCGACCCCGGCGGTCGGCGCGCCGGGGGGCCAGTACTCGCCGACGAAGTAGCTGGCCGCGCCGGGCACCCCCTCGAAGCCCTCGACCGCGTCGCACAGGTCGGGGTTGACCAGGTCCCAGACCTCGGGCCCCGCCCCCCCGTCGCCGGTGCCCCCGTCGCCGGTGCCCCCGTCCGCACCGCCGTCGCCACCACCATCGCCGCTGGTGCCGCCGTCCCCGGCGCCGCCGTCCCCACCGTCCCCGGTGCCGCCATCCTCGGCGCCGCCGTCCTCCGCACCCCCGTCCCCCGTCGTGCCGTCCGCGTCGTCCTTGTCTCCGCACGCCACCAGGGCCAGCGCCAGCATCCAGCTCGTCATCCTGCACCTCCGCGCCTGATCCTATCGCGCACTGGGACCGCACCGAATCTTGACGCGGGACCGGGCACCGGCGCGGCAGGCTCTTGTCCAGAGGCCCACCCCCTCGCCGGAGCGCCCCGTGCCCAGCTCGCCCGCCCCTGCCTCCTCCTCTGCCGCCTCCTCCGCCGCCCAGGCCGCCGTCGACCGCATCCGCAAGCTGCTGGCCCTGGCTGCCGACCAGCAGGGCACCCCCGAGGGCCAGGCCGCCGCCCGCCTGGCCCGCCGCCTGATCCACCGCTACGACCTGGCCGGGCAGGCCCTGCACGAGCCCGCCGGCGACCCCATCGTGCGGGTCGCCCTGGCCATCGACGGCCGGGTCCTGTGGCGCCGCCGCCTGGCCGCCGCCGTCGCCCGCCACTGCGAGTGCGCCCTGTCCTGGTCGCCCTCCGAGCAGCGCGCCTGGCTCTACGGCCGCCACAGCGGCGTCGCCGTCGCCCAGTACCTGCACGCCGTGCTGCGCCGGGAGATCGAGGACGCCCGCCGCCGCTACGACGAGGAGCTGCCGATGATGACCGGCGAGAAGGAGCGCGCCCGCCTGGCCCGCGACTTCACCGGCAGCGCCGTGCTGGCCGTCGAGAACCGGCTGGCGGCCCTGCGCGGCGAGGAGGCCGCCGTCCGTCCCGACCAGTGCGCCGTCGTCAGCCGCCGCGGCCAGGAGCTGCGCGAGTGGATGCAGGCCCAGGGCGTGCACTTCCACCGCCAGGCCCCCTCGGTCTTCGCCTACAGCGCCGAGGGCTACGCCGCCGGCCACGCGATCACCCTGCGCGACGCCGTCCGCGGGCAGGCGCTCGACCCGGCGCGCAGCCTGCGGAGCTGAGCGCTCAGCCCCCGTCCTGCAGCACCTTCTGCGCCGCGTGCCGGCCGCTGCTCATGGCGCCGACGATGCCGTGCCCCGCCCGCGTGCTGGCCCCGGCCAGGTACAGCCCCGGGATCGGCCCGCGGTAGCCCGGCCGGCCCTTCATGAACTGCTCCGGCGTCGCCGCCAGGCCGTAGCCCGTGCCCTCGGCCGCCCGGGTGAACCGGGTGTGCGTCACCGGCGAGGCGCTCTCGCGGAACACCACCCGCGCGGCGCAGCCGGGGAACTGCTGGTCCAGGCGCGCGATCAGCGCCTCCTCCATGCGCTCCTTGTGGGCCAGGTACTCGGGCTTGTCCCGGTAGGCGCCGCTCTTGACCTCCTCCTGCGTCACCCCCCAGGCCTCCGGCCGCCCCGGCGCCAGGGCCATCACCTCGACCCCCATCACGCCGGGCGGCGTGTGGCCGTGGCTGTCGGGGTCCTTCAGGCTGGCGCTGGTGATGTAGACCCCGCGCGGATCCAGGCGCCCCCGGGCGATGTCCCCGTACACCGCCTCCATGTCCGTCGTGTCGAAGCACCAGTAGTTGCGGGTCTGCATCCCGAGCTGCCGCAGGTCGCCCTGGATGCCCAGGCAGGTGATGAAGATCGCCCCGCCCATCTGGAAGTTGCGGCTCTTGCGGTACCACTCCGGCGGCAGGTGCCGCTCGGGCAGCAGCTCCTGGAAGGTGTGGCGCAGGTCGGCGTTGCTGATGACCGCGCCGGCCAGCACCTGCTGCGGGTCCTGGCGCATCGGCGCGACCCGCACCCCGCAGGCCCGCCCGTCCTGCACCAGGATCCGGTCGATGGGCCGCCGCAGGCAGACGCTGCCGCCGTGGGCCTCGATCACCTCGGCCAGCCGGTCGGCGATCACCTGCCCACCACCTCGCGGGTACCAGGCCCCCTTGAAGTAGTGGTTGGCCAGCCCCATGTGCAGCAGGGCGCTCACCCGGCTGGGCGGCAGCCCGTAGTCGCCCGACTGCCCCAGGATCACCGCCCGCAGGACCGGGTCCTGGGTGCAGTCGTCGAGCACCTGGGCCATGGTCACCTTCTGGTAGCGCGGCAGCAGCCGGGCCTTGGTCGCCACGTTCCACAGCACCGTGCCCAGGCCCTTGCGGTCGGAGTCCATGACCTTGGCCATGACGTCCACCTCGCCCAGCAGCCGCACGTAGCGGTCGATGCCCTTGACCTCGCGCGGGAAGTGCTCGACCAGCCGGTCGCGGTAGCGCTCGCGGTCGGCGGGGATGGGGAAGGTCAGCCCGGGCAGCACGATGGTGTCGAAGCCGTCCGCGTCCATCGGCAGGAACTCGACCTGCACGCCGACCTCTTCCAGCAGGGTCGGGATCTTCCCGCCGGGCCCGCAGTCGCCCACGTAGTGCAGGCCGATGTCGAACTGGTAGCGCCCGTCTCGGGTGGTGCGGTGGAACATGGTCGCGCAGCCGCCGGCGACGTAGTGCCCGTCGAAGACGGCCACCTTCTTGCCGGCCCGGGCCAGCCGGGCGCCGGCCATCAGCCCGCCCAGCCCCGCGCCGATGATGGCCACGTCGACCTTGTCGGGCACCGGCGTCTTCACGCGGTCCTTGCTGTGGGCGGTGGGGACTTGCAGCTCGGTCATGGCGCGCTCCCGGGGCTAAGCTGCCTCTATGGTGCTCCCCCTCGCCCTGCTGCCCCTGGTCCTCATCGCCTGTGGGGACAAGGGCGCCTCTGCCGACGACACGGGCCCGGCGGCGGTCGATGCCGACGACGATGGCTGGCCCCGGGGCGAGGACTGCGACGACGCCGACCCCGCCGTGCACCCCGACGCCGAGGAGCTGTGCAACCAGCAGGATGACGACTGCGACGCCCGCGCCGACGAGGGGCTGCCCACCGCCGCCTGGTACCCCGACCTGGACGGAGACGGCTTCGGCGAGGCCGCCGGGCAGCTCGTCACCTGCATGGAGATGGAGGGCTGGGTCACCCGGGGCACCGACTGCGACGACCTGGACCCCACCGTGCACCCCGACGCCGCCGAGCTGTGCGATCAGCTCGACCAGGACTGCGACGAGGAGATCGACGAGGGCCTGCCCGTCTACGACTGGTGGCTCGACCTGGACGGAGACGGCTTCGGGGATCCCGCCGGCCAGGTCGAGGCCTGCGCCGCCCCCGCGGGCTTCGTCGACAACGACCAGGACTGCGACGACGACGATCCCAGCGCCTGGCCCGGCGCCCTGGAGGACTGGACGGACGAGACCGACAGCGACTGCGACGGCGAGGTGGAGACCGCCGGCCCCGTCACGTTGACCGGCGCCACCGTGCAGCAGGTGCACTTCACCCTGCCCGCCGACCAGGCCGTGCGCATCGTCTCCGTCCAGGGGCCGGGCACCGTGGACCTGCGGGTGGACCTGGCCCAGCCCACGCACCTGGTGCTGATCGGCCGGGATGTGCGCTGGTCGGTCACAGACAGCCGCGGCACCGTGGCGGACGTGACCGAGGTGGTCGCCGACGCCGTCGCCACCACGCTGGACCACCCCCTGCTGTACGACCAGCGCCAGGCCGTCGAGGCGGCCGTGGGAGAGGCGGCGTCGTGGCACGGCACGGCGGGTCCCTGGCCCGACAGTGGCGCGCTGACCTTGACCCTCTCCGACCTGGATGCCTGGCCCGGCACCGGCGGCTGGCCCGACTGCGAGCGCCCCCTGGACGAGGCCGCGCTCGGCCCCGCCACCCTGGGCGTCTTGGAGTGTCCCGGGCTGGGTGCGGTCGCCTGCCTGACCGCCACCGAGGACGCGCTGGTCGCTTTCGACCTGGAGGGTCACACCTGCACCGTCCAGGCGCTCCCCGCCCCCCCCTCGGGCGCCACCATCGCCTGGTCCGGCGGCCACGCCCTGCTCGGCATCGGCGCGTGGGGGGCGCTCGCCCGCGTCGATCTCGCCGACGGCGCCACGCAGCGCGCCTGGCTGTGGCCCCAGGCCACCCTGCACGACGGCGCGCTGGCGCTGCTGGTCCCCGGCAGCGCCTGGGCCGGCCTGGACCCCGACATCGTCTACGCCTACGAGAGCTGGGCCGACATGCAGTGCGGATCGGGATCGAACCTGACCGGCGTGTGGGCAGACCAGGCGTCTCCTGGCACCATCCTGATGGGCCAGGCATGGTGGGCCGAGGACGGCGCGCTGGTTGCGATCGAGTTGGCCACAGGGGGAGAGCGGCGGCTGTCCGTGGTGGAGCTGTCCGAGGTGCGCGGCCTGGCTGGGATGCCGGATGGCAGCCTGGGAGTGCTGGTCGAGGGTGCCTTGTGGGTGGTCGACCCGATGAGCGGCGTCGTGCGAGAGACGGTCGAGCTGGAGGTGGAGGGGGTGGGGCTGGCTTGCGCGGGCTGAGGAGGGGGAGGGGCTGGTGTGACGGGCCTTCGAGGACGAATCGCCAAGGACGCCAAGGGGCCATGACGCCAAGGGGGCGGCGAGGAGGGGGAGGAGGGGAAAGAGGGGAAAGAGGGGAAAGAGGGGGAAGAGGGGGAAGAGGGGCCGATGTGCGAGGAGGGAGGCCAGACCCCCCGTTCCCTCGCCCCCGGAGGGGGAGAGGGTGCCGCGCAGCGGCGGGTGAGGGGGAGGGTGTGACGCTCCGAGGTGCCGGACCTCGCATCCCCTACTCCTCCCACCCGTCGTAGTCGTAGTGCTCCGAGAAGCCCCACCACGAGAAGCACTCTCCGTCGAACTCCTCGGGGACGCCCTCGACACACGCGTCGAAGGCCGCGCCGAAGATGTCGATCATGGCGTCCTTGTCAGGGTAGAGGATGTCGTCGAGAAGGTACTTGGGAATCGAACCGCAGCAATAGGGGTCGTCGGGGAGGCCGTTGTAGTAGAGCGGAACCCCTGCGTAGGCGGTGTGACCGCGGATGTCGACGTCCACCAGATCGTCCATGTCCCCATCCACGCTCCTCCGCACCTTGTGTGCCAGGTAGTTGTACACCCGCTGGGTCAGGCCCTCGCCCGGCGCGCGGTCGAAGTGGTCCACCTGGGCCGCGTCGATGTCCCAGCGCACCATCCATCGCACGCCCCGCAGGTAGATGCCCTCGACCAGCTCATCCTGGATCTCCGAGCCGAAGTGCTCCGCCAGCTTGTCCTGGCAGGTCTGGTCGATCTCCTGGCATGCCTCGGCGGCTTCCGGCCACAGGTCCGGGATCGGACTGCAGCCGGAAGCCAGGACGAGACCGGCCGCTACAGCGCGGCGAAGGTCCATGTTCCTTCCAGGTTGCTGACGGGGAAGCCGGAGATCTCGGTCAACTGGACCGTGATGCTGTTCGGCGAGCGGTTGGTGACGGTGCCCTCCACCGTCCAGCCCTGGGACAGGTGCAACACGAAGTCGGTGCGTGCCGTCGAGGTGTAGCGCGCGCCCAGGGAGTAGCCGCTGCCGACCGCCTCCAGGTTGATGCCGCGGAGGTAGTCGCGGACGATCCAGATCTGGTCGCCGGTGGTGGCCGCCACTGCAGCCGCCAGGGCGGTGGGCAGGGTGTAGGCCTTGCCCACGTGGGCCCACGGCGTCCAGCCCGTCGGGGTGTTGCCGTTGATCTGCAGGCGCGGGGTCTCACCGGTGCCGGCCGGGTCCATCACCACGTACATCGGGCTGCCCAGCCCCACGTTGAACAGCGGGATCGTCGCGCCGGTGGCCAGCGTGTAGGTGGCCCCGCCGATGGTGAGGGCCTGGCCGTCGCCGGGGTCGAGCACGGTCAGGCTGGTGAGGGTGCCGAAGCCGATGTCGCCGTCCAGCAGGATGGGGAACATGCGCACGCCGTCGTTCGACGCCGCCTGGTTGGGGTGGGCGGCCAGCTCGTACTCGCCGGTCCACGTGCCGAAGGTGCCATAGGCGCTGAAGACATCCGTGCCCCGACTGGACGAGGCCGAGACCCCCCACTCGTAGTAGAAGCCAGAGTTGTAGGTGGTCTGGTCGGCGGGGCTGCCGTCAGCCTGGACCTCGCTCATGTAGCCGTACCAGGTGCCCGAGTAGTCCTGGGCGGTGTTGGGCAGGGCGGCGCTGTAGTCGGCGTACCAGTCGGTGCCTTCCACATAGTGGGAGCCCTCCACCGGGTTCTTGGCCCCGGCCGACACGTGGGGCACCTGGATGGCCACCGACTTCGGCTCGGCGTCGAAGCCCAGGAACTCCAGGGCGTCCATGACGACGTGCTCATCGTCGGCGTGCACGTAGCTGCACTGCACCTCGGGCCCCTCGCTGGCGGTGGAGTCGGCGTAGTTGCCGTAGCCCACGTGGTCCCCCGTGATCATGGTGTCGTAGGCGCAGCCCTCGTAGCCCGGGCCGCCGAGGTCCTTGCCTCCGCAGTCACCGAAGCCAGCGAAGATGGGCGTAGCGCTCAGGACGAGGAGGAGCTTCCCCCCCCCCCCCGCAACAGGTTCTGGTTCGTCATCACGACCTCCATCGGGACTCGGCGAGCCGAACAGCGCCTCGCTGTCCCCCGACAGGATAGCACGGCGGCCACCGGCGGCGCCCACTTTGGTGCGGCATTCTGCCATCCGCGCCCCACACCAGACCGCCCACAGAGAGCCCAGACCCCCCGTTCCCTCGCCCCCGGAGGGGGAGAGGGTGCCGCGCAGCGGCGGGTGAGGGGGAGGGTGTGACGCACCATGGGACCTGCCCCCTCGCGACCCCTGCGTCCTCTGCGCACTGTGCGATCCCCCGCCCCACCCCCTCACAACCCCACCACCTCCACCACGTTCACATACCCGTAGCTGCCCGCCTCGATCTCCACGTCCAGGTGCACCTGCCCCCAGGCGTCGGGCAGGATCGCGGGCAGCTCCAGGACGACGCTGTCATTTCCATCCCCGCCGTCGTGTCCGATGCCCCGGCCCGAGGTGGTCACGGTCCCGCTCAGGGCGCCCTCGCCGCCGTGCGCGGTGAAGCGGGTCACCCGCGTCTCGTCGGCCCACTCGCGGCTGGCCAGCAGGCGCAGGGTGTAGCGGCGGGCCGGGTCCAGGCCGGTGAGCGCCAGGCCGCCGGGGTCGTCGGGGCCGGTGGTGTAGAAGTAGTCCTGGGTGGCGGTGGGGACGGCCAGGTCGCCCAGCAGGGCCGGGTCGGGGTCCTGCAGGCCGCCGTTCTGCAGGCCGTTGCTGCGGAAGCCGCCGGTGACCACCAGGGCCAGGCCGCTGTCGGCGCCGGTGGTGGTGAACAGAGGGGCCAGGCGCTCGCCGGGCAGGATCTGCGCCTCTCCCACGACCTCGTGCCAGGCGTTCCAGTGCAGGCCATCGACCACACCGGTGGTGCGGGTGCCGTCCTCGGCGTTGGACGGCCCCAGGTCGACGAGGACCCGCTCGCCTGCCGAGAGTCCGCCGCCGGTCGCGACCGCCCGCGCGGGCTGGCCGGCGAGGGCCGCGGTCACGACCTCGGTCCACAAGGCGTAGCCCGCCGCGGACAGGTGGAGCTGGTCCTCGACGAAGAGCGAGGTGTCGGGGGGGCTGCCGGTGGCCAGGAAGGCGGCGGGCACGTCGATGTAGTGCAGGCCCGGGTGGTCGGCGGACAGGGCCTGGACGGCCTCGTTCACGGCCCTGGCCGTCTCCCACTGCTTCCAGCGCGATGGGGTGGGGGAACCAGGTCGGGACGGCGCCCAGGTCCTGCCAGACCTGCTCGACGGCGCAGCGCCAGGCCAGCACGACGGCGTCGACGCTGGAGCCGTCGGCGATGTCGTTGGTGCCGGCGAAGAAGAGCACGCCAGCGGGCGCGTGGGGGCGGATCAGCTCGGGCGCGTAGCCGGCGACCTCCCACATGCGGGCGCCGCCGAAGCCGCGCTGGACGACGCCCCAGGGGGCGAGCGAGCGGAAGGCGCCCTCCCAGCGGCGGATCGAGGAGCTGCCGACGACGACGAGCTGGCCCGTGGGGTGGGGGCCCTGCTCTGTCCAGGTCTGGACGGTGTCGCCGTAGGGGGAGGAGGCCACCGACCAGCCCTTGCAGGGATCGTCCCCCCACGACAGGGGCCAGTCCGCCGTCCCACCGTCCAGCGTCCCGCCGTCCGTCGCGCCCCCGTCGACCCGGGCGCCGGGCCCGGTGTCGGGCGAGCCGGCGCAGGCCCACCACAGCCAGGCGGCTACTCCCGCTCCCACCGCTTCCAGCGCTCGTCCGGCGCCGAGTCGCCGTACAGCGGGTGATCGTCCATCCCGGCGCGGCGGCGGCAGTGCAGCAGCCAGATGCCGTACTCGCTGGGGTGCTCGCGCAGCCAGGCCTCCTCCACCCGCAGCACCTCCTCGGCCACCTCGCGCCAGTCCTTCCCCGGGAAGATGGGCTCCCCGACCTTGCAGATGGCGGGGCCCTCCTTGGGGGTCAGGCAGAAGGCCGGCACGACGGCGGCCTTGGTGCTGACCGCCAGGCGGTAGGGGCCCGAGGAGAGCACGGCCGGCCGGCCCAGCAGGGGGTGGACGAAGAACTTGGCGGCGGCGCGGCCGTCGAAGGCGATGCCCACCAGCTCGTTGTCGGCCAGGCGGCGGTAGAGCTCGCGGGTGGGACTGTCCATGGTGAGGTAGGTGCAGGGCACCTTGTCCTCGTTGTCCTCGCGGACCTTGCGGACCTTCTCCCGCAGGCGGTTGGTCGCCATCAGCGCCGGGTTGGCGGCGGCGACCTCGGGCGGGGGCAGGCCGCGGGCGGCGTACTGGACGTAGCGGTAGCCGTTGTGGGCGAGCCAGGCGAGCATCATCATGACGGCGCCGGCGTGGGGGTAGGTCCACACCACGCCCTTGCCGGGCGCCAGGGCACGGTCCAGGTTCTCCCGTCCCTCGAAGCGGATGTACTGCTCGACCGTGTCGGGGCCGACCTTGCCCAGCAGCAGCTCTTCGAGGTGCACGCGCCAGGCGCAGCGGTAGGCGTCGGCGACCAGGTCCTGGTAGCCCGGGTCGTCGAAGCGGTCGCCGAAGCAGCGGCGCAGCTCGTCCTCCATCAGGACGCGGCCGCCGCGGGCGGCCAGGTGCTGCAGGCGCCAGCCGCGGTGCAGGGCCCGGACCATGCCGGGGCGGCGGGGGTCCAGCGCGTCGCGGAAGGGGCCCCAGAAGGCCCAGCGGGCCACGTCGGCCGGCGAGATGGGGGCGGTCAGCGGCTCGGCGCTCATGGGGGCTCAGCCGGCGGCGAGGTGGGGGGAGGACAGCTCGGCCACGGCCCGTTGCACCTCGACCCGGACCATGTGCTTGCGCCAGGTGCTGGACCAGGCGTGCGTGGACAGAGGCATGCTGGCCTTCCAGGCGGCCTGGGGCAGGTCGGCCAGGTCTTCGGCCTGGACCATCACCGGGGCCGGGCCGAGCGCGCTCACGACGGCACGGCCGCCCTTGCCGTGGCGCTGGACGGCCACCAGGAGCAGCCCGTAGTCGATGGCACCCCGCGCCCGGACCTTGCGGTGCACGACCATGGCCCCGGGAGGCGGCAGGACGACGGCGGCCAGCACCTCGTCGGGGTGCAGGGTCAGCCACTGGCGACCGTCCGTGCCGAAGACGTCGGCCAGCGGCGCCAGGCGCACGCCGCGGCGGCTGTGAAGCTCGAGCTCGGCGCCGTACAGGATGAGGGCGGGCACCGTGTCGCTGCTCTGGGTGGCGTAGCAGCCCTTGCCCTTGGGGGCGACGTGACACACCGTCCCCTGGGCCTTCAGGCAGCCGCCGATGCTCTCCCGCCAGCCGGCCGGCTGGTTGTAGAACAGGCAGCGCGTGTCCAGCATCACGTTGCCGCCCAGCGTGCCCATCGCCTGGATGGTGCTGGTGGCGATGGTCGCGCAGGCCTGGGCCAGGGCCGGCCAGCCCTGGCGCACCCGCGCGTCCTGGCGCACCTGCTTGAGCGTGGCCATGGCGCCGATGCGCAGGCCGCCGTCGGCGGTGGCCCGGATGCCGGCCAGCTCGGGCACCCCGGACAGGCGGACGACCGTCGCGGGCGTGAACAGTCGGTGCTTCATGCTGGGCAGCAGGTCGGTGCCGCCGGCCAGCAGCCGCACGCCGTGCTGGCCGGCCATGGCCAGCACCGGCTCCAGGCGGTCGGGCGCTTCGACGGAGAAGGGAGGCAGGGGAAGCACGGGGCGCTCCTACTGGCCGGAGGAGGAGGAGGAGGAGGACGCCGACCGCTGCTGGTCGCGCTGGCGCAGGGCCTTGAGCACCCGCTCGGGGGTGAAGGGCGGGTGGGTGAGCCAGATGCCGCTGGCGTCGTGGATCGCGTTGGCGATGGCCGGAACGGTCGAGAGCTGGGGTCCCTCGCCGCACTCCTTGGCGCCGTACGGTCCCTCGGGGTCGTGCGACTCGACCAGGATGGCGTGGATCTCGGGCGTGTCGTACACGGTCGGCACGCGGTACTCCAGCAGGCTGGGCGTCCGCATGACCCCGTCGCGGTAGACCTGGTCCTCGGTCATCGCCTCGCCGACGCCCATGTAGACGCAGCCCTCGATCTGTCCCTCGGCGATCTCGCGGTGCAGGGTGCGCCCGAGATCGTGGGCGGCCCACATCTCGTGGACGGTGACGATGCCCGTCTCCTCGTCGACGCTGACCTCGGCCACCTGGGCGGTGAAGCTGTAGGCCGGCGAGGGGCCGACGCTCTGGCGGCGGAAGCGGCTGCCGATCTTGGGCGGGCGGTAGCTGCCGGTGGCGCCCAGCGTGCCGAAGCGGCTCTCGGCCAGCTCGATCACGTCCGTCCACGCCAGCGTCTGGTCACCGGCGGTGTAGCTGCGCTCGCAGCAGACCACGTCGCCGGGGGCGACGCCCAGCTTGTCGGCGGCGGCGGCGACGAGCTGCTCGCGGAGGCGCTCGGCGGCGTGCAGGGCGGCGTTGCCGGCCATGAAGGTGACCCGCGAGCTGTACGAGCCCAGGTCCACCGGGCACAGATCGCTGTCGGCCTCGATCACCGTGCAGTCCTCGGGGGTGATGCCCAGGCGCTCGGCGACGACGGTGGCGACCATGTGGTTGCTGCCCTGGCCGCAGTCGGCGGTGCCGGTGAAGATCGTCACACGGCCGGAGCGGTCGATCTTGACCTGCACGCCGCTGTGGGGCGTGTCGGTCTGGTAGATCGGGTGCAGGGCGCCGCACATGTAGGCGCTGGCGGCCAGGCCGACCCCCCGCTTGACCGGGCCGTCGCCCGGCTGGTTGACCTTGTCGTCGTAGCCGCTGGCCCGGCGGACGTGCTCCAGGCACTCGCCCAGGCCCATGCTGGTGATGCGCAGGCCGTTGACGGTGACCGAGTCGGGTCCGAACATGTTCTTCACCCGCACGTCGGCCGGCTCCAGGCCGAGCTGGCGGGCCATGCGGTCCAGGTGCACCTCCAGCGCGAAGCGGGGCTGGATCGCGCCGTGGCCGCGCTTGGGGCCGGCCGGCGGGTGGTTCGTGTACAGTCGGGTCGAGCTGAAGCGGTAGTGCTCCAGGCGATAGGGCAGGGGCATGAACACGCCCAGGTAGTAGGACGTGACCACGCCGTAGCTGCTGTAGGCGCCGCCGTCGGCCCAGGCCTTGAAGTCGATGGCCGTGACGGTGCCGTCCTTCATCATGCCCATCTTCAGCCACATGCGCGTGCGATGGCGGCCGCGGTGGGCGTAGAAGACCTCTTCCCGTTCCATCGCCATCTTCACCGGGCGGTGCAGCTTGCGGGCCAGGTAGGCCGAGAGGATGTCCGAACAGAAGGTGTCGCACTTGCCGCCGTAGCCCGCGCCCACGTCGGGCTTGATCAGGCGGATGGCGGACTGGTCCATCTCCAGCACACGGGCCAGCGTGCGGTGCATGTAGTGCGGGTTCTGCGTGCTCGACCAGATGGTCAGGCGGCCCCCGTCCTGGGGGGCGGCGACCGCACAGTGGGCCTCGAGCGGGACGTGGGTGCTGCCGGGGTACTCGTACTCCTGCTCCAGCACCAGGTCGGACTTCTCGAAGGCGGCGTCGACGTCACCGTAGGCCTGCTGCACGCTGCGCAGGACGTTTCCGCCCTTGCGGCGCCAGTCGTGGATGACCGGCTTGGCCGGGTCCAGCGCGTCCTCGATGGTGAGCACCGGCTCCAGCAGCTCGTAGACGACCTTGATCCGCCGGCAGGCCTCCCACGCCACCTCCTCGGTCACGGCGCAGACGGCGGCGACCGGCTCGCCGACGTAGCGCACCTTGCCGATGGCCAGGGCCGTCTCGTCCTGGGCGACGGGGATGGCGCCGTGGCGGGCCGGCAGCTCCTCGCCCAGGACCACCGCCAGCACGCCGTCCATCGCCTGGGCGTCGGTGGTGTCGACGCTGACGATGCGGGCGTGGGGGTGGGGGCTGCGCAGCACCTTGACGTGGGCCATGCGCGGCAGCTTGAGGTCGTCGGCGAAGATGGCCTTGCCGGTGATCTTGGCCAGGCCGTCGACCTTGCCCCGGCCGCCGCCGCCGACGATGCCGCCCTCGGCGGGCTTGCGGGCGCGGGTGTCGGCCGGCCCCAGGTAGGTGCTGGGATCGGTGACGTCAGCGGCGGTGCGCTCCAGCGGCTCCTCGGCCTGGGCCGCCTGCTCCTTGGCCGCCCGGGCGGCCATGCGCTCGGCGATGCGGCGCTCCAGCTCGGCCTTGCGGTCGTCCATCACGCCTCCCGCCCGGCCGCGCGGCCGGTCTGGCGCTCGCCGCTCTTGATGGCGTCGTGCGCGGCGGCGAGGATCTTGGTGTAGCCGGTGCAGCGGCAGATGTTCGCGCCCAGCGCCTCCTTGAGCGCGGCGTCGTCGATCTCCTCGCCCTGCCGCTCCTGCATCAGGGCCGACAGCGACATGACGATGCCGGGCGTGCAGTAGCCGCACTGCGCGCCGACGTGGCGGTGCAGCGCGTCCTGGACGGGGTGCAGCACGCCGCCCGGGGCCATGCCCTCGATGGTGGTGACCCGGCGGCCCTGGACCTCGGCGGCCAGGGTGATGCAGGCCAGCCGGGGCTGGCCGTCGAGGTGCACGGTGCAGGCGCCGCAGTCGCCCACGTCGCAGCCGTGCTTGCTGCCGGTGAGGCCCAGGTCCTCGCGCAGCAGGTCGAGCAGCGAGCGGTGGGCGGGGATGAGGAGCCGGACCGGCTCGCCGTTGACCGTGGTCGACAGCACGAGGTCGCGAGGCACGCGCGCCTCCGGGGCAGGGGGGGAGGTGGCGTGACTAACGCGGCCGTGGGTCGCACGGATTAGCCCGGCGGGCATGGCCCACCTGCTCGACCTGCCCGACCTGCTGCCCCCCCTCGCCCCGGGCGAGGTCCCGACCGATCCCGGCCGCCTTCTCCCTCGCCCCGAGCCGCTGGTCGACGCGCTGATCGCGGCCCGGCCCGGGCCGGGCCTGGAGCCGATCCTCGGCGAGCTGGGCTGCCCGACGGTCGACCTGCTGGCCACGCCGGCGGCCGCGCGGGCGGGGCTGCTGGCCGCGCGCGTCGGCCGGGCCTTCACCCACCACGAGCTGCGGGTGCGCCTGCCCATGCCCGAGGGGCTGGAGCCCGAGGTGGCGGTGTGGGCCGGGGGCACCGTGCCCGCCTGGCGCGACGGCGTGCTGGAGGAGCCCAAGTACTTCAGCTTCTTCCAGGACGACCCGCACAGCCCCTTCAACCCGAACCACCGCGCCAAGTGGCGCAGCCACGAGCTGCTGCACGGGGTCGCCGGCTGGTGCTGGCACCCCGGGCTGACGCGCTTCGAGCTGTACCTGGGCGGCCGCCTGGCCGAGCTGGTGCCGATCATCCACTGGTACGGGCTGGACGAGCTGCTGCGCCCCCGCTGCGCGCGGCACGCCGACCAGCCGCCGACCCGCGAGCTGTGCCGGGACTGCGAGGCGGCCGGGCAGCGGCCCTTCTGGGAGGTGGACCGGGCCGCGCTGCGGGAGGAGGCGCTGCGCACGGCCGCCGGGGCCGCCGAGCACCTGGCGACCGAGTGGGCGGCCTGCCTGCACGAGCTGGAGCGCGGCGAGCGGGTGCGCACCCCGCGGCCGGGCCTGGACGCCAGCAGCGACGCCGAGGGCTACCTGCTGGGCCACTGGAACCGCCTGACGGCCTGGTCCTTCGGCGCGTGGGTGGAGCGCTTCTGCGTCGCCGGCGTGGACCACGAGCCCGACCCGGCCGCGCTGGCCGCGCGGGTCGCGCGCACCTGCCACGACCTGTGCAGCGGGGCCATCGAGGTCGACCTCTCCACGCTGCGACGCCTGCGGGCGCGCAAGGCGCTGCAGGACCTGGGCTACCGGGCGCTGCTCCTGCTGGAGCACGCCGGCGAGGGGCCCGGCGAGGACGCGCTGCTGCCCGAGATCGACGCGCTGGCCGAGGTCGCGGAGCGCCTGCGCCACGGGGGCGGCCCCGAGGAGGCGACGCGGGCGATGGGCCGCCTGCTCGCCGCGTCCGACGCCGCCGCGGCCCACCTTCCCGGCGAGCTGCTGGGCGCGCTGGGCGCCCTGGGCACGCGCTGGCTCTCGGCCGAGGCCCAGGTCGACGCCGGCCTGGACCAGGTGCTGGAGGGCCTGGCCGACGCGCTGCCGGACTCCTGGGCGGCGATGCGCGAGCCCGAGGACACGGCCTGGCGCTTCGTCGCCTCGCCGGCCTTCGACCGCGCCGGCAGCCTGGGCCGGCGCTTCGCCGCGTGGTGGGAGGAGGAGGGGGGGGCCGACGCCGACCTGGTGGCGCTGGAGGCGCTGGTGCGCGACCTGCCGCGCCGCGACGACGAGGCCGAGCTCTTCGCGGTCGTGCCCGAGGCCCCGGTGGAGCCGGGAGAGGGCGTGTGCCGGTGGAACCACACCCTGCGCCGGTCCTGGCTGGCCGCGGACGTGCTCGACCCCGAGGACCTGGAGGGCTGCGATCGCTGGGACGAGCAGGGCCGGGTCGAGGTGGCCGTCGCCTGGCTGTCGGGCGAGCCACGCGTGCTGGTGCTCGACCAGGCCCTGGCTGACGCGTTGGAGGCCGTCGCCGAGGGCCGCGCCGCCGACCCCGCCTCCTGGTCGCGCCTGGTCGACGCCGGCCTGGTCGTGACCTGGCCGGCCCCCCGCTACGCCCGGGCGTAGCGCAGGCCCCTCTCCCGCAGGCTGCGGGGGGCGCCGGCGGCGGCGCACCAGGTGGTCCAGGCGGACGGGTCCACCCCTCGCCAGCGCAGGTCGTCCAGGTCCTGCGCCAGCGGCACGTCGGTGACCAGGGTCGCCAGGGTGCGGTAGAGGCGCGCCTGCTCCCTCCCCGCGGCCAGCACCTCGGCCAGGCGGGCGGCGCCGCGCACCTTCACCTGCCAGGCCTCGGGGTCGTCGGGGATGGCGTCGATGTGGCCCCACCGGGCCAGCACGGCCGCCGTCGAGCGCTCGCCCCAGCCGGGCAGGCCGGGGATGCCGTCGGCGCTGTCCCCGACCAGCGCCAGCAGGTCCGGGATGCTCTCGGGCCCCACGCCGCGGCGCTCCCGCACGGCCGCCTCGTCCAGGACGGCGCCCCGGATGCGGTCGACCTGGACGATCCGCTGGCCCCGGACGACCTGGCCCAGGTCCTTGTCGGGCGTCATGATCCGCACCTGGCCGACCTGGTCGGCGAAGCGCACCGCCGCGGTGCCCAGCGCGTCGTCGGCCTCCCAGCGATCCATCGACCACACCGTCACGCCCAGGGCGCTCACCGCCTGCTCCACCGGGCCGAACTGTTCACGCAGCTCGGGCGGCACCCCCTCGTCGGACTTGTAGCCGGCGAAGAGGTCGTTGCGGAAGCTGCGGATCGGGTGGTCGAAGGCGACCGCCAGGTGGGTGACGGCCTCCGCGCGATCCTCGAGCAGGGCGAGGAGCGAGGCGACCACGCCGACGGTCGCCTTCCGGTCGCGCCCGGCCGGGTCCTGGTGGCCCGGTCGCGGCGAGAAGTGGGCGCGGTACAGCTCGAAGGTGCCGTCGACCAGGTGCAGCCGAGCGGGGGCCTCGCCCCCGGCGGACGGCGCGGCCGGCTCCGCGGCGCTCAGGGGGTCACGAACAGGTAGACCCGGCCCTCGGTCCCCCCGTACCAGGGAGCAGCCGCGAGCAGGTCGTCCTGGCCGTCGCCGGAGATGTCGGCCACGGCCAGCGAGATGCCGAACATGGTGGCCGAGCTGGAGCTGACCGACGCCGAAGCGTCCTCGGCCGACCAGTCGCCCGCCGCGAGGTCGCTGCCCGCGAAGTAGTAGACCAGGCCCGCCTCGTTGGGGGTCTCGTCGTAGGTGCGGGAGTCGGGCGCGCCGACCACCAGGTCGGCCTGGCCGTCGCCGTCCAGGTCGCCGCTGGCCAGGGCCATGCCGAAGTACTCGGGGCCCGTGCCGGTGATGGTCACGTCCGCCTCGGCGGTGCTGGTCTCCCCGGACAGCGCGCTGGCCGTGTAGAAGATGTAGGCCTGTCCGGCGGACTCGGAGGCGTCGGGCGCCGCGACGGCCAGGTCCAGGTTGCCGTCCCCGTCGAAGTCGGCGAGCTGCGGCTGCCCGTGGCGGCCGAGGCGATCGTCCTCGTTGGCGCCGACCACGCTGGCGTAGGCCACGAAGCTCACGTTGCCCTCGCCCGAGAAGGTGCCGCGGCCACGCACCAGGTAGACCGCACCTCCGTCGACGGCGCCATCGTCCGCGCCCGACGCCGCGACGGCGATCTCGTCGTAGCCGTCGCCGTTGATGTCGCCGCCGCCGAAGGCGTAGCCCAGGTAGTCGTTGTTGTTGTTGCCGTAGAAGATGGCGTCGGAGTCGTCGGCCAGCTCGTAGGTCGTGCCGGAGACCAGGTCGGCGCCGCTGAAGTAGTGCACGTAGCCGTAGCGGTTGCTGCTGCTGTAGCCGTAGTAGTCGCCGTAGAAGATGTCGGCGGCGCCGTCGCCGTCGAAGTCGGAGCTGCTCAGCAGCTTGGTGTAGTAGTAGAAGCTCTGGGCACCCTGGAACAGGATGTCGGCTTCGTCGGACTCGGCGTCGGCGGGGAAGGCGCCGCCCAGCCAGATGCCCGCGGCGACGTTTCCGTAGTACGGGCCGTAGTAGTAGTCGGTGCCGCCGACGACCAGGTCGGTCACACCGTCGCCGTCGATGTCGCCCTGCTCCTGGTCCAGGGTGCCGAAGTAGCCGTAGTAGCCGGTGCCATCCAGGTCGGACTCGGCATAGTCCTCGGCGTCGCCGGCCCAGGACGCGAAGTCGCTGCCGTCGACGACGTACATGCCGCCGGTGCCCGAGCTGTTGATGTAGGTGCCGCCCACCGCGACGTCGATCTGCCCGTCGCCGTCGAAGTCGCCGGTGGACAGGGAGCTCTGCCAGCCCAGGTAGTCGGTGTCCACGCCGTCGAGGTAGCCGGTCGCGTGGTCGACCGAGGTGTTGTCGACCAGGTCGTCACAGTCGTTGTCGATGCCGTCCCACAGGTCGTCAGCGCCGGGGTAGGCGGCCGCGCTGTTGTCGTTGCAGTCGCCGTCGTCCACGGTCACGCCGTCGCCGTCGTGGTCCAGGTGGGTGCACCAGGAGTTCGAGGAGCCGGGGGTGCCGTAGTCGCCCGAGCCGTAGGTGCGCCGGGCCTCGCACCAGTAGTCGACGTCGCTGACGGTGGAGGCGTTGCCGAACTTGTCGTCCAGGTTGAGCGAGTAGCCCGTGGTGAGCGGCCAGGACGAGGTGTACTCGACCTCGCTCACGACGGCGTCGAGCACGTAGACGAAGAGCGCGTCGGAGTCGTTGGACAGCGAGAAGTCGTCGCGGTCGTACAGGTAGTCGACGTTGGCGCCGCCGTTGATCGAGGTGTCGTCTTCGACGCCGAGCACCACGTAGTCGTCGTGCTCGACCACCAGGCTCTCGGTGATGGTCAGCGTGTCGCCGTCGTCCGAGCGGATCTCCCAGCCGACCAGGTCGATGGCGCGGCCCGAGAGGTTCTGCAGCTCGAACCACTCGCCGTAGGCGTCGCTGACCTTGGAGGGGTCGACCATGATCTCGGTGATGAGCACGTCGCCGTCCTCGACGAAGTCTTCGTCCACCAGCCCGTCGCAGTCGTTGTCGGCGAGGTCGTCGTCCTCGGTGCCACCCGGGTAGCTGCTGTCGTCGGTGTCGTCGCAGTCTCCTTCGGCGACCGTGTAGCCATCGCCGTC